>CAIKMY010000411.1 GCA_903828635.1 uncultured Acidobacteriota bacterium
GAGAATTTGACGTAAAAGTCGCGAAGCATCTTGTCGAACGTCTCTGCCCCCATCAACTGGCGCAACATGTTGAAGACCAGCGCGCTCTTGTAAAAGACTACCGATCTGAAGGCCGACGACTGATCATCGAGCTGCGAGGGCGCGTTGCGAATCGAGGCCGACTGTTCGAAGGCGAGGGCCTTTTCCAGTTCAGCCTGGAGCGCCTGTCGCGCCACGGTCGCATTCGACTCGGAGGTGTTGTAGAGCAACAGGCTGAACTCAGCCAGCCCCTGTGAGAGCATCGTATCGTCGAAGGAGCGCAGTCCGACCGTCTGTCCCCACCATTGGTAGGCAACCTCACGCGCCAGTTTCTCGTCAAGCCCGGTGGTCAGTGCCCGCGGCGAGACGAAGAGAATGCCGGCACCGGAGTAGGTCTCCAGTGTTTCATCGTCAGTCTCGACGACGATCAGTTTCCGGCCAAAGGCGTAATCGCCAAAGCGGGATGAGTAGAATTCGAGATGGCGTCCAATGACCTCCGAGGCATGCTCAGCCCAGCGCTCATCGCCGGCCTTCGCGTAAAAATCGATAACAAACCCGCCGACCTCGGTTGAGCGAATGATGTACCTGCCGGCTGCGAGGCTGCCCGGAAGCACCGGGGTCGAGCTGGTCAGAGTGTAGACTGAACTCTCCTGTTTGGTTTTGGGGTCGACCTTCGTTTCGAGGGTAATCGGCTTGTCGCTGTAGCCGGTGACAATGTCGCCCTTTGGTGTCTCGACGCTGATCTGATAGGTTGCGCGGTCGGCAGCGTAGTCGTGAAACGGGAACCATCGTGACGCATAGAAGAGATATGTGCCCTGCTCGCTGACAAATGCCAGTCTGGCGTTGGGGAGTGGCCCTCCCTGCGGTGATTCGAGTGCGCCCTCGTATTCAAAGACCAGCCTGACTTCACTGCCGGCGGGGGCGACACTGCCCAGATCAACGCGAACATTCATGTTTTCGCGGCTGTCCTGAATGAATTGGAGACTTTGCGGCTCAGCTGCAGGCGGCTCCGGCCCGGGACCGGGCACTGTCGCGTTATTACGCCCCGCAGATGGCTTGCGTGCCGGAGTGGCAGCAGGTGCCGTAGCAGTCGTCGAGGCTGCCGCCCTGACAATTTGTCCGGTCTCGGCTCTTGCAAGGCGCGGCCTCCCGTCGTTGTCATCAATCCTGCCCTCGCCCTTGCTCCCCCCCCTGACAGGTGCCACCGGGGTCACTGCGGAAGTGGCCGCCGCCAGCGGATCGGCGAGTGTGCCTGGCACATCCGGCCGGTAGATGCGCTTGATCGTCAGCGCGCCATTCATTTCGAAAACAACCGAGCGTGTCTCGGCTGCGGGAACGAAGGTGACTTCGGTCTTCGCCTGCAGCAACTGCGAAGATGGCGTCAGCCGTGCTTCGATGCGGTAGTGGCGCACATCATAATCAACGGCTCCTTTCTGTGCAATCGCCATCACTCCAAGGGCCACCGTCAGGGCAATCGCCGCGGCCCCACGCCCGAAAGATGCACGCAGCCATGCCACATTTCCGGCCACATTTCCGGCCACATTTCCAGCCACATTTCCGCGCCGGCCGCTTGTTTCCCACTTCGTCCTGCCTGCCATTGTCTTGTCTGCCATTGCACCAGTCATTGAACCGATCCCTCTGTTGCTGTCACTCATCAGCTTTCTCTCCATTTTCACGATTATACCTTCTCCATCAACTCCCCCTCAAGAACGCTTGAAATAAGCCGGCTTGCGGGGCAAAATCACAGGCTGTCGATGGGAAAACGCATCCTCAAATTTGCCTCATATGCGCTGGAGCGAGAGAATTATCCACTGCTCTGGCGAACGATCGTCACGGCGTGGAGACTGCGGAGACTGCTTGGTGATCGCTCACCAAAGATGCAGCTTTTGCCGGCGATTCGCGCCGCAGAGTCATTTGGCGCTGTGGCACAGGCGGGATGGCGAATCAGCCGACCGGAGAAGGTTCTGCTCTTCACCGCCGCGGTGTCAAAGCTGCCACTCTTCAAAGGGCTCTGCGCTCAACAGTCGCTCATCTCCTGGCATCTGCTCAAGAGCTACGGGATACCGGCACGAATCTGCTATGGTCTCTCACGCCACCACCCTGACACCAGCGGTCACGCATGGGTCGAGCTGCTGCTTGCCGATGAATGGCAATCGATCCCGCCATTTGACTCCTCCGCATTTCTGCTTGTCTATGCCTCCGACAATCCATCAACGAAGGGAGTTTAAGTTTGACCGACCTCTCAACAGTCTACCAGTCTCTTGGCACGCTCAAAAGTGCGTCGATCGATCCCGCAGCCTGCGGGCTGAGTCCGGAACAGATCGATTTCTTCAACAACCACGGCTACCTTCCCGGGATCAGGATTCTCAATGACGAGGATGTCGAGTTGTTGCGGGCGGAGTTGCGGGAGCTGATGAACCCGGAAGCGCCCGAGCGTGAGCTTTTCCATGAGTATCATTCCAATGAATCGACCGATCCGTCGCTGATCCTCTTTCATGCCCTCGGGGCCTGGCGGGCCAGACCCGGCTTCCACGATCTGATCCGGCATCCGGCCTTTGTCATCCCGGCAAGCCAGCTGCTCGGTGGCCCGATACGCTTCTGGCACGACCAGCTCTTCTGCAAGCCGGCCTTTCACGGCGGCGTCGTTGCCTGGCATCAGGACTACTCCTACTGGACGCGAACGACCCCGCTTGCCCATCTCACCTGCTGGATCGGGCTTGACGATGCTGACGAGCAGAATGGCTGCCTGCACTACATCCCGGGAAGCCACCGCTGGCCGGATCTGCCAATTACCGGACTGACCAGCGAAATGGAGTCGATCCGGTCGGTGCTCACTCCCGAACAAATCGAAGCCTTCCGCCCCGTCGCGGTACCTCTCAAAAAGGGGGAATGCACTTTCCACCACGCACGGACGATCCACGGATCTTATGCCAACCTCACGGAGAGGCCGCGGCGGGCAACGGTGATCAACGTTTTTCGTGATGGCGTCTGCTCCAACAGCAATGAAGCACCTCTTGCGGGTGTTCCGGTGATTGCCAGGGGAGAGAAGATGGAGGGGAGATTTTTTCCGCTGCTCAGCAGGTAAGGGCTGCCCGGGACAGTAGTCGCCAGATTGCGGCCACCATCCCGGGCAATTGACAATGATAGTTATTTCTTCTTGTACTTCTCGATCAGTTCATTCATGCCATCCGTCTTGCCCTCATGACGGAAGCCATAATAAGCCTGAAGGTTCTCACGCAGTTGCTGATTGCTCTGCTGCATCTGGGCATTGCCCTCGGTCGCCGCGACGGCACGCGCCAGCCAGTCAATGACCTCATCCATCTTCTCGACCGCCTTGTCAAGGAGAGCCGCTTTCTTCTCGGTCTGATACTTCTTCGCCAGATCCTGATACTCCTCGTTGGTAATGTTGACAAGCATCATCAGGGTGGAACTATCATAAGGCTCAAGGCCTGCTGCCTTCTCAAGGTTGTCTTTGGCCTCAGACTTCTGGTTGCCAAAATAGAGCATCAGGCCGCGAGCCTGGTAGAGACGTGGCAGCCATGAGTTGCGGTACTCAGTCCAGGCCTTCTCATCCATGTACGAGGGACGCTTGTCGGCTTCCATCAGCTCGACAGCCTTGGAGGAGTATTCATTGGCAACCTGGGCGAGCTTCGGAGAAGCACTCTGCTTCTGAATCTGGTTGGCCCCCGTCCACGAGACCGAGATGAGAACGGTCACGTCATCAGCGTGGCGCTGCAGGTACTGGGCGGCCTCATTGAGGGCATCGTCATACTTGCCAGTGTTGAGCAGTGCATCGATCAGCGTCGGTCTGACCAGATCACCCTCCTCGGGAGTGTTGAAGACAGTAATGAAGTTCTGGGCAAGTGAGGCAATCTGCTGGGGGTTTTGTGCACGGCGAACCTCCTCGGCAACATAGCCGGCAACCCTGCCACGAATGGCGCTCTTCGGATTCTTCTTCACAAATTCAGCCGCGGCCTTAACTTTTGCCTCGGCATCTTTGGCAGTGTTTATCTTTTCCACCGCCTTGCGCTCTCCCTCAGAGATCTGGGGCTGTTTATCAGCCTGAGCCAGCCCTCCGACCGTCAGTATACCTGCCATTACCAACCCTGCCACCGCCCGGATCACCACCCCGTTAACCGGACAGACACTCACCGCGATTGATTTCATTTTGACCCTCTCGTTAAAAACCTGATAAACACTGCTTGTTTGAACAATTTCCAGCAGGATGAACCCGCATTGCACCGTCGGTATGCAGCCGACGAAGAGGCCGACCAGCCACATGAAAACCGGATTATACGGCGGCACGGCGGCGAAAGGCAAAGAGCCCGAAGCCCTGATGTGACGAGATGTCAGCGATCAGAGATCGAGCTTCAGGCTGCGAACCATTCGCTCGCGAACCATTGAAATATTAACTTCAGCTGGTCTCGCACCGGATGCAGCGGTCAATGAGTCTTCAATCAGCCGGTTGAATTCAGCCGGTGCGACCACCGCCTCACCATTGATCCGGAGTATGCAGTCGCCAGCCTTCAATCCCGCGCGATCAGCCGTGCTGCCGGTGCGCACCTCAGTGATCAGCACCCCTCCACCGGCAGCCCCAAAATATTCGGCAAGCTGTGGGGCGAGGCCGACCACCGTCAGGCCA
>CAIKMY010000412.1 GCA_903828635.1 uncultured Acidobacteriota bacterium
ACTTGCCATCATCGCGATTCTCGCCGCCGGGACGGTACCGATTGCAAGGAATATGATAAGACGTGAGCGGGAGATGGAGCTGCGGAGAAACCTGCGAGAGATTCGTAAGGGGATCGATGCGTACAAGCAGGCTTGTGAGGCGGGACAGGTTGGTCCTCTCGACCGGAAGGTCAACGATGAATGCTATCCGCCGGACCTCGACACTCTGGTCGAGGGAATACACCCGCCAAACAAGAGTGACGCGACAATACGCTTCCTGCGCCGGATACCGAGGGACCCCTTCAGCGGCAAGGCGGAGTGGGGACTTCGCTCATTGCAGGACGAGCCCGATTCGACTTCGTGGGGTGGAGAGAATATCTTTGATGTATACAGCAAGGCTCCCGGCACATCTCTTGATGGCAAGACACAATATAAGGACTGGTAGTTATGTCGCAGGTTAAGAGCAACGTTCGATTGCCGGGGATGGCAGTTTATAAATCTCGCCGTGTTTCCGAACGGGGCTTCACCTTCATGGAGCTCCTGATCGTGATGGTGATCATCGCGATAATGGCGGCCGTGGCGATACCACGTTACATGGCGCACCTGCGGCGAGCGCGCGAGGTTGTTCTGCAGCAAAATCTGTGGACGATGCGGCGGGCGATTGACTACTATACAACCGACAAGGAGAAGCCGCCCGCCTCACTCGAGGAGCTGGTGACGAGTGGTTATCTCCGAGAGATTCCAAAAGATCCAGTCTGTCAGGAGTGTCCGTGGTCGGAGGTTCCAGCGCCATCCGACAACGCCTCTGGTTCCGGCGGAATCGGTGACGTGAAGAGCACCGCCGAGGGGATCGATTCAACTGGCAAGCCATATAACCAATATTGAAGCCAGGAAGGCGCCGTAGCTTGTCGGCTAGCGGGCCACGACCGGCGATGGCCGAACATACCACGTGATGCTGGCGCAGTAGCGACAAAATATGAAATTACCCTCTATCATCACCAGTCTAGCAGATATCCTCGTGCAGCCTTCAATGCCGCCGCGCGCGCTTTCGATAAGTGAATCGAGTCTGGTCTTTGTCGCGCTCCGGAACCGCCGTGGAGAGTATGAGTCGACGAGCGCCGGTGTGATAAGCCTGCCACCAGGACTGATTCAGGCCAGTTTTGACCAGCCCAACATTAAGGATGAGGTCAGGTTCCAGGAGTATCTCCAACAGCTTGCTGACCAGGCTGGGGTACGCCGGATGGGGCGCCTCAGCGTCTCCCTCCCGGCGGGGAGCGCCAGGACTTTTGTGGTCGCGCTCGATAGCGTTCCATCTTCAAAGGCTGAAATGGCCCAGCTCGTCGACTGGAAAATCGAGCGGGCATCGGGCTATCAGCTCGACGAACTGCGGATCAGTCGTTATCCCCTCAGCGATCAGATGGGATCCCCCCACTGGCTGATCGGGGTAGTTCACCAGACGGTGCTCACCCAGTTTGAGGCAATCTTTGAGAAGATTGGATGGCAGGCCGGGTTGATCACTCCGCGCTCCATTGGTGAGCTCTCCTGGCTGCGACGTGAATACAGCGGCGGAGATCAGCTGTTGATTAGCGTCAACCCTCGGGGTTTTGAGCTGATTGTTGTTCGCCGGGGTGAGCCGATCCTGGTTCGTGATGTCGAGTGTACACCTGGCGAGGTTGAGAATGAGTTCTACCGGTTGATGGTCTACTA
>CAIKMY010000413.1 GCA_903828635.1 uncultured Acidobacteriota bacterium
AACTCCAAAGATTCTCGCACCAACGCTGGAGAGTTCCTGGCGCGCCCGACGCACCAGATCTTTTGTGCTGCGGCCTGCATGGACTATCAGGATCGCACCATCAACCAATGTTGAAAGGATAACCGGATCGGTGACGGTAATCAACGGGGGTGAGTCGATAATCACGTGATCATAGACTTCTGAGGCGACTCGAAGGAGTTCGCGCATCCGGTCAGATCCGATCAATTCAGCAGGGTTGGGTGGAATCGGGCCGGCGGGGAGCACTGACAGATTGGGCAGGGGCAGCTTGACAATCAGGCTCTGGACGTCGCTGTTGCTTGACAGATAGCTTGAGAGGCCGCGAGTTTGGGGCAGTTTGAATGTCTTGTGAACCGTCGGGCGGCGGAGATCAGCATCGATCAGGAGAACTGAGGATCCAAGCTGAGAGAGAGAGATGGCGGTATTCACGGCAGTCGTCGTCTTCCCCTCGCCGGGCTGACTGCTGGTGATGAGTATGGTTCGGGGCGGTTTGCCAGCGGTGGAGAGAAGGACCGAAGTGCGCAGCATTCGGTAAGCTTCGACGATCGACGAGAGACCATCGAGCGTCGCCAGTCGGCCTCCCTTCCCTTGCAGGCCGCGCGGCAAGATGCGGGCAACATTCGTGACAATGGTTCCACTGCTGGCACTGTAATGCTTATCCTTTTCCCGGGAGAGGGCGGCATTACGTCCGGGAAGGCTTCGCAGTGTTTGAATGGTCATCGTGGGAATGACGGCAAGTGTCGGTAACTGAACGACACGAAGGACATCATCGATGCTTTTGACCGTATTATCGAGATGCTCGATCAGCAGAGCGAGTCCAATACCAGTGATGAGGCTGAGAAGAGCCCCGACGAGAATGGCACGCAGCCGCTGAGGGCCGACTGGATGAGATGGAGTTCGTGCAGGATCGATCAGACGCAGGTCTTTGTACTGGTCAGCCTTTTGCAGATTGACCTGGTTAGTCTTCTGCAAAAAATCGTTGTAGAGCGATTTTGCCGTGTCGGCCTTCTGCTTGAGAATATTGAACTGGATGACCGCCTGATTCTGCTCAACGACCTCAGTCTTGGCTTTGGTGAGGGACTCTCTGATGAGGGACTCCTCACGAACAGCGCGTTCATAGTCGGCACGCAATCGCTCTTCGAGGTTGCGCGAGCCCTCGGCAATGAGGTTCTCAATCTCGTTGATCTGCTGGCGGATTTCGAGAATCCGCGGATTTTCCGGACCAAACCGTGCATTGAGTTCAGCCTGCTTTAACTGGAGGTTGTTGAGGTCGGCGCGCAGCTGCGCGCCGCGGGTATCTGAAAAGGCCTCAGGGAGTTGGGAAAGATGCCCCTTGCGCACCTCCTCGTAGATCGATTGCTTGAGAATCCGGTCGGTCTCAGCTTTGAGAACCTGCCCATAGAGATTGGCCAGCTTTTCACCGACGAAGTCCTGGGATTGCGGGCTGCTGTAGATATCATGACTGACAGCATAGCTGGCGAGGGCCTGTTCGGACTGTTCGACCTGTGCGAGCAGTGCCCTGGTAGTCCGATCAAGCCAGTTGACGGAATTGGTAAAGTTTTCAGTTTTTTGCACAAAGCTGTGGTTGATGAAGACATTGGCAACGCCATTAGCCACGCGGGAGACGAGTTCCGGATCGGGGTGGGTGAAAGAGATCTCGATTGCCCTCGTATTGGGCACCTGATCGACAGTGAGCCCTGCCCTGAGCGCCTCGACATAGGGGGCAAGTCTGGCTTTCTCCTCAGCAGACCGCTCGCCGGAGGCAAAGACACCGCTGGTGTCGGAGAGAGTTGATATCGAGCCGGATTGAGAAGCCCCCTGATGAGGATAGATCGTTGAAAAGATGGTCTCGACCGACTCGGTAACCGACTTCCTGCCTGGCGTCAACAGTTGTGTCTGACGATCAAGACCGAGAGTGGCGACCACATCCTCAAGCAGGGGGTAGGTTGTCAGCAACAGAAGTTCAGTATTGATCCGCTCCTTGCTGTTGCCGCCAATTATATAGTCGCCAATCTTCAGATCAGTCCTGGTATCGTTAAGTGCAATCCTGGCTGTCGCCCGATAGTAGGACTTGTTGCGAAACGATTCGATGGCGACAACCGTGGTGGATAGAAGGAGAATGGTCAGAATGAGGTGCTTTCGCTTCCGGATTTTACGCCAGATCTCGCGTGGATCCAGTGCGGTCTCACTTGTCTGTGGAGGGTATCCACTGTAGGCAATCTGATCCATCGTGGTTGGTGGGGAGGCGGCACTCTGCCTGATGAGCACCGTGTCGTTACTGACATTCGGGGACACAGATGGGGGCACGGATGGGGGCACGGATGGGGGCACGGATGGGGGCATTGATGAATTTCCGGCATTGTTCTTTTCTTCGGCCATCGGCAATAACCTCAGTTATATAGTTATCGTGTTGTCAGGGTATATTGCTCCCAGGAGAGGTTAGTATCAATTTGCTACAGGCAGGTTGCCCTTCACCGGGCAAATCTTTCCAGTGCAATGATCCCTCCCCGGACTGTGGGTGTGGCGCGAGTATTGATCCGGGACTGTGGAGTCGGCGTGACTATCTGCCGCCCCCCTTGTCTCATTTTTCATCTGACCGGGAATCCGGTCTCTTTAGTGAGGGATAAGAGTAACCGCCATATGCAGGGTACCGTGAGTAGCCCTCCTTTTCGATATCAAGATTATTGAGGACAACGCCGAAGACGCAGGCCCCGACGCTTGAAAGTTCATGACGGGCACGTCGCACAATTTCACGAGTGCTGCGCCCGGCCTGGACGACAAGGATGACCCCTTCAACCATCGTCGAGAGGATAACCGGATCCGTGACACTGACCAGTGGAGGTGAATCGACGAGGACGTGGTCATATTTGGAAGACAGATCCCTGATCAGATTTCGCATCCTCTCGGAGCTGATCAATTCAGCGGGGTTGGATGGAATCGGACCGCAGGGAAGAACAAACAGATTGGGAACGTGCAGTGGTTGAATGAGGTCGTCGATATTGTTGCTGCGAGACAGCCAGGTCGAGAGCCCGGCATTGGGCTCAAGATTAAAGACGCGGTGAACGGCAGGGCGTCTCAGATCCGCATCAATCAGCAGCACCGAAGCGCCAAGCTGCGCCAGCGCGATTGCCGTGTTGATGGCCGTGGTCGTCTTCCCTTCTCCGGGTTGACCGCTGGTAAAAAGAATTGTTTTGGGTGGTCTGCCGGCAGTTGAGAGCAGGACAGAGGTGCGCAGCATGCGGTACGCCTCGATGACGGTCGAGACGCGATCGGTCGGTACCAGACTGACAGAGCGTCTGGCGGCTGATGCACCAGTGGCAGCTACCGTGTCGTGAGGCTCTGGTGGAAAAGCCTTGCTGTCACGGCGCGGTGAGGTGATCGAGCGCTGATCAATCGGAGGAATCGAGGGAATGACAGCGAGCGTGGGCAATTGTACCAGCCTGCCAACATCCTCGACGCTTCTGACGGTGTTATCGAGATATTCAAGAAAAAAGGCGAGGCCAATCGCCCCGAGCAGACCAACAAAGAGCCCAATGAGAATGGTTCGGAGTCTCTGCGGGCCGGACGGGGTCACGGGCACCGTCGCCGGCTCGATAATTCTGATATTGTTGTACTGTTCAGCCAGCTGCAGTTCCGCCTGTTTTGTCTTCTGCAGAAAGTCATTGTAGAGAGTTCTGGCCGTTTCCGCCTCCTGATTGAGGATACTGTACTGGATTGAAGCCTGGTTCTGCTGGACAGCCTCGGATTTGGCCCTGCTCAGTGCCGTCTTCAATGCCCGCTCATCGCGCAGTGAGCGATCGTAATCGGCTCGCAATTTCTCTTCAAGATTTTTTCGCGAATCCCTGATTTGTACAAGGATCGAATCAATCTTCGACCTGACCTGAATCAATTGTGGGTTTTCAGGTCCAAATTTGACGCCGAGTTCAGCCTCGATGACACGTAATCTGCCAATTTCCGACTGGAGGGCAGCGGTCTTCTGATCAGCGAAAGCCTCGGGCAACTGTTCGAGGCGGCCAGCCTGAACATCCTCATAAAGAGACTGCTTGAGCATTCGTTCGATTTCAGCACGCATTGCCTGTCCGTGGAGGCTGGTCAGTTTTTCGGTGGTCAGGCTCTGCTTCTCTTCAGAGGAGAAGATCTCATTGCGTCTGCTGTAATCGGCAAGAGCCGTTTCAGACTCCTGGACCTTTGCCTTGAGTTCTCTGGTGGACCGATCGAGCCAGTTCGACTTATCTGAGAAGCGTGCAACGCTGGTTCTGAAATGGCGGTTAATGATGCTCTGAGCAGCCGTGTTGACTATTGTTGCCGCAAGAAAGGGATCCGTATGATCGAATGATATTTGAATGATATTGGTGTCATCGACAGTATCAACAATCAGCTTCTGCCTGAGAATATCGACAGAGGAAGCCAGCCGGGCACTCTCTTCCGGGGTATACTCGTGCAGCCCGCCTTGCTGGCTGTTGGTGGCTTCAGTGACGCCACCGGGCACCTCGCGGGCGCTGGAGATACGCCCTGCCGATTGATAATAGATGTCACGTATTGCCTCGTAGACTGACCGCTTGCGGAGGCTTTCAACAAAGACCGGATTCTGGTCCAGAAGAAGTGACGAGGCAATGTCCTCAAGGACCGGACGGCTTTTGAATATCACCTTTCTCGCTCTGATCATTTTTGACTCATCGACCGGACGAGCCCGCTCGCTGTTGCCGGCCAGAGATGATGATTCCTCGCCAACCTCAAGTATGGCTTCGGCACGATAAATTGAAGGTGTGCGATGAACTTCGATAGTGACGATGAAGGCGGCCAGAGCCGCGACAGCCAGAATCAGTCTGGCTCGCTTACGGACGATACGCCAGATCTCCCGAAGGTGGATGGCCCCCTGACCATCCTGTCCATAGGTCTGGTAGCCGGGGCCATAAGCAGTGGAACAGCCCTCGCCGGCTTCATAGCTCCCGTGAACGCCGCGTGGCATCGTCAGCGACCTCGCCGGGACAGGATCATCTGGTACTGCTGTCTTTTTCGATTGCCTGTTTTCC
>CAIKMY010000414.1 GCA_903828635.1 uncultured Acidobacteriota bacterium
ATCTGCCCGGCATCGAGCAGTTGCTGCACCAGCGATTGATCCTTGGTGACCCGGTGGATGTTTCCGCGACGGATGAGATAGGCCCGGCTGTCACCTACCTGTGCGAAAAAGACAGAACCGGCCTGAGCGGCCACCGCGGTGAAGGTTGCTCCCAGACCTTTGTGAAGCGGATTGCTCTGGCTCTCGCCGTGGATCAGCCGATTGGCCTGCTCTACTGCCACTCGCAGACGCTCGGGGAAGGATATTCGGCTGAAGACCGGATGGGCCTGCAACTGCAACATGCGGTCACGCACCGTCTCAACCGCCAGGCGCGAGGCCACCTCACCGGCAAGCGCGCCACCCATCCCGTCAGAGACCGCAAGCAGGCTGCCATAATATCCCTGGGAATAGGTCAGCAGTTCCGGAGGCTCCTTCTCAATCGCAGTCCAGCTTTTGCCGGTGGAAAGATCGAGGATCAGAAAGTTATCCTCGTTGCCACTGCGTACCATGCCCACATCCGTCTGCGCATAGAGTGCAAGGTTGATGGTCGGTTGATCGATCATATATCTAATGTCTACCAGATGCGGCCAGATGCGGCTGATAGCAGATGCGGCTTACATCAGATGCAATGCTGCGTCAAGATCCGCGATGATATCCTCGACATCTTCAATACCAACGGAAATACGGACGAGACCATCCGTAATTCCCAGTCGCTCCCGTTGCGAGATCGGCACCGAGGCATGTGTCATCGTCGCCGGGTGGCTGATCAGCGTTTCGACACCTCCCAGACTTTCAGCCAATGAACACAGTCTGACATTATCCAACACCAGGCGCGCCGCCGCAAGAGTACTCAATTCAAAGGCGATCATTCCCCCAAAGCCGGAGAAGAGCCGCCGTGCTCGCAGATGCTGCGGATGCTGCGGCAATCCCGGATAGTGGACACGGGCAATCTTCGGATGTTCAGCCAGAAAAGCGGCGACAGCGCGTCCGTTTTCATCGTGCTGCCGCATTCTCACGGCGAGTGTTTTGGTGCCACGAGCGATCAGAAAGGAGTCGAATGGAGAGATAATGGCACCAACGGCATTTTGCAGGAAGCCGATCCGCTCGGCATCCTCGGGATTGGAGGTGACGACCACACCGCCGACACTGTCGCTGTGGCCGTTGAGATACTTGGTAGTCGAGTGAATGACGATACTCGCTCCCCATTCAAGCGGACGGAAGAAGCAGGGACTGAGAAAAGTATTGTCGACGACCAGCCGTGCAGCACGATCACGGGCGAGTGTGGCAATTCCCTCAAGATCGGCAACAGCCATCAGCGGGTTGGTTGGCGTTTCGAGAAAGATCATCCGCGTCTTCTCACGCCAGGCCCGCTCGACATTGACGGCCTCAGTGGTGTCGACGTAGGTGAACTCAAGGCCGAAGCCGGTGAGGACGCGCTCGAAGAGGCGGTAAGTTCCACCGTAGGTATTCTCCGAGACAATGACGTGGTCGCCGGCACGCAGCAGTCTCATTGTCGTGTCGATCGCCGCCATTCCCGAGGCAAAGCAGTGGGCGGTGTGCCCGCCCTCGAGGGCGGCGAGATTCTTCTCCAGTGCCAGGCGCGTCGGATTTTGGGTCCGCGCATACTCAAAGCCCTTGTGCCTGCCCAGTGACTCCTGAACATAGGTCGATGTCTGATAGATGGGCACGGTCACTGCCCCGGTAGTCGGGTCGGGATCCTGGCCGGCATGAATCGCTTTCGTTGCAAAACCCATAAACGTGATCTCTCCGAGCCTTGCGCTCTCTTCTCTCCTGGAACAAAATGATCGACTGAGTCATATTAATAATTTGTTGCTCAAAAGGGAAGTAGTTCCCGGAGGCAGGCTGTGGAATCGCGAGAAGGGGGAGTGGTAGCGGTCATCCCGGCCCGTTATCAATCGACGAGGTTGCCGGGCAAGCCGTTGCTGGAGATTGCCGGCGCGCCATTGATTGTGCACGTCATGCGGCGGGCTCAGGTGGCGAAGTCGATCGATCGGGTAATTGTCGCCACTGATGATGAGCGGATTCAGCGGGTGGTCGTCGAGGCCGGTGGTGAGGCGATGATGACCCTGTCGAGCCATCAGACCGGAACCGATCGGCTGGCGGAGGTTGCCGCGCGCATCGAGGCCGGGATCATCGTCAACATTCAGGGTGACGAGCCACTGATCGAGCCGGAGACGATTGAGTCGGCGGTCGCCCCGTTGCTGGCCGATCCCTCGATTGTCATATCGACAACCAGTGAGCCGATCGGGTCGGTTGAGGATCTCCTGAGCCCGCACGTCGTCAAGGTGATTACCGATCGTCAGGGGGATGCGCTCTGCTTTTCGCGTCAGCCGATACCATTTCCGCGGGCGGCGATGCTGGCGCATGGCTCGCTGCGAGCGGCGGTCGAGGCCGATCCGGGACTGCTCGCCATCTGGCGTAAGCATACGGGGCTCTATGTTTACCGGCGTGAATTCCTGCTGCGTTATGCGGCCTGGCCGGCAACGCCGATTGAGCAGCTTGAAGCGCTTGAACAGATGCGGGTTCTCGAGAATGGTTTTCGGCTGCGGGTCGTTCCGGTGGCTCACCGCTCGATCGGCGTTGACACCGAGGCCGACCTCGCGCGGGTAATAGCGATCATGGCCGGCGATGGTACTGAAAACGGCTGATATCTTTTCTGAGTGAGGGCAGACCATGGCGGTACGTCAGATTCTTCTTCTGGGTGATCAGCGCCTGCGCGGCGAGTCGGCGGAGATTGTCGATGTCGGTGCCGCAGAGGTTCGCGCGGCGATCGAGGACCTTGGCGAAACGCTCGCCGATTTCCGGTTGCGGAACGGCTTTGGCCGGGGGATTGCTGCACCACAGATCGGCATTGGGCAACGCCTCCTCTTCGTCGATATGCGTGATGGGAGTTTCGGCCCGACACCGCTGATCAATCCACGGATCGTTCGCGCCAGTCCGGAGACGATGGAGCTCTGGGATGACTGCTTCTCGTTTCCCGATCTGCTGGTCCGCGTCAATCGCCACCTCGAAGTCGATGTCGCTTACCTCGATGGCGAGGGGAGATCACGAATCGTCACCGCTCGCGGCGATCTTTCAGAGCTGCTGCAACACGAGATTGATCACCTTGACGGGATCCTCGCTGTCGACAGGGCGATTGGCGGATCCGAAACCGGCATCAGGAGGCGCGAGGTCGTCAATGCCTGAAGCCGGCCTCTTCCGGATATCGGGACGGCTGTTACAGTCTCCACTGGCCTTATTACTTATTTCAGGATATTGCAAATGAATGTAAGAGTACGTTTTGCGCCGTCACCAACCGGCTATCTGCACATGGGTAGTGCACGGACGGCAATCTTCAACTGGATCTACGCGCGACAGCAGGGTGGGACGATGATTCTGCGCATCGAGGACACCGACATGCAGCGGTCGAGCGAGGAGATGGTACGCGGGATAATTGAAGGGATGGAGTGGCTCGGGATCGATTATGACGAGGGGCCATACTTTCAATCGGACTACATCGACAAGCATCGTGAGGCGGTTGACCGTCTGCTGGCCAATGGTCAGGCCTATCGTGACTTCACGCCGAAGGAGGAGCGTGACGACGCGATGATCAAGCGGCAGGTGTCAGAGGCCGCGCGGCAAGGGAAGGAGCGCAATCCGTGGCGCGATCTGCCGGTGGAAGAATCGAAGGCACGCGCGGCTGCCGGCGAGCCGTTTGTTGTTCGCCTCCGGGTGCCGGAGGCGGGAAGCTCGGTCTTTGAAGATATCATTTATGGTCGGCAGGAGCGCGATTTCAGCGAGATCGAGGATCTGGCACTGATGCGTTCCGATGGTTATCCTCTTTATAATCTGAGCGTGGTCGTTGACGACATCACAATGCGGATCAGCCACGTCATTCGTGGTCAGGATCACCTGATGAACACGCACAAGCAGATCCTGATCTATCGCGGACTGGGCGCTGAGCCGCCACAATTCGCTCATCTGCCGCTGATTCTGGCGCCAGGCCGCGAGAAGCTCTCAAAGCGACGTCACGGGGAGATTGTCAGCATCACCACCTATCGCGATCGCGGCTTCGTACCGGAGGCCTTCTTCAATTTTCTCGTGCTGCTTGGGTGGACACCGCCGGGTGGCGAAGTCCTCTCGCGACAGCGAATGCTCGAAGTCTTTCGCCTCGACGCAATTCATAAATCCAACGCGATCTTCAATTTTGCCGAGGGTGACCCGCAGAGCTGGACCGACCCCAAGGCGATCTGGATGAATGGTGAGTACATCAAGGCGATGCCGCTCGATGATCTGGTTCCGCTGGTTACGGGCGAACTGCGCCGGGCGGGCCTCTGGCAGGACGATTTCGACGGTAATCGGCGCGAGTGGCTGGCGCAAACGATCGCACTGCTGCGTGAGCGCTACCGGTTGCTGACCGATTTCCCGACACTTGGGCGCCCCTACTTCGTCGAGTCGCTCGATTTCAGCTATGAGCAGGCGTCGATCGAGAAGAACCTGCGCAAGGATCCGGCATTGAAGCGGCTTCTTCCCGGGCTGGCCGAGCGGTATGCTGCGCTCGGGGAGTTTACTCACCAGACGACGGAGGCGGCACTGCGAGAGTATGCCGCAGAGGAAGGGGTCAAGGCCGGGCTGCTGATCAATGCCGCCCGCACCGCGCTTACCGGTCAGTCGGTCGGACCGGGCATGTTCGACATCATCGCTATCATGGGTCATGTTCGCACTGTCGAGCGGCTCCGCCATGCCGCAACCCTGATCTGACACCGACGAATCAGGGGGCGAGGTCGGGAGGCACGGGCAATGAGAGCTCGGGGATTATCGGCGTTGCAGTTAATACGGGGCTTGCAGGCGGCTGCGAAGGCCGCCTGGCTGCCTCCGATCGCGCTCGCCGGCCTGCTTGCCCCACTGCTGATGACCGAGCTCGGTTCCCGGCTCGGCACTGCCCATGCCGAACAGCTGCCAATCAAGTCATACTCGACGACTGACGGCCTGCCGCGCAACAGTATCAATTGCATCCTGCCCGATTCACACGGCTTCATCTGGATCTGCACGACTGAGGGGATCTCGCGCTTTGGCGGCTATCGCTTTGTCAGTTTCGGGATGCAGCTCAATCCCCGTCAGCGGATGGTCAGGGATATGATCGAGACGGCGAATCATGAATACTGGCTGGCGACCAGCGCCGGACTGATACGCTTCGATCCACTCGGGGAGAAGACCGGTGACTCCGCGAGGATGTTTGTTATCCACCGGCTTCCCGACACCGCCTCATCACCCATTGTCACGGATCTCCATGAAGATCGAAATGGCAATCTCTGGGTTGGTGCGGCAACCGGTCTCTACCGTTTGCAGCGTGGCAGCCCCGACGGTGCCCGACTTGAGCCAACGCCGCTGGCCGATCCCCGAAGCAACAGGTACCATGTCCGCTCGCTGCTCGTCGATCTTCAGGGGGTTGCCTGGATCGGTCTCTCCGGTGGCGAGGTTGCGAGGCTCCTGCCCGATGGTCGCGTCGAGCATTTCGGCAAAGCGAATGGCATGCCCGATCTCGAGGTCTCCAGACTCTTTCTTGATCAGACGGGACAGGTCTGGGCTGGCACCGGCAGAGGACTGATCCGGTTTGTCTCGTCGCCGGTTCCCGATCGACCGGTGGTCAAAAGAATGCTCACCCGTGCCGATGGTCTTCCCGGGGCGTGGATTCGTGATATCTGGCAGGGGCAGGACGGCAGCTTCTGGCTGGCTACCGACCGTGGCCTCGCGATTCTCCGGCATGCCGGGAACGATACCGAAGTCACCGGCTATACCATCGAGAATGGACTGAGTGACTACTACCTCAAATGTCTCGTTGGCGACAGGCAGGGGAACATCTGGATTGGCACAGCCAATGCCGGAGCCATGAAGCTGGCACGTAACGGTTTCACGACCTTTGGTTATAACGACGGTCTTGCCTCAGCCGTCTCCCTCTTTACTGATAACGACGGGCAAATGCTCTTTGCCGGCTATGCCCTGACCTCGAGGCTCAAGGGGGTGAAGGTCTCCCCTGATACTCCTCTCTATCAATGGCGGCTCGGCCGGTTTGACCGCGGTCAGCTTAACTGGATTCTTCCCAACCTGCCGCCAACTGCCTGGTATACGGTCGGATGGAATCAGACCATTCTGCGGGACTCACGCGGCGACTGGTGGGTACCGACTCAGCGCGGGGTCTTCCGTTATGCGAGTAATGTGCCTTTCGAGGGGCTCGGACGGGCAAGGCCAAAGCAAGTCTATGATCTCCGCTCCGGACTTGGCGGCGAGGATATCATTCGGCTCTTCGAGGACTCGCACGGCAACATCTGGATCGTCAGCACCTCTTCATCGGTAAGCAGTCTCGATCGGTGGAATCGCGACACTGAGCGCATCGATCACATCCTGCCACGCGAGGGGGCCACGTGGCTCGGCAACCGTCAGGTGGCAGCTCTCGGTGAGGACCGATCCGGTTCGATCTGGCTTGGGCTGAGTAACTCCCTCTCCAGTGGCGGGGTTGCCCGATTGCGACCTGACGGGAGGTTCGATTACTATGGCGACGATGGCCAGTACCTGAAAGGTAACGTCCTCGATCTGCTGACAGACTCCGCCGGCCGACTCTGGATTGCCTCAACCGTTGGTGGTGTGATTCTCGTCGAGGATCCATCAGCAGAGAATCCGGACTTTAAATTCAACCCATTCAACGCCGGATTGCGCAGCAACCGTGTGACGAGCCTCGGAGAGGATCTCAACGGGCGGATCTACATTGGTGCGGCACGGGGTGTCGAGCAGCTCGATCCCGCCACCGGCCACCTTCACGATCTTACCCACGACGAAGGGCTGGCTCTCGGAAGTATCGACGATATCGAGAGGGACGGCAAAGGAGATCTCTGGTTTGCCACCTCGCTCGGCATCTCCCGTTATACCCCCCAACCTCCGGTCAGGCCTGAGCCGCCGACAATTCTCATCGATTCGATCAGGGTTCGTGGCACCCGCATAAACCTCTCGGCGCTTGGAGAGACCAGTGTCAACCTTCCCGTTCTCCGCATCGCTGACGATCCAATTGAAATCGATTATCTCGGTCTCAGCCCGGTGCCGGGTGAAAACCTGCGCTACGAGACCAGGCTAACCCCGGTTGATGGCTCATGGCAGGATCGTGGCACGCAGCGCACCATCAATTACGCCAATATCGCTCCGGGAGGCTACCGCTTCGAGGTGCGGGCAATCGACAGGAGCGGCACTGTCAGCACCGTTCCGGCAATTGTCTCGTTTACCGTTAAACCCCCATTCTGGCTGCGATGGTGGTTCTTTCTCGCGGTTGGCGGTACTCTCTTCGCCTTTGGCGGCTATATCCAGTGGTTGCGTACTCGCCAGACACTCCGACTTGAACGGATGCGCACGAGGATCTCCAACGACCTCCACGACGATGTCGGGGCGAGCCTCTCCCAGATTACCATTCTCAGCGAGGTTGTTCGCCGACGCCTCGGACGCCTGGCTCAGACTCTTCCTCCGGAGGAGGATGCCAGCCTCGAAAAGATCGCTGCCACCTCCCGTGAGGCGGTCGATGCCCTCAACGAGATCGTCTGGGTGGTCAATCCCAGTCGCGATCGCCTCACTGATCTCGTCCAGCGCATGCGCCGCTTTGCCAGTGATACCCTCTCGGCTCGCGACATTGTGCTGCGCTTCACTGCCCCGGAGGCCAATCTCCAGATCGAACTCGATCTCCGCCGTCAGATCTTCCTGATCTTCAAGGAGATTATCAATAATATCGTCCGCCACAGTCACGCCTCACTCGTCGAGGTCGATCTCTCCGTCTCAGGCCAGTCGCTCGTTCTCGTTGTCTCCGATAATGGCCGCGGTCTCCCTGCCAGCCCGGCTTCCGACTCTCTCAGCCCCTCCTCAGGAGGGCAGTCCGGGCAGGGAATCGACGGAATGAAGCAGCGTGCCATCGCCATTGGCGCCTCTCTCTCTCTTACCTCCTCACCTCTCTCGGGTACAATTGTTGCCCTGACCCTCCCGATTCGTCGCCGGGGGCTATTTTACTACCTGAACAGGTAGTAGACGCTACTACCCAAATCCTGTAAGATCGTTTTCGTCAATTCAGC
>CAIKMY010000415.1 GCA_903828635.1 uncultured Acidobacteriota bacterium
CCTCGGCGAACTTGGTGAGTTGCGGGAATCTCTCGTCACCGCCCATCATCAGCGCTACGGCAGGACTGACGACCTCCTCGTCGGCCTGCAACTGACCCACTCCGGTCGCTTCGCCCGGCCCAACTCCAAGACCCGGCTCGAACCGCAAATCCTTTACCATCACCCGCTGCTCGATCGAAAGTTCGGCATCCAGCCGGATGCGCCATGTCTGACCGATGGTCAGATCGACGACCTGATCGGTGACTTCGTCTCGGCCGGGATCGCCGCCGAGCGTCTGGGATTCAGCTTTGTCGACCTCAAGCATTGTCACGGATACCTTGGTCACGAATTTCTCAGCGCCACCACTCGTGAGGGGCGCTACGGCGGCAGTTTTGAAAACCGCACCCGCTTCCTTCGGGAGATGGTCGCCGGGATGCGCCGTGACGCTCCGGGCCTCGCCATCGGGGTGCGTCTTAGTGCCTTCGACCTGCTCCCCTTCAAAATGGGTGAGGACAAACGCGGGGTTCCCGAATCATTCGCGGGCACCTACCGCCACGCCTTTGGCGCCAACCCCGACAATCCGCTGGAGATCGACCTGACCGAAACGTTTCGCTTCTTCGACCTGCTCCAGTCCCTCGACATCAGACTGGTCTGCGTCACTGCCGGCAGTCCCTACTACAATCCCCATATCCAGCGCCCGGCCCTCTTCCCTCCCTCAGACGGCTATCAGCCGCCCGAGGATCCCCTCGTCGGCGTTGCCCGTCAGATCGGAGTCACCGGTCGGCTCAAGCAGCGTTATCCCGACATGTGCGTCGTCGGTTCAGGCTACACCTATCTCCAGGAATGGCTCCCCAACGTGGCCCAGCACTACGTCCGCACCGGTCAGGTCGACTTCGCCGGCCTCGGTCGCATGGTTCTTGCCTATCCCGACCTGCCCGATGATGTCATCAAGGGGCGCCCGCTGCGGACAAAGGCCATCTGCCGCACCTTCAGCGACTGCACCACGGCCCCCCGCAACGGCCTTGTCTCCGGATGCTTTCCACTCGACCCGTTCTACAAGGTTCATCCTGATGCCGAAAAACTGAAGAGCGCCAAAAAGTCGGGAGAGTGATGGAAATTGTCGGGTTCAGGCATCATGAATGCCAATTTTATTGAATGGTGAGCTGATCGACAGGATCAGTACGCGCCGGCGGACCTCAATCAGCGGGGTTCCCTGGCGGGTTCGTTAGGGTCCTCTCTTCGTGTCTTCGCGTGAAGTCATCACGATGGTAATCCAACGCATAAGTCCTGCCGGCATTGAACAATGATCGGGAAATTTGATATAGGTACCTATATTCAGATATCAATATAAAGATAAAAGATAAAGATAAAAGATAAAGATAAAAGGATAATGGTAAAAGGATAATGGTAAAAGGGGACACAGTCCCTCTGAATTGACAAAGAATTCAAGGCTTGCTTACTGGGATTGTTTTAGCAGAACTTACGCGTTGGAATCGCTTCCGAGTTGTCTCACGCCGAGAGGAGACAGGAAAGGGCTGTCCTGAAAATCCAATTACTCAGGCTTTCTTTCACGCCTTAACTGAAGATTAGTCAATGGAGTGGTAACAATCCGATTATTGTTCCGAGTTTTGCAATGACCGGTCTTACCGTTAGAGTTCTTTATGCGTAAGTTCTGTCTTATCTTAAGTGAACCAAGACACGCGACGATCGGAGGAAAGTAATGTATCGCAAACTAATTAGGGCGGGAGCAATGTCGCTGGCATTGCTGCTGATGAGCCTTGGGATAGCGGCACAGACGGTCACGGGAAGAATCTCCGGGACGGTGACAGACGAAACGGGTGCGGCGATTCCCGGGGCATCAGTGATCATCACCAATGCAGCGACCCAGCAGGCGCGCACGGTAACGACCAATGAGGAAGGGTTTTATGTCGTCACCAACCTCGTGGTAGGCAACTACACGGTGGCGGTGGAGCAGGCAGGCTTCAAGAAATCGATCAAGACGGGCTACGATCTGGTAGCAGACGGGCGACTGACGGTCGACTTCAAGCTGACAGCCGGGCAGATCACGGAGAGCATCGAGGTGGTTGGTGCGGCAGGTGAGACGGTCAACTCGACATCAGGGGAGCTGGCGCGAGTGATCGACGGGCAGCAGGTGCTGGATCTGGCGCTCAACGGGCGCAATTATCTGCAGTTGACGACGCTGATTCCGGGAGCGCCACTGCTCAACGACAATCAGTTGGAGCTGATGACGAGTCTGAGCGTCAGTCAGCCGATCAACGGCAACCGCGGGAACGCCAATTCGCTGGCGGTGGATGGCGGATACAACCTTGATTCGGGGAGCAATGGATCGCAGATCAACAATGTCGGGATCAACTTCATCAAGGAAGTAAATATCAAGACGTCAAACTTCTCAGCGGAGTATGGGCGTAATTCGGGTGCGGCGATCAACGTGGTGACGCAGAGCGGCGGCAATGCCTATCATGGCAGTGCGTGGGAGTTCCTGCGCAACGAAAAGCTGGATGCGAACAATTTCTTCGTCAACCGCACGGCACTGAGTGCGGCACAGCGGGCGCAGGGTCTGACAGAGCAGCCACGAGCACCACTGCGATACAACAATTTCGGCTGGGGTCTGGGCGGTCCGATCAAAAAGAACAAGTTCTTCTTCTTTGCGGGAATGGAGTGGAAGCTGATTCGGCGATCAACGACAGCGGCGCAGCGGACGCTGCCAACGAGGGCGGAGCGCGCCGGTGACTTCAGCGTGCGGCTGCGCGGTGCTGACGGAATAGTGGGAACGGCGGATGACGGTGTGTTGCGGGATCCGCTGAACACGCAGCCCTGCACGGCGGCGACGGCGACGGCACCAGCCAATCGGGCCGGCTGCTTCCCGGGCAACATCATTCCAACCAACCGGCTGACGGCAGACGGCAAGGCGATTGCCAATGTCTACACCCGGATGGAGGGGCTGGCACTGGGCTACACCGACACGATCGCGGCGAACAACGCGATCTACCAGCTGGCCAATCCATTCGAAGTGCGCCAGGAGTTCATCCGCCTCGACTATCGATTCAACGAGAAGCACAACATCTTCGGCCGGTACCTGCATGATGATTACGTGCTGACCGATCCGTATGGCGTCTTCATTGGTTCGCAACTGCCAACAATTCCGACGGAGCGGCGTCGCCCCGGCTATAGCTACCAGTTCAGCTACACCTGGCTGATGAGGCCGACGCTGATCAATGAAGTCAAGATCAACGCGGCGTGGAACGGGCAGCGAATTCCGCCGGTGGGTGAGGACTGGAAGCGTTCGACCTACGGGTTCCAGTTCCAGCAGATCTTCCCGTTCGGGAGGTATGAGCAGGGGATACCGAACGTCTCGGTAGCCGGTTTTGCGTCGTTCACCGGGCCAAGCAGTTCGCTGCTCTCACCGACGACCGACATTGCCATCGCCGACAACCTGACATGGATCAAGGGTAATCACACGGTGAAGACGGGAGTGGTCGGGATACGGAACCGCAAGGATCAGAATGGGCGCCCGGTCTACACCGGGGCGGTCGGCTTCCAGACGACGGGCAATCCGAACACGACCGGGCAGGCCTTCGCGGACGCGCTGCTTGGTAACTTTTTCAATTACAACGAATCGGAGGACGATCCGGTTGGATTCTTCCGCTTCACGCAGTACGAGGCCTACGGGCTCGATAACTGGAAGGTGACCCGTCGGCTGAATGTCGAGGCGGGGGTGAGGTTCCAGTATGGCCTGCCGACCTACACGCAGCAGAACAACATGGCGACCTTCGATCCGGCCTACTACAATCCGGCGCGGGCGGTAACCGTGCTCAACAACGGGCTGATCGATCCGGCGGCGGGCGGGTTCCGCTTCAACGGGCTGGTGCGTGCCGGTTCAGGAGTTCCGCAGGATCAGCTCGGACGAGTACCGCTGGCGAGCGATCCGCGTGTTCAGCTGGTGCCGACGGGAGCGCCACGCGGCCTTTACCAGCCGCAGTACCTCTTTGGACCGAGGCTGAGTTTTGCCTATGCGCCAACGGGAGACAACAAGACGGCGATCAGAGGCGGATTCGGGATGTTCTTCGACAAGCCGGAGGGCAATCTGATCTTCTCGATGGTCAACGTGCCTCCGTTCCTCGACAGCGCACAGTACCAGAACGGGAATCTGAGCAACATCAAGGGAGGAACAGCCTCGGCGCTGGCACCATTCGGGCCGATCGAGTCGATTGCCTCGAACCTGCAGATTCCAACGACGATGAACTACAGCCTGAGCGTGCAGCGCGAACTGCCGCTGGGGATCTTCGCCGAGGTCTCATATGTCGGCAACCAGAGCCGACACCTGCTGCGTCGTCCGGACATCAACGCACCGCTCTTCGACACGCTGGTCGCGAATGCGGCCCTGCCGGCGGCACAGCGCAAGGCGTTCAATACGATGCGCCCCTACAAGGGCTTCTCGACGATCAACATGTATCTGTCGGACGCCAATTCGAACTACAATGCATTCCAGTTCTACGCGACGAAGCGCAAGGGCAACGTCAACTTCTCGGTAAGCTACACCTGGTCGAAGTCGTTGTCTGACACGGGCGGCGGCGGCGGCAACTCGGATGGTGTGCCGGTGGGTGAGGATCCATTCAGCCGGCGGGTCAATTATGGTCCGACCAACTTTGATCGGCGTCACATTCTGGTGACGACCTACACCTACCGTGCCCCCCTCTTCAAGGGAAGCAATGGTTTCGTGCGAAGCACGATCGGCGGCTGGGAGGCGAGCGGGATCACACGATGGCAGACGGGTCAGTACCTGACAGTCAACAGCAACAGCTCGATCGGCTCACGCCGTGCGGATTACATTGGCGGGGCAATCCCGGCGGACAACAGCAACTTCGATCCGGCATCATCGCGATGGTTCAACACCGGGGCCTTCGCGCAGGTACCGGATACGCGACGCGGGACTTCGGGGGTGGGCATGATTCAGGGACCAGGTCGCTTCCTGACCGACCTCTCGCTGCGCAAGAAGTTTTCACTCAACGAGCGGTTCAAGCTGCAACTCCAGGGAGATCTCTTCAACCTCTTCAACCAGGTGATGTGGAACAACCCGGACACCAACTTCAACAGCGTGGCCTTTGGAACGATCAACGGTGCGGCACCGGGACGTAATGTCCAGCTCGGGCTGCAGTTGACATTTTAAGCCAGCGGTCATAACGATCATCAATTTTTCTTTGAGAGGGGCCTGGCAGTCAACAGCCACGCCCCTCTTTTGGTATCCTTCGGGTCATGCAAATCAAGAAGTCTTTACCAGTTTATGATGCAATCATCGTCGGCTCGGGAGCAGCCGGCGGGGTGGCGGCGCACGTTCTGGTCAACCGTGGGATGAACGTACTGCTGCTGGAGATCGGCCCGAAATGGAATCGGTCGGAGATCTTTCACACGGAGCATTCCTGGCCCTACGAGATGCCGTTTCGCGGGTTGGGAAAGCCCGGACAGTATGATGGGCTCTGGAAGGTTTCAGCCTACACGGAGCATCTTTACGTCCATCCGCGGATTGACCGTTACGCGACCGCGCCAGGGACCGATTTTCATTGGACGCGGATTCACGCGGTTGGCGGGCGGACGAACACGTGGGCGCGAGTCTCGCTGCGGATGGCGGAGTGGGATTTCAAACCGAAGTCGATGCAGGATGGAGCCGGCGAGGATTGGCCGATCAGCTATGCCGACCTTGCCCCCTACTACGACAGAGCCGAAGACCTGATGGGAGTCTTCGGAACACGCGAGGGGCTGGCAGTGACACCGGACGGCAACTATCACGCACCGACGCCGCCGCCACGCTGCGGCGAGGTCGCGCTGCGGAAGGGAGGCCAAAGAGCAGGGATCCCGATCATTCCGATCCGCAAGGCGATGCTGATGAAGAATCGGGATGTCGGAGCCGCCTGCCATTATTGCGGTGCCTGCGATTATGGCTGTTCGACAGCATCGAGATTTTCGAGCCTCGACCACATCATTCCGAAGCTGATCGGGCGGCGAAACTTCACCCTGCGAACGGGAGCGGCGGTGCATCGAGTGCAGCTCGACCCGCGGACGGGAAAGGCCCGCGGCGTTGAGTTCATCGACACGGCCAGCCGCCAGAGTTACGAGGTGCGGGCGAAAGTGGTGATTCTCGGAGCGGGAGCGATGGAGTCGACGCGCATTCTGCTCAATTCAAAGACGAATGACGCCCCCAACGGACTGGCCAATTCCAGTGGCACGCTCGGCCATTATCTGATGGACAACTTCAAGTCCGGCTTCGTCGGGGGCTGGTTTCCCTCACTTAAGGCAACAGAGATCTTCAATGATGACGGGGCCGGGGGAGGACACATCTATATTCCGCGTCACACCAACATCCCGGGCGGACGCCAATCGTCGGTGCTGCGTGGGTGGCAATATCAGCCATCGGCGGGGATGGGAAAGTATCCGGGCTACGCGCGAAGTTTGGCCGGCTTCGGCGAGGGATTCAAGCGCAAGGTTCGCGAACAGGGGCCGGCACGAGTCTCCCTTGCGGGTTTTGGCGAGTGCCTGCCCTCATTCGACAGCTATTGTGAGATCGATCCGAACGGACTGACCGATCGTTACGGTATTCCGCAGCTTCGTTTCCATGCCGGATGGCGGGATAACGAATTGAAAATGGCCTCGCTGATGTATGACACGGCGGAGGAGATCCTCCGCGCTGCGGGTGCAGAGATCATCCCTTATCAGAGGACGCTGCCACCGCCGCCAGGTGATGCAACCCATGAAGTGGGAACAGCGCGAATGGGCATCGATCCAAAGAGCTCGGTGCTCAATCGCTTCAATCAGGCTCACGATGTCGGGAACCTTTTCGTCGTTGACGGGGCCTCATTCGTCTCCTGCCCGGAGAAGAACTGTACCCTCTCGATTGCGGCAGTCTCGTGGCGGGCGAGCGATTACCTTGCCGAGGAGCTTCGACGCGGCAACCTCTGAGGGCGGCGGGCCTGCTACTCAGATCGCGGCTGCTCAGCGGCTGTCAGTGCAGCGAGAGCAATGAAGAGCTGCGCATTGCTGGTAATCTGCAGGTTGAAGTCGACGAAGCTGTGAATCGCGATCGCGAAACACCCGCTGAGTGCACCGAGGATGACCGTCTGGCGCTGGCGATGAGCGGAGCGAGCAGCGCGCAATCCCCCGACGAAGAGGATGACAACGAAGGCAATGGCAATGACTCCGCCGACATGCCCGGTATCGGCAAGGATTTGCAAATAGTCATTGTGAGTCTGCTCAACGCGCTGGGTACCGGAAGCGGGATCATAGCGCGGATAGGCGACGGGGAAAGCTCCCAGTCCGACTCCAAACCACGGATGATCGGCAATCATGTTGACGGTGGCGCTCCAGATATCGCGGCGGCTGAAGCGCTCATCGACGGGAAGCCGGCCATCGTCAGAGGCGACCTCGGTCGAGGTTTGTGAGAGGTTGCGAACGAGCCCCTCAGAGCCGACGAGATAGAGTGAGCCGAAGATCGCTGCCGCGCCAAGCAGGAGAGCGCCAACTGATTGCAGCAGAATGCCGCGACGATGCGTCTGCGCCCGGGCCAGTGGCAGGGCGACGATGGCGAGGAAGAGGATCGCGGCAACCATGGCCATTGCGCCGCCCCGTGAGGCTGAAAGCAGAATACCGGCGCAGAGAATCAGCAGCGAGCTGGCATAAACGGCGAGCAGTTCACGTCGGATGCCCCGCCCGATCAGAAAGCCTCCGGCAAGTCCGACGCCCATCGCCAGAAAGCCGGCGAAATGGTTGCGATTGACAAAGGGACCGAACGAGCCCCGCTGCCAGAGGGCCTTGCCAATGAAGCTCTGACCGATGCCGACAAGGGCAATCAGAACACAGACAGCCAGCAGAACGTGCGCGACAATCTGGCAGCGCTCATCAGTGTTCAGCCTCTCAACGAGAAGCAGGAAAAGAATGATGGAGACGATCAGCCTGGTCAGCGCCTGCCCGGTGGCGAAACGATCGAGCGTCATCGGCCAGCCCTGCCCCGGCGACCAGTACTGAACCGCTGCAAGCATCGCCAGTGCGGCCATTGGCCAGAAGAGCGGCACGATTTTCAGGCGCATCCCCCCCTCGGTCAACAGCAGCAGCGCTCTGAGGACGAGGATCACCAGGATGACCGTGATCATCGTGGTGCTGTCCGTGCCGGCCTGGACGGCCTCGAGGTA
>CAIKMY010000416.1 GCA_903828635.1 uncultured Acidobacteriota bacterium
ATTCTCTCTCAAATTCGACCGTTGCCCTCTCAACTGCTTTTCTCACCTCGGCAGCACGATCGGCAATATCCGACTGCCCGGCACCGATCTCAGTCGTTCGAGGGATCAGTCCGCCACGAAAGCGCCCGATCATTGTCAGCGTCCGGGATGAGAGATTGCCCAGCCCGTCGGCGAGATCGGCGTTGACCCGGTCGATCAGTGCCTCGTAGGTGAAGTCACCGTCCTGACCGAAGACCATCTCGCGCAGGCAGAAATAGCGTACCGCATCGGCACGGAAATAACGGCGCAGGACATGGAGATCGATGACATTCCCGAGCGTCTTTGACATCTTGCGTCCGCCCGAAAGCCAGAACCCGTGAGCAAACACCGTCCGTGGCAGCTCGACTCCCGCGGCCATCAGGAATGCCGGCCAGTAGATCGCGTGAAATCTGAGGATATCCTTGCCGACGAGCTGCAGGCCGGCCGGCCACCAGCGCCCGAATTGCTCCTCACCGCCGCGCTCCTCATTGCCATAGCCGATGGCGGTGATGTAATTGCTCAGCGCGTCAAACCAGACATACATCGTGTGTGCCGGATCATCGGGCACCGGAATACCCCACTTCACCGAGACCCGGCTCACTGACAGATCGTTGAGCCCGCCACGCACGAAGCTGAGCACCTCGTTCCTTCGCGACTCGGGCCTGATAAAGTCATGATGCGCCTCGTAATAGTTCAGCAATCTCTCCTGCAGGGCCGAAAGCCTGAAGAAATAGCTCTCTTCCGAGACCTTGTCGAGTGGCCGCTCGTGAATCCGACAGACAGGGACTTCATCAGCCCCGGGCAACGTCTCATCCTCACTCAGAAAGCCATTGCAGCCGACGCAGTACCACCCATCATACGATCCTTTGTAAATGTAGCCATTATCTCTTACCCGCCGCCAGAGTTCCGAGACTCCCTTTTGGTGATACTCGTCCGTCGTCCGAATCCAGTGGTCAAAGCCAAGGTTGAAGTGCGGAAACATCTCCTGAAATTCGGCGACGATCCCGTCGACATGCTGCTTGACCGGGATGCCGGCCTTCTCCGCAGCCCGCTCGATGTTCTGTCCGTGCTCGTCGGTTCCCGTCAGGAAGAATGTCTCGATCCCGCGCTGTCTCTTGTAGCGTGCCACGGTATCGGCAATGATCGTCGTGTAGAGATGGCCGAGATGCGGTCGCGAATTGACGTAGTAGATCGGTGTCGTTACGTAAAATCTGCTCATTTGCCTCTCCCTCCTGTCAGTCTTACTCAGTCCTGCTCAATTCGCCCTGCTGCAGACAAAATCCCATTTTTAACGATCCCTGAGGATTTCGCAATCAGCAGACCCGGGAATCATCAGGGCAGGGGAACCGGTTACAGTTGCCGAGTGCCTGGATCGAGCGGAAGCATGACCAGAAAAGAGGTTCCATTCTGCGGGGAACTGCTGACAGAGATGTGACCGCCGTGCTCTTCGATAATCTTTTTGGTGAGTGGGAGTCCGAGGCCGACACCGGTCTCCTTGGTTGAAAAGTAGGGTTCGAAGACACGATCAATAGTCTCGGCGGTCATACCCTCTCCGGTATCAGTAAAGGAGATGTTCATCTCGTGATCGTTTGGCTGGAGGCTGATTGACAGCCGCCCGCCTTCGGACATGGCCTCGACGGCATTGATCATAAGGTTTGAGAAGCAGGTCTTGATCAGCTCGGGATCGACGGTGATGACGGTCTCGGCTCCGGTCGGCACGGCAAGCTCGAAATCGATGCCCTGTTGCACCATCCTCGTGGCGACAAGAGATCTGACCTCCTCGATCAGTCCGCGCAGATCGATCTGTCGCAGTTTCAGCTTTGCCGGACGCCCGTAGCTGAGGAAGCTGCTGACAAGGCGGTTGAGTCTGGCAAGTTCATCCTTGATCGTCGTCAGAATGCCGGTATATTCCTCGCGCCCGCCCGGTTCGACCGGGGCATATTTCTCGCGCAGATAATCGATCGAGAGATTGATGAAATTGAGCGGGTTGCGTATTTCGTGGGCAATGCCGGAAGCGAGTCGGCCGATGACGGCTGCACGCTCGGCGCGTTGCAGCTCCTCTTCGAGGCTGCGATTGCGTCGCAGGCCGACGAGCATCTCGTTGAAGGCTCTCGCCAGCCGCCCGGCCTCCTCCGGCCCGTCAACCGGCACCTGGAAATCGATCTCGCCCTCGGTCACCCGGCGCGCCGCCTGACTCAGCCCGACGATTGGCCTTGTCAGCCGGCGGGTGAAGATGGCGATCGCGACGATCATCAGCGCTCCAAGCCCTGTCAGAAGCAGCAATCGCCCGCGATCACCAGCCTCCTTCACCTGATTGAGACGGTCAAGCGAGATGGCAATGAAGATGCGCCGCACTCCGCGTTCCGTCTCGATCGAAAATTTCAGTGTCCGTCCCAAATCCCGCCGTCCAGCCGCAGCCGCAAGATTGAGATCCCCGGGTTGAAACGGCGGTACATCCCGGATCAGGTCGTCAAACCGTCGTCCGATCTCACTCCGATTGCTGCTGTCAAAGACGAGTCCGTCCTGGTCAATCACCAGAATCCGGCTGATGACGCTCTCGTCATCGATCATCAGCCCCTGCGGCCCTCCGCGATTGACCAGATCATAAAGATATTCACCGCGTGAAAATGACTGATAGACGATATCGGTCGCGAGGGTGATGTCGCGGATGTACTCCTCAACCACCTCCGTTGTCCGTCGCTCAAGTCGCTGATTGACGACCGAGAGCGCCACCGCTGTCACCAGCAGTATCGCGACGCTGAAAGTCACGATCTGTCCGCGGAAGCTGGCCACAAATCTCCTGAGCATGATGCAAATCCAGAATGATGACGCTGATCGTTGCGATGCCGGACGCCGAAACCTTTTTATATTGCAGTTTGCCTCCGTTTTCCACTATCCTTCGTCAGTTTTGACGTCTCTTTTGACGTTGATTCAACGAAGTTGGGGAGACAGGACTGGAGAGACCGATGGCCGCAAGGAAGATTCTGGTCGTCGACGACGAGAAGAACCAGCGTGAGATTTTGCAATTGATCCTCTCGGGTGAGCGGGATGACGCCGGCGTGCCGCGTTACATCGTCGTTACGGCCGCCTCGGGGCAGGAGGCGCTGCGGCTGCTGAAGAGCGAGAAGCCCGACCTTGTGCTGACCGATCTCAAGATGGCAGGAATGGACGGTATCGAGCTGCTCAATCAGATCGACAGCTCGTTGCCGGTCATTCTCATGACCGCACACGGCTCGATCGACACCGTCAAGGAGGCACTGCGCGGCGGAGCCTTCGATTACCTTGAGAAGCCGCTCGATCGGGCAACGCTGCTGGAGGTTGTCAGTCGCGCCGTCTCGCGCATGAGTGCCGTCGATGATGAGATAGTTGGCGTTTCTGAGGCGATTGCCCGTGTCAAGAAGATGATTGTCAAGGTTGCCGGCTCAACCTCGACGGTGCTCATCCGTGGCGAGTCAGGCACCGGCAAGGAGCGGATTGCCCGCGCCATTCACAAATCAGGTCCGCGCGCCAACGAGCGCTTTCAGGCGGTCAATTGTGCCGCCATCAATGAAAACCTGCTCGAATCGGAGCTCTTTGGCCATGAAAAGGGGTCGTTTACCGGGGCGGTTGGTGAGAAGAAGGGGCTCTTCGAGATCGCTGATCGTGGAACTCTCTTCCTTGACGAGATTGGCGAGATCAATGTTGCCATGCAGGCCAAGCTGCTGCGCGCCCTTCAGGAGAAGGAGATTCTTCGTGTCGGTGGAACGCGGGCGATTCGCGTCGATGTGCGTGTGCTGGCCGCGACCAATCGCGATCTTGAGGCCATGGTCAGGGACGGTCGCTTTCGTGAGGATCTCTATTATCGGCTCAATGTCATTCCTGTCGAGGTGCCACCGCTCCGCTCGCGGCGTGACGACCTTTCCCTGCTGATTGGATACTTCCTGCGCAAGCATGGCGGACATGCTGTGCGACCGATGGATCTCTCCGCCGATGCCCGCCGCATGATGATGGATTATGCATGGCCGGGCAATGTGCGTCAGCTTGAATCAGCGATCGAACGGGCACTGCTGCTGGCCGAAGGGGATGAGATTACTGTCGAGGATCTGCCGGTCGAGATCCGCCAAATGGCTCAGGCTGGCGGTGCCGGGGGCTTCAGGTTGCCCCCTGAGGGGATCTCTTTTGAAGATGTCGAAAAGTCGCTCATTCTGCAGGCGATGGAGCAGACCGGCTGGAACATCACTCGCGCCGCCAAACTGCTCGGTCTCTCCTTTCGCACGATGCAGTATCGCCTTGATAAATTCGGCATCAGGCGGGGAAGTATCGAGTAATCTCTCGCTTCCCCGCCCGGTGACAGTTCAGTTTAATGCCTCACCGAGGATTCGTCCCAACCGATTGCTCGGCAGATCGACCCGGAGAATGGCGGCGAGCGTCGGTGCGATGTCGGCCGGGCTGCTTGGTTGGTAATACCTTCCCGCCCTGACTCCCGGACCGAGCAGCAGCAGCGGCACGTGAGTATCGTAACTGTAGGGTGTCCCGTGCGAGGTCCCCGGTGCGCGGCTCGCGAGATAGAACGGATCAGTGATGATAACGAGGTTGCCATTCCGTTGCGGGTGGAAGCCGAGTGCGACGCTCTTCGCCAGCCTCGTCTCTGGTAATGATCCGAAGATGATCTGGCTGCGGGTATAGCAGGCGGCAATGCCTTTGATGCTCAGTGCTGTTGCTGCGCCAACCTTCTCGACCTCCTCGATCGCCACTTTACGTCGCTCGACGGCTGCAAGGTCGAAGTAGATGTTGCCGTTGCCACTGTTGAGCACCCACTTCTCTTCGCCAAATCGCTCGTCGAGAGCCTTCTCGATTGCGTTATTGATCGCCGCACCGTCAAGACGACCGCCATAACCCTTCGCCGTCACCTGCTCCGGCACCGGGGCGACTCCGTGATCGGCCGTCAGCGCGAAGACGACATGTTCCAGTCCGATCCGCTGATCGATGTAGGTGAAGAGATCCGCCAGGGTCCGATCTGTTCGCAGGGTGATGTCCTGCACCTCCTGGCTGTAAGGGCCGAACTCGTGTCCAACCAGATCATTTGATGAGAAGCTGATCGTCAGCAGATCAGCCGTTTCGTCAGTCCCAAGCCCCTCGTTCTCGATCGCGGCCTTCGCCAGATTGGCAAGATGGTCGTTGGCGAATGGCGAAGCCTGGAAATCACCGTAAAACCGCGCTCCCGGCTCCTTGTCCTCACCTTTGAGGACGTGTGGAAAGACTCGTCCAGCCGGGGTTCCCTCGTATGCCGAATCGTCCGGCTCCGAGCGGGCGTAGGCGGCCTCCGGTAGCAGCCGCTCCCAGACTTTGTCAAAATATCTGTTCGGATGCTGCTCGCGGTTGAACCTCTTTACCCATTCCGGCAGATCGGCGAAGTAATAGGTGCTGGAGACGAAGTTGCCGGTGCTGCCGTCAAACCAGTAGGCCCCATCCGGCCGCTTGCCTGCCGGCAGGATTGCCGAACGATCCTTGAGCGACACCCCGATGACCTTCGCTTTTCCCCGACTGGCCAGCTTCATCTCGTCGCCAAGAGTCGAGCCGATCAGCCGACGCGGCGAGGCACCGGTTGCCCCGTCCTTCCCGCCAAGCTGTTTGACGCTCCCATCCGAGACGCTCGTCGTCACCCTGCCCGTTTCACGGTCAAACCATTCGTTGCCGATGATCCCGTTGAGCGCCGGTGTTGTCCCGCTCATGAATGTCGCATGCCCGGGTGCCGTGTAGGTCGGCGTGTGCAGATAGTTGTTGTCGGTAAAGTTTGCTCCCTGCGTCAGGAACCGCCTGAAGCCCCCCTCGACGAATTGATCCTCGAACCGTGTCAGATAGTCGTAGCGGAACTGGTCGATGACTATTCCGACCACCAGCCTGACCCCCCCGGAGCGCGCGCGCGCCGCTCCACGCCGCTGCTGTGCCCCGACCCCCGGCTGCAACGTCATCAAAACAAGCAGGATTGAAAGCGTGACCGATACCATCTGCCTCACTGTTCCACGCCGGTCTCCAATCCCTTGTATCCTCGACATTCTCGACAGCTTCATGGAATCTCCTTTAATCTGATCTGATAATTAGTCCTCTTGCGGGATATCTCCACGCGAAAGGTACCACAACCCCGGCCAAACTCCGAAGTCTTCAGCGGCATGACCATCCCTCTGCCGATCACAAATTCCGGACTTTCTCCAAAGGGCGGTTTGTGTCAAAATTGTTCGTCAGTGAGGTCGAATACAGAAAGAAAGAGAAGGCGAGAATATTGGCGAGCATATATTTGACAAGCGGGAATCGTTGAGAGGACATGAGATGACAAGTGCAAGGTCACGATTGCGGAGTGGAATGCTGATGGCGTTGCTGATTGCCATGCCGTGCATGGTTCCGGCACAAGAGGTGTCGTCATCGACGAAAGACTCATCCAAAGACTCATCCAAAGACTCATTTGGGGCGGTAACTGCCTCAATGGTGAGCAGGGGTGATGGGGATGTCGTGCCGCAGCGAAAACCGAGCGAATTACAGAAGGCCGTCGAGGAGTTTCGCCTTCAGATCGGCCGACTCGGCGGAGGCACAAAGGGCAAGCCAATGGTTGGCGGCCGACAGAACAGCCTCACTGGTCGGCTCTACGAGTATTTGCGCAATGATTTTATGGATGCAATCCCGCATCAGGTGCGCCAGTTTGGCGGAACCAAGAGCCTGCTCCGGCGCAATCAGTACGGGGCAACGGTCAGTGGTCCCGTGCGGCTGCCGCTTGCCTATGATGGTCGTGGCCGTACCTTCTTCTCCTTCTCATTCGAAGCCACCAAAGAACGTATTGCCCAGAGCTCGCTCTTTACTCTGCCGACACCACGTCAACGTGATGGTGATTTCTCCGACCTCGTCGATAATGCCGGCGCCCCGGTGACCATCTACGATCCGCTGACCACCAGGCCCAACCCTTCATACGATCCGAAAAAGCCGGTGTCGGCGGAGAACCTGCAATATTTGCGGACACCGTTCCCGGGCAACAAGATCCCCCTCTCGCGGCTCGATCCGGTTGCACGCTCACTGGTTGCCCTCTACCCGCGACCCAATGCGGCAATCGGCCCATTTCTCTCCAATAACTACTGGATCAATTCACCAAACGAGAACCGTGCTGACGGAGTCATTTCAAAGGTTGATCATACTCTCACCTCAAAGCAGCAGATTAACGTCAGTTTCAACTATTCACGCGGGATTCGCCGCTCTCCGGAGTTCTTTCCCGGGCCGGCAAATTCGGGCAGTCCAAGTTATGACTTCGACAATGGCAGCCTTGCTTATCAGCATACTTATACTGCCAGCCCGCGCATTGTCTGGACATTCCGCGGTTCAGCCTCTTACAGCGGTGCGGCCTCGATCGACAGTCCGCAAGGTGCCGCCACTCCGACAAGCGGGACGGGAGATCGCGGCTATCCGGCAAGCCTCGGGCTGAAGGGGGTCTACTCACCCTATTTCCCGCGATTCTACCTTGGCAACTACCTTTCGATTGGTCCGCCAACCGCCGTCTTCCGTGATCGCAACTATGTCTATATCGGTTCGGCCTCGGTCGCGATCAACCGCAAGGCCCACTCCTTCACCCTCACTGGTTACGGTCATCGGCGGTTCGTCAACAGTTACAGCCCTTCATATCCTGCCGGACTTTTCTATTTTGGCAATGCGCTGACGGGGCTGCCCGGAGTTCGCAATACCGGCAACAGCTTCGCCTCATTTCTGCTGGGTCTTGCCTATCGGGCAGAGCAGGGAGTGGTCGAGCAGCCGTCGTATTACAGCAATAATTTTTACGAGGTCAACCTCAGCGATCAGTACCGACTCCGTCCGGGGTGGACAGCGACTTTCACGCTGAGCGTCGAGACGGCCACGCCACGCATCGAGAAGTTCAATCGCCAGTCGACCGTTGCGCTTGATCGACTCAACCCGGAGAATGGGCGGCGCGGAGCCTCGATCTTTGCCGGCCGCGATGGTGTCGGGCGTGCATTGCAGCCGACGACCGTGCGTGCCGAGCCGGGAGTCTCACTGGCGATCAACCCGTGGAACAGTCCGCGAACAGTGGTCAGAATCAACTACAACCTGACCTTCGATAACTATCCACTCTACGGCCGCCACTTTGCGACGCAGGGATTCAATGCCGCGCCGGTCTTCTTCTCGCCGAATGAACAGTTGCAACCGGCGGTCGAACTGCGCAACGGGCTGCCGGCAAACTTTCCGCGCCCTCCGTTTTTGAGCCCGGTTGCCGCCAATGGAACTGACGCCGATTATCTCGATCGCAGCGGGACGCTGCCGGCAAATCATCAGTGGAGTGTCGGAGTCCAGCGTGAACTGCCAAACTCCATGGCGCTTGAAGCGCGCTACGATGGCTGGCGGAGCCACAACCTCTTCGTTGACGGGCTGATCAGGCTCAACGCCGTGCCGATCGAGAACCTGAAATATGGCGAGATTCTCTACAACGACAGCTTTCGCAACTCGCTCCGTCCGTATCCTCAGTACCGGAATCTGGATCTTGGCGGTCTTTACCCGGGCGGGGATCTCGAAGGTCACTCGCTGACATTGACCATGGATCAGCGCCTCACCGGCGGGCTCTTTGGGCGTGCCATCTACCGCTTTGCCAGGGTGATGGACAACTATTCGAGCGGCACACCACAGGATCCGGCCAATCTTGCCGAGGAATGGTCGCTCTCAACCTCCGATATTCGCCACAGCCTCCAGGTCAGCTACACTTACGAACTGCCCTTCGGCAAGGGCAAGTGGTTCTTTGCTGACGATGAGATTGTTGGTCGTGTCCTTGGTGGCTGGAGTCTCAGCGGGCTGACGACGATTCGCGGAGGCACTCCGCTCATCCTCCGCCCGCTCTTCAATCGCACCGGTGGGATCGTTGGCAACCTCCGCGTCAACCTCGTCCCCGGGGTCGATCCCCACGTCGACAAGCCAAACGCTGAAAGATGGTTCAATCCTGATGCTTTTGCCCAACCCGACGACTTCACTCTCGGCAATGGCCCGCGTACTCACTCGACCCTTCGTAATCCGGGCGAACAGTTTCATCACCTTTCACTGACCAAGCGTATCGAGCTCAATTCTGATACCTCGCTCGAATTTGTCACCGAGGCGTTCAATTTTCCGAATCTGGCCAACCTCAACGATCCTGACACGCGCATCGGCTCTGACGAGAACCCCAATCTCAATGCCGGCCGCATCATTGGCTCAACCGGTGGAAGGGTCATGCAGGTTGGTCTGCGTATCCTCTTCTGATCGTGGTTCTGCTTGTTGCTGACGAGTGTGCCGGCTGTTGGTTGTTCACGAGCCCGATCTGAATAATTGTGTCCTCAGAGCCGGTAGCGAAAGAATGTCCCGAAGGTGTGGATATTCCCCGGGCGGGAGACTCCGTCATTCTGGTGCAGGTAAAAGAATTCCGCATGAAGTTTGGGCGTCAATTGTCTGATAATACCGGCGGTGAAGCGATTGCGAAACCAGCCGTTCCGTCCGGCGGTACCGGTCTGAGTCGAGTACCAGACTTCATTGGCGACGAAGGGCTTGAACTCGAAGCTTCCCAGCCGTGCCGGATAATCGATCTGCAGGCGGTTACGGTAGACGGTGAAGTCCCGGTTCCCGTGCCTTGCTCGTCGCTCCAGCAGATTTCGATCGGTGAAGGTGTACTTTCCGAGCCTCCCTCTGCCGGTAACGTTGAGGAAGAGGCGGTGCTCGTTGATGATCCGCCCGGGAAAGGGCTGATAGCTGATAAAAAGATAAGTCGGCTGAATCGTCAGATCAGGGTGAACCTTGAAGGCCACTCCGCCGCCGACACGCTCGTCGACCGGCTGATGCAGATTGCGCCCGATCCGTATTCCGCCAATCATCACCAGATCACGCTTCTCTGTCAGCACCTTCACCAGTTGTGTTTCATTCCAGATCTGGTTGTCGTTTCGTGGCGCGGTGACAGTCTGACCAGATACCGATACACTCAACAGAGCCACAACTGCCAATATCCCCGAATAACTCGAAATCCAGGTTTTTCCTCCAGGCATCTCTTCTTATTTCACTCTTCGTCGACAGAAATAGCCAAATTGACAGTACCAACTTAACATGGATTTAATACCAATGGAATGGAGAGAGTTTATGGGTGTGGGCCGAAGCCTCCTGATCCTGATCATTCTGCTGGCGAGTTCGGCTGCAGGGCTGAGCCAGAAACGGGCAGAGTTACGTGAACCCGGTCAGCAACTGAAGATTCCGGTGTGGGTGGAGAGGGAAGGCGTGCTGCTGACCGACATCAGACGTGAGGATCTGAGGGTGATTGTCGACGAGAGCGAGGCGGCGATCAGGAATTTTCAAGGGCCGGGAAGCCCGACGATTCTGCTGTTGATCTTTGACACGGTGGTCGATCTCTCGCGAGTGGATCAGGCGCGTGATCTGCTGACGGGGAGGCTGCGCGACCTGCCGGCCAATTATTGGGTTGGTCTGTTACGTGCTCAGGATGGATTGCAGGTGTTACAAGAGCCGACGGCTGATCGCGAGAAGCTGCTTGCCGAGATTGGGCGCCTGCAGGTCAACGGAAAGGCGGGGTTGCTCGATACGCTCGAAC
>CAIKMY010000417.1 GCA_903828635.1 uncultured Acidobacteriota bacterium
ACTACCGGCTGATTCTTCTGCACACCGTGCGATGAGCCGCGATCGATGATCAATGTCTTGAAGAGATGATTGACATCGCGTCCGACAACTCGCGCCGGAATCGACGACCACTGCCTCTCGGTCTGCCATTTCGAGAGCGCCTGCAGTTGATCGATTGATTGAAGTCGCTCGCGCAGTTCGATCAACTGCGTGTCGCGGCGAGCCTGCTCCGCTTTGAGCGAATCGTTCTCCTGCCGCGTGCCGCGAAGATCGACGTAACTCTGCCATTGCCGCGAAACCCACGAGACAGAGCCGGTCAGACCGGATTGCACCGGGCTGCTCAGCGTCAATATCAGGGTCTGAAGCACCATCAACTCCGGCCTGCTCGTCGATCGATTGAAAGATATCGCGATCAGGTGGAGCAGCAGCAGCACTCCCATCAGCCAGTTGGGGTTCTTTTTGGCCTTATCCCTGGCCTTATCCGCAATCGACATTTGGCCCTGCCATTTGGCATCCTGAAAGAGGGTGATCGAGCCCGCCAGCCATTATGCCTGGCTGTTGTTATGCCTGCCTGCCCTTATGATGGCAGCACACCACCATCCCAGCGCACCCGGCGGAGAAGATCAAAGTCAGAGAGCATGGCACCGGCGCCGAGCACCACCGTCGAGAGCGGATCCTCGGCAACGCTCACCGGAAGCCCCGTCTCCTTCATCAGGCGAATATCAAGATTCTTCAGCAGCGCACCGCCTCCGGTCAGGACGATCCCACGGTCAACGATGTCGGCAGAGAGCTCGGGCGGTGTACGCTCGAGGGTGACACGCACCGCATTGATGATCGTTGCCACCGAGTCGGCCAGCGCCTCACGAACCTCCTCGTCGGTGATGGTAATCGTCTTGGGAATCCCCTCGATCAGATTGCGCCCCTTGATCTCCATCGAGGCAGGTTTGTCGAGCGGCCAGGCGGAACCAAGCTCCATCTTGATCTGCTCAGCAGTTCGCTCTCCGATGAGGAGGTTGTACTTGCGCTTGATGTACTGAGTGATCGACTCATCCATCTCGTTGCCGGCAACCCGGACGCTCTTGGAGTAGACTATTCCCGAGAGCGAGATGACGGCGATATCGGTAGTTCCACCGCCAATGTCGACAATCATGTTGCCATAGGGCTCGGTAATCGGCATGCCGGCACCAATCGCCGCGGCCATCGCCTCCTCGACGAGGTAGACTTCAGCCGCCTTGGCCCGGTAAGCGCTGTCCTCGACCGCACGCCGCTCGACCTGGGTGATCTCCGACGGAATGCCAATGACGATACGCGGGCTGACCCATTGCTTGCCGTTGTGGGCCTGCTGAATGAAGTACTGGAGCATTTTCTCGGTGACTTCAAAATCAGCGATCACGCCGTCCTTCATTGGACGGATCGCGACGATGTTCCCGGGGGTCCGGCCAAGCATCTCTTTGGCCTTGTTACCCACGGCTTCGACTTTGTGAGTTAACTTATTGATGGCGACGATCGATGGCTCAGAGACCACGATCCCTCGTCCCCGGGCATAAACCAAAGTATTGGCAGTTCCGAGGTCAATCGCAAGATCGCTTGAGAACAAGCTGAAGATTGAACGTAGATTCATTGTTAAACTGTCAGTTTCTTTCTCTTACGCTATTCCCTGACCGCTCCGGTATTGACTCATATCGCTTCCCGAATCCCGGCGCTATCACGTTGCTTTCCGTATAAGGAATTGAGCATAACCCAAAACCTCTGGCAATTGAAGCAGTTCGCGAGAAAAGCCACGGCGGAGATAAAATTTGCGGTCGGGCGGACAGGCATTCAACTGCAGTGAGACGCAGCCGGTCTCTGAGTCGCGGCATGGATCTGCCTTGCGCAGGCGACTCTCGTCAGAAGAGACGATCGATGCCGATCCGGTTCACGGCCGGGCCGCGCGTCAGGTTCAATGCACGTCAGGGTGTGGTCGAATGTTCATGAGACAGCATTGTTGGCTGACGAGATCCGCTCGTTGATCTTGCTGAAGATACTGCCAATGCTCGTCCCCATGGTCGTCAGGACAAGCAGGGCGGCGGCACCGATCAGGACGAGAAGCAGTGAATATTCGACAATGTCCTGTCCTTGTTCATCGCTGAAAAATGAGCGTAAAGCGCTGTTGACGGTCTGTCCCTTCATGTTTTCCTCACCTTGATTCCCACTGTCAGGCCTTCTTCTGCCAACGATCAGGATCGACCGGATTCTATAGCTGGGGGAGGACAATTGGTCGGTGAGCCGATCGATCCGCTATGGAAATGAAATTTAGTCAAATAATACAGTCAGGCAAAACAACCCTGAAATATCTGCCGGCAGTCATGATCATGTGACAGATAATCTGGTGACAGCCTGAACTGCCACAACAAAATCAGTTTACACAACACTGAGGGTAGCACGACGAGGAAAACCAATTCGGCCTTGTTCAATTCGGGGATGTGCAAGATAAAATCGAATTCATCAAGCAAAAGCGCCAGGCGCAGCCCATTGGCCTGCATCTGCATCAACAGGCGCTCCAGC
>CAIKMY010000418.1 GCA_903828635.1 uncultured Acidobacteriota bacterium
ATCCTCGGTCACGCCGAGCAGGTGCTTCTTGCCGTGGCGAGGGAGTGGCCGGCGGATCTCATTGTGGTCGGGTCACACGGCTATCGCGCATGGGAGAGATTCCTGCTTGGATCGGTTTCACAGGCAGTCGCATGGCACGCTCCCTGCTCGGTCGAGATCGTCCGTTCGCGACGCTGAATGAGCCACACTCCGGCCAAAGCGGCCACTGGCAGGGTATCATCTCAATTTGGAGCCTGGTGCGTCATTGGGGATTTAAGATTATTATGCGCAGGCCCTGATTTATTGACAGGCGGGAAATGGAGAAAAGCGAGACAAGAGAGACCAGTCATCAGGCGAAGGTCAATACCAACGGACCCGGATCGCTGCCTTTAGGTGAGGAGTGGCTTGCCGGTATCCTTGCCTCGGCGATGGACGCAATCATCACTGTCGATGATCATCAGCGGATCCTCCTCTTCAACGCGGCCGCCGAGAAGATGTTTCGCTGCGAGGCGGCCTCAGTCATCGGGCAGCAGCTCGACCAGTTCGTGCCGATGCGTTTTCGCGAGGCTCATCGCCACCACGTTGAAAAGTTTGGCGAGACCAGTGTCACCCGGCGTCAGATGGGGCGTGTCACCCCGGTGGCCACCCCGCTCTCCGGTCTGCGTGCTGACGGTGAAGAGTTCCCGATCGAGGCCTCCATCTCCAAGATCGACGCTGATGGCAGGCGGCTCTTTACCGTCATCATTCGTGATATCACCGAAAAGAAGCGGATGGAGTCGCAATTCCTGCGCAGCCAGCGCATGGAGAGCATTGGGACGCTGGCCGGTGGCATCGCTCACGATCTCAATAATGTTCTCTCGCCAATCCTGACTGCGACTGAATTGCTGCAGATGCGCACCACGGACGAGAGCAGCCTCCGACTCCTCAATATCATTCACACCAACACCGTCCGCGGCAGCGAGATGATCAAGCAGGTTCTCTCCTTTGCGAGGGGGGTTGATGGCGACTACAATCTGCTCCAGCCGAGCCATCTGATCAGGGAGATCGTGCGGATTCTGACCGACACTTTCCCGAAGAATATTGAGATCGGCTCTTCGCTTGCTCCCGGCCTCTGGAATGTCACCGGAGATGCGACTCAGCTTCATCAGGTGCTGATGAATCTCTGTGTCAATGCGCGCGATGCCATGCCCGATGGCGGAAAGCTGCGCATCGAGGCGGAGAATATCGAGATCGATGAGCACTATGCACGCATGAATGTCGAGGCCAGACCGGGACGATATGTCCGCATCCTCGTTCAGGATACCGGCTGTGGCATCCCTGCCGCCATTCTTGACAAGATCTTCGATCCCTTCTTCACCACCAAGGAGCAGGGGCGTGGCACCGGCCTCGGCCTCTCGACCGTTGCCGGCATTCTGCGGAGCCATGGTGGATTCGTCAATGTCTACAGTGAGCCCGGCAAGGGTGCCTATTTCAAGGTCTACCTCCCGGCCAGTCAGTCATCCGAGAGCACCACACCACTCATTTTGCGCCCCGATATCCCAGCTGGCAACGGTCAACTGATCCTCGTGGTCGATGATGAGCCCTCAATTCGTGAGGTCGCCAGAGAGACTCTGACGGCCTTTGGCTACAAGGTTCTCGTGGCTAATGATGGAGCTGAAGCCGTCGCCCAGTTTGCTGCTCACAAGGAGGCTGTCCGCATCGTCGTCACCGATATGATGATGCCCTTTATGGACGGACCGGCAACCATCAGGGCTCTGAGGCGACTCGATCCCGAAGTGCGTATCATCGCCACCAGCGGACTCAAGGCCAACACTCGCCATTCCGAGATTGCTGAGCTCGGCATCAGAGCCTTTCTCACCAAACCCTATACTGCCGAGACGCTGCTGAAAACGATTGCCGAAGCGCTGAAGTGACTGAGATAGTGGGATGAGACGGAGAGGAGAAGCCGCAGCTCCTTCCCCTCCGTCGAATTTCCTGTCCTGTTTTGTTGTTTATCTTTTGTAGTGGCTGAGGACGCCTGATCAGACGAATCGGAAGAGGCGAAGAGCGCCGGACACAACAGCACATTCGCCACCCCTAGCACTCTGCACCAGAAATGCCGCTGCCACTTCGCCTCTTCCGATTCGTCCCACCTCAATTCAACTGGTCCGGATAGTGGTATGAGACGGTATAGACCGGCAAACACCGACCTCCCGCCAGCTCAATGAGCGGGGGGAGGTTGGCGCAATCTGCCCCCAGATGCGCCAACCAGGTGGACCATAAAGACAGGCTGAAAGTGGCCAGCCTGTCCGGCTTTAATCAGATAAGACGGGAGTTCTCCGACAAAATCCCCCCGGTCTCTACTCTTCTCAAAAAAATTCTTTAGTGGCGAAGATTCTCCCCGTGGAGAAAGGCTGGTTCGACATAGAGGCAGTCGTGGACAGCGGTAACTCCCGGAGCATGGCTGACGGCCCCGATGATGGCATTCTTCTCTTCGAGGGAGGCGACGGCACCGGTAAGTGAGACCGCGCCGTGGTCGATAGCAACACTGAGGCGATGGGCGTGTCTGTCGGCGCGCCTTTCGAGGACGTCCTCAATGAGGAATTTGAGTCTTTCGGGATCAATACAGGCGCAGACTCTGATCCTATTGGTGATGCCACGGATGCCGGCGAGGCGGGAGACGGTACGTTCAGCATCGATGCGTTCACGGTAGAATTGAACATCGCCCTCGAGTGTTACCCATCCGGAAGAGACAGTGGAGTGAATACGTTCAGCAGGGAGGAGGACATTCCATTCGAGGCTCTGCCGGACTGCCTGAGCGATATCACTATCAGAGCGTGGCCGATCCTTGGGCAGTCGGACCTCGATCTGATTGACGACATCGAGGATACCCGCGACCCGGTGAGTTGCCTTCTGAGCGGTGATCTTTCTGGCGTAGGAATCGACGACTCCGCTGAGAGTGGCGACGCCATTTCTGACGGAGACACCGATGTCGGTCTGGTTGACCCGCGAGTCCCAGCCAAGCTGGAAGAGGATCTCGCTCTTCAGTTCCTGATCGCTTTTGTACAGCATGGAAACCTCCTGTAGAGCTGGTACGGAGATCTGTCTCAGCGCCGCTCCCGGGGTTGAACAGGCAAGGATTATGCCATTTCCCGGGGAGTGGCCGGGCCTCTCTGCTGTGACCTGGAGTGGGTGCGGTGGGGTGTTGCGGTGAATTTCCGCAGCAAGTGGTGACCGGCTGGGGAAGATTGCCCGGCAAGTGATCTCAATGCAGGGCTTGCGTCGGGAGGGGAAGAAGGCGCACTCTTAATGAATGAGCGGGAAGATGCAGGTAGAGAGCAGCGAATGGTTGATGGATCCGCATGCACGGGAGACGGCGGAGGTGCTTCTCGGGCTGGGGATCGAGCCGGGGTCCGGTGTGGTGAAGGGATTGTCGGAGGAGGATGTCGGACGACGGCAGCTGCGATATGGCCGAAACATCATGCAGTCGGTGAGGGGCAGATCGGCATGGAGGATCTTCCTCGGTCAGTTTGCGAGTCTGGTAGTGGGGTTGCTGGCAGTGGCCTCAGTGATTGCATGGATCACGGAAAACCGTGTCGAGAGCATGGCGATTCTGCTGGTGTTGTTGATCAACTCGCTGGTCGGATTTCTGACGGAGTGGCAGGCGGGGAGAGCATTGGAAGCGCTGAGAAAGCAGACGCGGTCAAGCGCGCGCGTGAGGCGTTCGGGATCTGAGTCGATGATCGATGCCGGGGATCTGGTGCCGGGCGATATTGTGGTGTTGGGGGCGGGAGATCGGGTGCCGGCGGATCTGCGGCTGCTGGAGGCGGAGAGTCTGCAGGTCGAGGAGTCAGCCCTGACGGGGGAGAGCATGCCGGTTGGCAAGATGGCGCGACCAGTGGCCGTCGAAGCTCTGCTGGCGGAGCGCTATTCGATGCTCTACCTTGGGACATCGGTGGTCGCCGGGCGTGCGCTGGCGGTCGTTACGGCGACGGGACTGCGGACCGAACTGGGGCGGATTGGCCGGCTGGTGGCGGAGATGGAGGAGGAGGCGACTCCGCTGCGCGAGCGGCTTGATGAATTGGGGCGACGATTGGTGCTGCTGGTGATGGCAATCGGAGTGATTGTCGTCGCCGCGGGCTGGTGGCGTGGCGACGAGCTCTGGTTGATGCTCGAGACCGGCATCAGCCTTGCAGTGGCGGCCGTGCCTGAGGGATTGCCGGCAGTGACGACGCTGATCCTCGCGCTCGGAGTGCTGCGGATGGCAAGATCGAATGCCCTGGTGCGTCATCTGCCAGCGGTTGAGGCCCTTGGCAGTGCGACTGTCATTTGCACCGACAAGACGGGAACACTGACCGAAAACCGGATGGTGGTCAGGGAGTACCGACTGGCTGATGGTCGCACGGTGAGCCTCGCTTCCGGTCTGCCCGATGCGGTGCACGACCGGCTGCTGCAGCGTGCGATTGAGACCGGCGTTCTCTGCAACGAAGCGACCTGTAGCCCAACGGTATCAGCGTCCGAGGGCGATGGCACGGGGCTGATTGGCGATCCGACCGAGACGTCGCTGCTCGATGCGGCGCGGCGGCTGGGGCAGGATATTGGCAAATTGCGTGCGGGGTATCGTCGCCTCGCCGAAGAACCGTTTGATGCCGCGACGAAGCGAATGATCACCGTTCATCATGGGCCGGACGGGGTTCAGCGTATCTGTCTTAAGGGCGCGCCGGCGGTGGTGCTCGACATGTGTGATCATTATGTCTCCGGGGATGGAGCACTGCTGCCGGCAGATCAAGCCTTTCGTCGGAGGATCGAGCTGGAGAACGAGGCAATGGCCGGGGCGGCGCTGCGGGTGCTGGGGCTGGCGGAAAAGATCCTGCCGGAATCGAGCCCGCTGGCAATGGAGTCAGGTTATGCCTTTCTTGGGCTGGTTGGCATGTTTGACCCGCCACGGAGCGAGGTGGCTGAGTCGATTCGTCGTGCCTATGAGGCAGGTATCCGCGTCGTCATGCTCACTGGCGATCAGATCCATACTGCACGGGCGATTGCCAGCGAATTGCGGATCGGGGAGGAGGGCCGACTGACGGCGATGCACGCTCGCGACCTGCCAATCGCCGGTAGTCCGGGGTTTTTGCAGGTGGCCGGCGAGGTTCAGGTCTTCGCGCGGGTCTCGCCGGAGGATAAGCTGCGAATAGTCGAGGCCCTGCAGCAGGCCGGCGAAGTGGTCGCTGTCACCGGTGATGGCGTCAATGATGCCCCGGCTCTCAAACGTGCCGATATTGGCGTCGCCATGGGCATGCGCGGCACTGAGACCGCACGTGAAGCCGCCGATATCGTCCTCACCGATGACAACTTCGCTACCATCCTCAGGGCGGTCGAGGGCGGACGGACGATCTATGCCAATCTGCTTAAATTTGTCAGGCTGATGCTCTCGGAGAACCTCGCCGAGGTCATCTTTATCTTTTTCGCGATCATCCTCGGGTGGCCGCTGCCGCTTTTGCCGTTGCAGATTCTCTGGGTCAATCTGCTGACCGACATCTTTCCTGCACTCGCTCTCGCGGTCGAACCACCATCACCCGATATTATGAAGAGACCCCCGCGCCCGCCACGCGAGGCGATGCTCTCATCCCGCTTCTTTCTGTTGATTGGCTGGCAGGGAGTGATGCTGGCGACAATCTGTCTCGCGGGCTATCAGTGGGCGTTGCAGGTTCACGGATCGGGCGATCGCGCACGAACTATCGCGTTATTGATGCTGATCGGCGCGCAGGTCGGTCACCTTTTCAATTGTCGATCCCTGACCGCCTCAGCTTTTCGCGGGTTATTCAGGAATGTGTATCTCTGGATTTCAGTGGCGATCGTCATCGCTCTTCAGGTTATGGCGGTGACGATCAGCCCGCTGATGTCAGTGCTGGAGACCACAACCATTGACCAGCGCGACCTGCTGATGATACTTGTCGCCTCGATCCTGCCGGTGGGCATCGTCGAGGCTGTCAAGTTTGTCGCCAGAAACAGTCAGCGACGGAAAGGACGATGAGCCTGCCGGGCGTACCAGGTGCTCTGCCATGTCAGATCTCTACTCTGCGGTCAGAATCGCCAAACCGATCGAGCCTGACACCCATGGCATCCATCATTGAGAGGAAGAGGCTGCAGGCGCGGCGATTGTCGTTGTCACGGTCGAGCAGGTCGATGATGCGTCCGGTCCTGATTGCCCCGCCGGCGCGCCCCGCGAGGACGAATGGCAACTGATCGGCACCGTGAGCGTCACCATCAAAGAGACTGGAGGCGAGCAGCAGCATCGAGTTGTCGAGAAGTGACGAGCCTCCCTCGTCAATCTGTTTCAGCCGCTCGACGAGGTAGGTGAACTGTGCGACGTGGAACTGGTTGGTCTTGAGGTACATCGCCTCGGCCTCGGGTACCTTGCCATTGTGAGTCAGGTCGAGATGGAGCGCGCCACGGACCCCTTCAAGAAACCTGAAGTTCATCTGTGAGAGGTCATTGTTGAGCATGAGGGTGACAATCCGCGTCCGATCCATGCGGAAGGCAAGGACTATCAGGTCAAGCATCAGTCGGATATGCTCCGGGACGTTCCGGGGAAGCTGATCCGCAGGCCGTGCCATATCGGCCCGGGTCAGCGTCGGACGCCATCCCTCGAATCGCTCCTCACGAGTGGCACGTGCGATCCGCTTTTCAATGTCATCAATCGATTCAAGGTATTCGTCAAGCTTGATGCGGTCACCGGCGCTGACACGGCGGCGCAGGTTGCGAACGTCGCCAAGCACAGCATCGAGGATATGGCGGTCGACGCGGCGACCATCGCCATCTCCAACCAGCATGTCGAAGGCTCGCGCCGGGTAGATCTCCTTCGGAGCCGGCTTCGTCGGCGTGACCCACGAAATTGCGGATCCGTAGATCATCGAGACCCCGTCTTCGAGCCGCAGCTCGTTGGGTTCAATCCCCAGCGCGAGGCTCGGGATGGCCGTGCGGTCGCCGATTCGCTGTGCAAGCACCTGGTCGAAACTGGTCCCGACGCGAATCTCCTTCGGGTCCAGACTGACCGTTTCACCCGAGAGCAGATTCATTCGCCCAAGGTGAGGGCTGCTTGAAACGAGTCCATTGTAGTGATAAAGCCCGCGCAAAAAGATAATATCGCTGGCAATCGGCGCAAGCGGGCGCGCCGCCTGGCCAAATTCCATCGACGCTCCGCTTCCCCTGGCCCACCAATGAGCCGGCTCGACACCGTTTGAGAAATAGATCGTCGCCAGACGAATCGGCGGCTTCTGCGATTTGGTGTCCGCCGCCATTGTCGGCAGTGATTCGAGCCAGGGCAGGGCGAGCGCTACTCCCGCACCACGCAGAAAATTCCTTCGCGATTCGAGCATTCGGTTACTCATGATTATTCCACTCCATTCGTCGGGCGATTGGTTCGACGTTCCGCCGTCGAGGACTTTTCCGCCGCCGGTGGTCTGTTGGCAGAACGATACCGGAACTGCCGACTGGTGGCAATCTCGGTGATCAATTTTGAGAATGGGGCATCACCGCCGGCATTGACCATGCGATCGATGAGGGCAAGATCGGCGCCACGCACCGTACGGCCGAGTGCATATCCCGTCAGCCGTGTCGAGAGCGTACGTCGCACCTGTGTGTCACGACCGCGCAGGTAACGCAGCAGCCCGTCCGGACCGGAGACCAATGTCTTGTCGGTGAGGGTGGCGCTGTCTTCGATTGCCTTGCCATCACTATACTCCTCACGCCAGCGACCGGTCGAATCGTAGCGCTCCAGTGCGAAGCCAAGCGGATCGATCCGCGTGTGGCAACTGGCGCAGGAGGGGTTGCGCTTGTGCTGTTCCAGTTTTGCCTTGAGCGAGAGTCCGCCAAAGAGCTTGTCGTCGGCTGGCAGAGAGCCGGCATCGGCTGGCGGCGGCGGCACTGGCGTGCCGAGGATGCGTCGCAGTACCCAGTCACCACGTTTGACCGGGCTGGTTCGCAGTGGTGCCGAGGTGACTGTCAGCACCGCGCCCAGGCGCAGCAGTCCGCCTCGATGAAAGGCGCCCGCGCCATCAACCCGTTCCATGCCCGGTTTTGAGGTGATTTCGCGCTTGATGCCGTAAAAATCTGCCAGCTGGCGGTTGAGAAATGTGTAGTCGGCGGTAAGCATCTCGCCCACCGGTCGGTCACTGCGAATGATGTGCTCAAAGAAAGATACCGCCTCGTCGTACATCGCCGACCTGACATCGTTGGTGAAGCTGGTGAAGCGCGAAGTGTCGACGCCATTGTGGCGATCGAAGTGATAAAAGCCGAGCCACTGCCCGAAGAATTCAGTCGAGAGACGCCGTGATTTCGGGTCGGAGAGCATCCGCCGCACCTGCCCGGCGATGCCCTCGCTCGTCGTCAATTCACCCGCTGCTGCTGCGCGCCGCAGTTCTTCATCCGGAATCGATGCCCAGATGAAGAAACTGAGCCGGCTCGCCATCTCCCAGTTGTTGAGCGGGCGCGTATTTTCGACAATGGTACCCGGTTCGACACGATAGAGAAATTGCGGCGCGACGAGGATTCTGGCCAGCAGCACACGAATCGCCCGGCGATGATCGGGATCGGTTGCCAGCGTTCGCGTGTGGAATGACAGCAGTCCGCTCCGCTCCGCTGCCGTCAGTGGCCGACGCCAGGCCCGCTCGGCAAAGGCGAGGCATTCGGCAAGGTGGCGCGGGCGCGCCGCAGCCTGTACCGCCTGTACCTTCTCGTACTCAAGCCGCAGCGGCTCGACATATTTGCGCATCTCTGCCGGCAGTTGTTGTCGCCTTGCGGCGGTCATTGCGGCTATCCCCTCGTTTCGCAGGTCAACCTTGTAGTGGCTTGCCAGCAACCGAAGGTAGCTGTCATGGTAGTCGAACGCTTCGTAAAGGTTCATCCAGGCGTTGTCAAGCTGGCGCCGTGTCTGGTTATCAAGCAGGTTCCCGACGACGAAGCGGTCGTCGCGGATGTACTTCACCTTCTGGACGAATTCGTCGTGCTCCGGCACATTGTAGGTGTTGTCGAAGGGATCCGGGATCGGATCCTTGTCAGCGGGAGTCGGTTCAGCATGGGAGTTGGGCGGCATGAGCGTCGCATACTGCATCACCCCGGCACGAAAGGCACGATAGGAGGCAGTCTGCATATCCCCGAGGATCGCCCGCGTCGGCACGCTCCGCGGTTTCCCGTCATCCCGGTCGGTGATGACCACGCGGACAACGTGCTCCTGATTGGCTCCCAATTCGCCCTCAAATTCAAGATTGAAGACTGAATTTGCCGGGATCGGGATTTCGATCCTCGCCGAGCCCTCAGAGACAAACTCGTCGGGGCCAATCTTCACTCCCTCAGGCCCCTGACCAAACCCGAGTCGCCGTGCCTCTTCCGCTGTGATAACCTCGCGCACCGGTTTTCGCGCCATCTTGCCAAGCTGTCGTGTCGCAGCCGCCAGTCCTGTCGCATCACTCGGCCGTGTCATCCAGGCTACTGTCATTTTTCGCCAGATCATCAGCGGCTTCCCGGATGTCGCCGGGTTTACCGGATCGACCCTCAGATAAATCTTTGTCGGACCGGCCTGTGTGGTGGCACCACGAACATAGTTGAATTTGCTGCTCCTGTTGACGTTGAGCGTGCGATCGGTAAATTCCAGCGGGCTCTCATCGCCGGCGCCACCCGCCGCGACATCACCACGCGCAAAGAGCCAGCTTGGCCAGGTGACGAGGAATTTCTGCAGTTCTTCACATTCGGTGCGCACTGCGGCAATCGGCTTCTCCTCCGGTGCCGGCAGTCGTTGCCACCTCGCTGCGGCCTCGGAGAGCGGATAGCCAAGATCGGTTCGGTTGATCACTCCGCTGATGTGATTGGCGAATCGTGCCGTAATCCCCTCACGCGCCGCCAGCGATTCCAGCGTTGATGTCGTCAAGCCCAGACGCGCCCGATGGCGATACTGCCACGCGACGAAGAATGCCTTACCATATTTCTCCAGCCCGAATGGCCGACCACCCTCACCCGAGACCGTACGAAAACCAAATCTTCCATAGATGTCGCGAATACGCTCGATCGCCGCCATCTCCATCCCTGTTGTTCCCGGATCGATCGCAAATTCGAGCGGGCCCGCCCCGATCACCGCGTGATCAGCCACCTTTCTTGCCGCAGCAAGGTAACGCTCGAGGTTCGCATCCTGCATGAACTGGACATCGCCATAGCTGGTGAAGCCCTCACCTCCCACCGAATCGGTCGACCCGTCGATGCCGACGTCAAGGTCAAGCCCGGTCAGATCACGGATCGCGTAGTTGTATTCACCGCTCGTCAGCCGCCGGACTGTCACCTCGCCGGGCTCCCCATCGTGGGCTCGCGCATATTCGGCAAGCGATTGCCGAATCCAGCCAATAACCCGAGTCCGTTCCGACTCGCCCGGCTGCGGCATTCGCGCCGGTGGCATTGTCCGCTGCTCAAGCACCATTGCCACCCGCTCCCATTCGCGGAAATGCTCTCCGGTCGCCGCTTCCCCACTCAGCTTCTCAAGATTGAGCCCTGCCTTCGGCGATGTCGCTCCGTGGCAGGCGAAACAGTGCTGCTCGAGGATCGCTCGAACCTCGCCAACCGTTGCTCCAGGCTCCCCGGCTGCACGACCGCCCGTCAGCAGACCTGCCGCCAGTGGCAGAAAAAGCAGGCATACCGGCAGCATTCGCCACCTGCCTGTACGCCTCGCCGCTACCCGGTCATTCATCCCGCTCAGCCCATTTGTCCCGCGCATGGATTCACGCCCCCTCTTGCTTCAAATGCTTCAAACCGCGACTTTCTATGAAGCTGTCAATACTGAAAAGTCAATACTGAAAAGTCAATACTGAAGATCAGTACTGAAAATCAATACTGAAAATCAATACTGAAAATACGATAAAACCGACCCATAATAATGGCTGTCCCTGAATTTAAATCAATTCTTCTCCAAAAGTAAGCATACATCGACGTCGTTTCACATAAACCTCGGTCGTGCCTCCTCGGCCAGCCACGAGCCCCTCCTGATCGGGCATCTTTCTTTCCGACATCTTGCCCGCCCGGTGGTTTCGATGGTATAAGCAGCTTCGGCAGTTCAGGCAATATTATCTGTGGTCGAGACCAACACCAGTTGAGACCAATACCAGTAATTGACACAATGCAACGCCAAGCATTGCAAGGCAATTTCGTCCCATTCTCAAGCCGTTTCCCGGCTGATTACCGGCTGGTTTTCCGATTACCGGCTGGTTTTTCGATTATTGAATATGCAGGGGGGTGGCGACAAGGCGAATCTTCGCGTGTGCAGGTGAATAGTGACACCTCGGGCGCAAGCTCAGGCACGATCTGAAGGGAGTGTTTGAAGTGAATCATCGAAAGTCGATATATACAGTCGGCGTGATCGCGACACTGGCTCTGCTGGCGGTCATCTTCATCGCCATCGAGCAGAGCTCACAGGCGCAGACCGGCCAGCCGGCACCAGCCGACTGGCTGACGGATGGTTATGATCTTGAGCGCACAGCATGGCAGCGCCACGAGACGATTCTCTCGACGAGCAGTGTGAAGAACATGAGGCTGCTCTGGAAGACGAAGCTCGACAACGCGCCGCGGCAGATGCACAACCTCCTGCCGGTGCTGATTGCCGGGCGCGTCAATACCGAGACGGGCCCGAAGCAGATTGTGCTGGTGACCGGAGTTACCGACAACCTTTACGGCCTTGATGCCGAGACCGGCGAGATTATCTGGCATCACCAGTTCAAAACCGAATGGACTCCGCCGGCCGGAGGTGGCCGGGGAGCGGGCATTCTCTGTCCCGGCGGGATCACGGCGACGCCGGTGATCGGCCCGACCGATACACCTGGAAAGTATACCGTTTACGCTGCTGCGTGGGATGGGACGCTCCGCCGTCTCAACCTCGCTGACGGGCGGGAGATTGCCCCGCCGGCCAAATTCATGCCGCCCAACGGCAAGCCCTATGCGCTCAGCCTGCGCAATAACGTCATTTATACTCACACTGCGCAGGGCTGCGGTGGCAACCCGAACATGGTCTACATCTATGATCTGGCAACCGACAAGGTTGGCACCTGGGGGCCGGCGGGAGGTGGAATGTGGGGGCGCACCGGTCCGGCAATCAGCTCAACCGGAGTGCTCTACACCGGCACTGGTGACGGGCCATGGGATCCCGAGAACGGCGTCTTCGGCAACGGTATCATCGGTGTTCGCCAGAATCCGGTGACCAAGGCCGGAGAACTGGTCGATTACTACGGGCCAACCAATGCCGAGTGGCTCTGGAAACGCGATCTCGACATGCAGGTGACTCCGGCCATCTTCAGGTTCAAGGGGCGCGAACTGATGATCGACGCCGGCAAGGAGTGCGTTGTCTACCTGATGGATACCGAATCGATCGGCGGTGATGACCACCGCACGCCACTTCACCGCACGCCACTGATCTGCAACGAGGAGGTCAACTTTGCATCGGCGGGCATCTGGGGGTCGATGGCGACCTGGGAAGATTCGAAGGGGACGCGCTGGGCGCTGACGCCGTTCTGGGGGCCGAAGCACTCAAAGTTCAAGGCACCCATCGAGAACGGCCCGATAAAGTATGGCGCAATTGCCGCCTTCAAGGTTGAGGAGAAGTCCGGCAAATTCACCCTTGCGCCAGCCTGGCTCTCACGTGATATGAATCACGCCGAGCCTCCGGTGATTGCCAACGGCGTGATCTATGCTTACGGCAGTGGCGAAGATACCGATCAGGCCGCCTTTGACATCGGCCTTGCCTATAATCACGACTCGGCCAACCGCATTCGCAATTCGAAGAAGGCGGTGCTCTACGCGCTCGACGCACAGACCGGCAAGGAGCTGTGGAACAGTGGTGATCAGATCGCTTCCTGGGTTCACTGGGGTGGGCTCTCGCTGGCCAACGGTCGCGTCTACATCAACACTTTCGATGGTTATCAGTACTGTTTTGGCATCAAGGCCGGCGCCGATCAGGCAGCTTCGGTCACCGGGGGAGGTCAGAAATGAGAAGATTGGCTGCCATTCTGGCGATTGGCGCGGCCTTTGCCATTCCGGCGATGGGCCAGACTCCGGGGCTTGACTGGCTGACGGATAGTTCCGATGCCCAGCGTTCCGCCTGGATTCGCTCCGATCAGAAGATTTCCCGTGAGGGGATGGGCCGGAAGGAGTCGGATGGCGGCTTCCAGTTCCTCTGGAAGATGAAACTCCGCAATGCTCCGCGTCAGCTCAACTCGTTGACGCCGCCGGCGACGCTCGACCGTCTCATTGGTTATCGTGGATTCAGAATGCTTGGATTTGTTGGTGGCAGTTCTGACAGCATCTACACCATCGACACCGATCTTGGACGGATGGAGTGGGAAGTGAAGCTCAAGGCGGCACCACCTGTCGGAGCCGGAACCGTCTCCTGTCCGGGAGGGATGACCACCAGTATTGTTCGGCCGATGCTCTCGAACATTCCGCCGCCCCCGAATCCGAACTTTGGGCGCGGGCGTCGGACTCCGGGCAAGAGTGATGTCGGCCAGCCGGGGCAGGGTGCCGTCACCCTTGCACTGGTCAGGCCGAGTCCGCCTCCGGGGCCTAACCCGATGCTGGTTCAGCGAACTCGTCCCAACCCGGCCAGCCCTCCGGGAGGACAGCTTGGTGCCGGACCTTTTCTGATCAATGCTCTTAGCGGCGATGGGATGTTCCATTCCCTTCACCTCTCGAATGGTGCCAGCTATGAGCAGCCGGTCAGGCTGGTTCCCGCCGGAGCCAACGCTGTCGGCCTCGCCGTCGTTAACTACACTGCCTATGCCGCTACCGTCGGGGGATGTGGTGGAGCTGAGAACGGACTCCACGCGCTGGACCTCGCCTCAAAGCAGCTGACAACCTGGAAAGCCGATATTGCCGGCTCGGTGGGACCGGCCTTCGACGGCGAGGGAACAGTCTATGCGACAACCGGCAGCTCGGGTGAGAATCCGAACTCGCTGGTGGCTCTCGATCCGAAGACGCTCAAGGTGAAGGCGAGCTACTCGGCGGGAGACCAGCCATTCACCTCGTCACCGGTGATCTTTGAGCACAAGGGCCGGACGCTGATTGCCGCGGCGGCAAAGGATGGTCGCATCCACCTCGTCGAGGGCGGCAAGCTCACAAGTGCCGTCGCCACTTCGGGAGCGTGGAGCAAGGACTTTGCTCCGGGGGCTCTCTCCAGCTGGCAGGATGCTGACGGAACGCGCTGGATTCTCGCGCCAGTCGATGGCGCATTGCCCCCGGGCTTTCAGTCGGCGGCAACCAGGCAGTCCGGGGGGGCGGTTGTGGCCTGGAAGGTGGTCGAGCAGAATGGCACGCTGGCGTTGCAGCCGGGCTGGGCCTCACGCGAGTTGGTCTCGCCGCTGACACCGACCATCATCAACGGGGTCGTCTTTGCCGTCTCCAGCGGTGAGCACCGAGCCGGCAGCAAGTCAGTCTCTGCTGCCATCCGTGTCGCACGTTCATCAAAGGCTGTCGTCTATGCTCTCGATGGCCAGACCGGGAAGGAGATCTGGAACAGTGGCACCACTGTCACCTCATTTGCCCGTGGCGGTGCTATCTCCGGGGGGATGGGCCAGATCTACCTGACAACCCACGATGGAACAATCTATGCCTTCGGCTTCCCGATGGAGCACTGAGGCTTTGAAAGGGCATTGAGGCTGTCGAGGCCGATTAGAGAGGTCACAATGAATACGGTTTGCACGTTTCATCACCGCTTTTTGAGGGGAGTCGTCCGTTCTGTCGGTCTCGTCAGCCCGCTGATTCTTGCCGGGCTCCTGCTGTTTGTCCCCGACTCCGGTCGGACTGCGGGGCAGGGGCCGGTCCTTCCCGACGGGCCGGGCAAGGCCGAAGTGCAGAAGTTCTGTACCCAGTGCCACGAGCTGGAGAAATCGCTCTCTCCGCGGCAGGACAAAGCGGCCTGGGGAAGTACTGTCGGCAAGATGGTCTCCTTCGGCATGAAGGCCTCCGAGCAGGAGGTGGCCATGCTCGTCGACTACCTTTCACGCAGCTATCCGGCTGACGACGTTCCGCCGATCCGCGTCAATACCGCTACCGCTATCGAATTTGAGAGTGGCCTGTCGCTGCGCCGCTCGCAGTCGCTGGCCATTATTCGGTATCGCGAGGTTAACGGTAAATTCAGGTCGATCGATGATCTCAAAAAGGTGCCGGGCATCGATCCGGCAAAGATCGAGGCGAGGAAGGATCGGCTGATATTCGAATGAAGTTTATTCAAGCGAAAAGATATGTTCCGGGCATCCTCGCCGGCTGCCTGCTCGCCGGCTTTCTGGCATTCGCTGCCCGGCCGGTGAGTCGTTCGCCACTGGCAGCGACGCCAATGTCCGGTGCGAAGCCTGCGATGCAGGCGCAGGATTGTGCGGCGACGATCGAGGCACTCGAACAGCGTGTCGAAATGCAGCGGCGGATGATTCACGACTGGGCCGGTCTCATTCGCTATGGCAGCGATAATACCGAACTGCCAAAGCCGAAAGCCGCCGATGATCGCGTCATCTTTCTCGGCGATGAGATCACCGAGCGCTGGTCACAGGCGGGGACCGGCTTCTTCCCCGGCAAACCCTACATCAATCGCGGTATTGCCGGCCAGACGACACCACAGATGCTGGTGCGCTTTCGTCAGGATGTGATCAGGCTTCGGCCAAAGGTTGTCGTCATCCTTGCGGGGATGAACGATGTTGCCAGCTTCTACTCGCCGATTACTCAGGCGATGACCGCCGAGAATGTAACTTCGATCGTCGAGCTGGCAAAGGCCAATAACATCAGGGTGATCCTCTGCTCGCTGACGCCAATCAACGATACGCACCGCAAGCAGTCATTGATTCGACCCTTTGGCAAGATCATCGGCATCAATGGCTGGCTGAAGCAGTATGCCGCCGAGAGTGGATCGGTATTTCTTGATTACTATGCCGCCATGGCACAGGGGCGCAACCTGAAGAATGAACTCTCAGATGACGGACTGCTTCCCAATGATGCAGGTTATGCCGTCATGGCGCCGCTCGCCGAGGCAGCAATCGCTCAGGCTCTCGGCAGACAATGAAAGACTCCGGACACTTCTGCCGGATGAAAATGACAACTGGAGGATCGAAGCAATGAGTACCGGAAGCGGAAATACTTTCCCCAAGATTCATAATGCCACCTGGCCGGGGCTGGTAGGCAAGGGAGGGCCTGACGCCGAGCCGATCATCGAGTTCGAGAAGATGCTCGACATGACGGCGGCTGCCGAGGTCAATGGCCAGCGGTTCGATGGCGTTGACATCTTCCTCTCGCTGCCACACACCGACATCGATTCGACCGATGATCAATTGAAGGAGCTCGCAGACCAGGTAGCCTCGCGCGGGCTGGTCATCGGGTCACTGGTCGCACCCGTCTGGGGGCCGACCGGCGGCGGCTCGGCAATGGGGTCGGAGGAGGAGCGCAAAGCCTTCCTCACCCAGGTACGCAAATCGTGCGAAGTTGCCGGCAAACTCAACCGGCTTGGCATCCGTCACTACGGTGTGGTCCGCATCGATTCATCCTGCAGTCCCGGCGACTGGGCGTCCGATCCTGCCGGCAACACCAGGAAGATTGCCGATACCTTCCGTGAGGCCTGCAACATTGCCGAGTCTCATGGTGAACGTCTCGCGGCCGAGGGCGAGATCTGCTGGGGTGGCATGCACAGCTGGAAGTACCTCCAGGAACTGCTCGAAGAGGTTGGACGTCCTGAGACGCTGGGCATCCAGGCCGATATGGCTCATACCATGCTCTTCACCCTCGGCTATAACGCTCCCGAGCATCGACTGCTGCCCGTTGACTACGATTGGTCTGACAAGGATGTTCTTTACAATGCCCTTGGCCGGATGACAGCGGCGCTGCGCCCGTGGGTCAAGGATTTCCACGTTGCTCAGAATGACGCCACCGTCAAGGGATCGGGCTCCCACGACAAGACCGGCCGCCACTGCCTGCCCGACGATCCCAACGGCAAGATGGATATCGTTCGCGCTGCCGGGCTCTGGCTGCGCGATGATGCCGGCAATGTCACCCGCAGCACGCAGCACATCAACTGGGATGGCTGTATGTTCTCCAACGAAACCATGACCGATCCGCGCACCTGGAACAGCATCCTCGCGACAATGATTGCCGTCAGGGATGCTCACGGTTGGCAGTAATCGATCCGGAGCCCGGCCAGTCGCCAGACCTGATCCTCGCGTGATCCAGCGGCTTGCCGGCTCTCCTCAAACATACCTACCGGGGATGATATCGTATGAAAAAGAGACTGAACATCGGACTGATCGGTTATGGTTTCATGGGGCGGACGCATTCGAATGCCTTTCTGCAGGCAGGACGCTTCTTCGATCTGCCATGGCAGCCGACGCTCAAGGCTGTCTGCGCGCGCAATGCCGATCGGGTCAGATCATTTGCCGATAATTGGGGCTATGAGTCGATTGAGACTGACTGGCGGGCGATGATCGAGCGGAGTGATATCGACCTGATTGACATTGCCAGTCCGAATGACACCCATGCCGAGATCGCGGTTGCCGCTGCCAAAGCCGGCAAGATGGTCATGTGTGAAAAGCCGCTTGGGCGAAGCGCCGCCGAGGCGCTGGCGATGACCGAGGCGGTCGAGGCCGCCGGCGTCCCGAATATGGTCTGGTACAACTATCGCCGGGTGCCAGGGGTGACATTGCTCAAGAACCTTCTCGACGAGGGGCGCTTCGGGCGCATCTTTCACTATCGCGCCAGGTTTCTCCAGGACTGGACCATTTCGCAGGACCTGCCGCAGGGTGGTGAAGGGCTCTGGCGTCTCGATGTCTCCGTTGCCGGAAGCGGCGTCACCGGAGACCTGCTCGCTCACAATATCGACACGGCGATGTGGCTCAACGGGCCGATCACCGAGGTGGTTGCCATGACCGAGACCTTCGTCAAAGAGCGCAAGCACAACCTCACCGGCAAGGTCGAGCCGGTTGGCATTGATGATGCCAGTGCCTTCCTCTGTCGTTTCGAGAATGGCTCACTCGCCACCTTTGAGGCGACGCGCTACGCTCGCGGTCATAAGGCGCTCTACACCCTCGAAATCAATGGTGAACACGCCTCGGCATTCTGGGATCTCCACGACCTTCATCGTCTCCAGTATTTCGATCATCGCGATCAGGGCATCGTTCGCGGCTGGCGCAGCGTCCACATCACCGACGGCGATCACCCCTACATGAGTCACTGGTGGGTTCCCGGCCTGCAGATTGGCTATGAGCATACCTTCATCCATCAGTTTGCCGATTTCCTCCAGGCGATTGGTGAGGGCAGACAGGCCGCTCCGACCTTCCGTGACGGCCTCGCCACCGATCGTGTCACTGATGCCATTCTGAAATCTGCCAGAACAAGGCAGTGGGAGACTGTATAAATGAAAAGCCTGACGATGACTCTGATGATTGCCGCCATCCTCACCATACCGGTGGCCACGCTGGTTTGCTCTGAAGCCGGCGCGCAGCCCCCTGCCGGCGGACAGCAGCCTGGTGGCGGCCCGCCCCGTCAGGGCGCTCCCCGCGGCCCCGGCATCGAGCCTCTCGCCATCAATGATGCAACCGGCTTTGAACCGATATTCGACGGCAAAACACTCAATGGCTGGGATGGTAATCCCGAGGCCTGGCGCGTCGACAATGGCACGATCGTCGGTGAGAGCACCGCCGAGAAGCCGCTCAAGGCCAATACCTTCCTCATCTGGCGCGGCGGTCAGCCGAAGGACTTTGAACTGAAGCTCGAATACCGCATCAACTCGACCAACAGCGGCGTCCAGTACCGCAGCGTCGAGCTTCCCGATGTCGGCAAGTGGGTTCTCAAGGGCTACCAGGCCGATATCGATTTCCAGAATACCTATACCGGCCAGCTCTATGAGGAGCGTGGTCGTGGCTTTCTTGCCATGCGCGGCCAGGTTACCGCCCTTACCCCCGGCAGGAAGCAGCTTATTGCCAACCTGCGCAGCGGCGATGACCTCCGCGGTCACATCAAAATCGGTGATTGGAATACACTTCACATCATCGCCCGCGGCAATCGCCTGATTCATATCCTTAACGGTAATCTCATGGCTGAGTGCATCGATGACGATCCGGCCCGCATTATCAGCGGACTCATCGGCTTTCAGATGCACGTCGGCCCGCCGATGAAGGTCGAGTTTCGTAATGTCTGGCTGAAGAATATTCAGTAATTATCGTGATTATTGCGAACTGCGGGGGGAGGGTCGGGTGACTCTCCCCCTTTCTGCTTGATGGTGTTTGATGTTGTCGGGTGGCCTGAGAAATGTTTATTGAATTACTTACTGAGGGAACCAGACTCGAAGAGTCTCGACACTTGATCGAAAAGTCGCACACTCCATTAATCCATTGATTCCCGCAAGTCTGCCAATCTCCTCAAAGTCACGCGGGGATATGGTTCGTCGGAGTCTGTCTCTCATGACAAACTCAAAGAGTTCCTTCGGTCTCTCACGCTTGAGATTGTCAATGGATTGTCCTGTTTTGCCAGCGTACTCCCTGAGCCAGAGTTGGAGTTGGTCAAGGCTCAGGCCGCAATGGCTGAGCACTGCTGACTCGCAAAACCATAGCCATTGTTCAAGTTCCGGTACAATAATTGTAATCGAGCTGTTGTCGCACCACGTGAAGGAGTCGAGCTTGCGCTGTATTTCATCCCTGACATTATCTGCCGATTGTTTTCGATCGCGACCGGAGCCGTGATGATCCCAGGCAATAAGGGCTTTGTGGTAGCTGCCCTTTTTCATTCTTGTCAATTCGGCCCCCGACTGAACCATTCCGGAATCCCGTTGTGGATGTCGTTCAATATCGAACGAGATTGAGCGAATTGCCAGAGACTGAGGTTTGCTCAGAACAGACCTCAGAAATGCTTGGGCATCAGCGTCGGCGACGTATAGAAGCAGATCTTTCATTCCAGCACTCCGGCGGCAAACAAGACTCCCGGATCGGGCGAGCCATCCCAGTTAATCAGCCCGGGATGATTTGGGCCGGCAGTTATCCGGACACCATTACTGTCGCGGTTGAAACATAGTAGCGGATCGATACCAGTCAACTGAACTACAAATGGAGAGTGAGTAGCCAGCAGCATCTGTGCCCCGGGCACTGCTGAAAGCGATCTGAGTATGATCTCCAGTGCCTTTGGATGGACACCGTTCTCCGGCTCTTCAATCATATAAAGAGCAGGTTGTGGTGGCAGGAATGCAGGGAGGGTCAAAGCCAGCATCCGTAAAGTGCCGTCGGAAAGGATCCAGCTGGGTGCTTCGAGCCCGCTGTCGTATCTCAGCAGGATGTATTCAGCATTGTCCGCCTGCCTCCGAGCCCAGCCGATACTGGTCAGATCCGGGATAGCATAGCGCAAATGCCGGGCCCAATTTGAGATTGGTGAGTCAGGATCAGCCCAATGTGGCCCGAGTCCGCCGTTCGCTCCGAGAAGCCGCCCGACAACACGCGCAAGATTTGTTCCATCGAGGTCGAGGTCTGTTGGGCGGGTTGCTGCACATGGCAGGCGCATGGCCGGACTATCGAGTTGAATGTAACGCACTCCCTGCATCAGGAATCGACGCACGGCATTGGCTGTCGGGTAGCGTTCTTCATCGGGTGGCGTTAGTGCCAGTGCTAATTTATCCAATCCAAAATTGAAAGAGTCCTGGTAGGTTCCTTTTTCACGCGAGTAATAATCGGTTCCTTTGCCAGTTTTGCCCAGCAATCGCCTTGGCTTGACATTGGGGCTGAATTCAAGTTTTTTGCCAGCAGGAAGCCAGCCTCTTGAAAACTGTCGCAGGTGTTCCTCATCGACGGCCACGCCAAGTGTCTGATCATGTCTGATCGCCAGTCGGTAGCTTATCAGGTATTCAGCCAGGTCAGGAATTTGATCAGAAAGATCAAGCCAAAGCTCTATTTCGATCTTTCCACCAAGCCGCATCCATGTCAGGTCGTTGAAATCAGATATGTGGCGCGATTCGACTGCGGATGCCGGACCACGAGCAAGACAGTCTCTCACAAAGTCGATTGCATCCAGAAAAGTGCTTTTGCCAGAGCCGTTCGGACCAACCAGGACGTGAAACCTGGTCAGCGGCAGGGTCGTGATATCACGAATTCCCTTAAAGTTTTTGATGGTGATGCCGGCAATCATTTCCAGCCTCTTTCTGTCCGGTATCGTAGCCTCTGCTCAATACACCCGGCGGATTATCTCCCGATGACGAGTACACCCCAGGGGCTTCCGGTGACACCGATCTTCTTCAGCACAGTTTGTGAGGCGATATCGATGACGGAGACGTCATTCGATGGGCCATTGGCGGTGAAGAGAGTCCTGCCATCGGGGGAGATAGCGATGCCCCACGGGCGGGTACCAACCTCGAAAGAGGTGACGGGGCTGTTGGTCTTCGTCTCGACGATGAAGACGCGACGGCCGCGACCGGTACTGACATATAGCTGGCTGGCATCAGGAGAGAGGACGAGCCCCATGGGCTTGATCTCTCCGGCTTTGCCAAGCTGGATCTCGGTGGTTTTGACATTGCGGATGGCGTCAAATTCGATGACGGTGCCATCGTTTTCAGCATTGACGTAGCCGCGCCTGCCATCCGGCATGAAGATGATATTGCGGGGACGACGACCGACCTTGAACGACTTGATCCGGCGGCGGGCGGCGACATCGATCACCGAGATAGCACCATCGGCCTCATCGGTGACATAGACGCGCCTGCCGTCCGGAGTGAGGGTGACGCCTTCGGGTTCACCGCCAACGCCAACGGTCTGGCCGAGCTCACCCCTTGAAATATCGACATAACTGAGACCTGCGGCATCCTCGTTGGAGACAAGAATCGTTTTGCCGTCACGGGTAATGTCGAAGTTCTCGGGATCCGAGCCTCCGGGCAGAACGCGGACGAGACGATTCTCCTCGACATCGAAGACACCAATGCCATCAGCGCTCTTGTCCGGCGGGGGGAGGGTGCTCTCATCGACACCCGGCGGGGCCGGGGGGGAGCCGCTGAGGGCAACGTAGATCGTCCGCTGGTCCGGGCTGGCATGAATGCCGCGTGGCCGCTTGCCAAGCGGCACGGTCGCGATGACCTCGAGGGTTGAGCCGTCAATGACGCTGAGGTCGCCGGTTGATTCATTGGTGACATAGACGCGGTAGCCGCTGGTCCAGGGGGCTCGTGGCGTCGCGGGCGGCGAGGCCTTCTCTTTTGTCTCTTTTGGGGCCTCACCTTTGGCGCAGCCGATGGCGGCGAGGGCGAGGCAGGCAAGCAGCATCGTCAGCGGCGCTTGTCTCTTCGTCATACTTCAGCTCCTATTCTCCACTGAATCCGAAGTTGATCTCGCTCTTTCCGGCAGGAGCGAGTGTGACCTGCATCTGCTGGCGCCCGAGGGTTTCGTGCCAGGCCTCGATGGTGTAACTGCCGGGTGGAACCTGTTCGAGGCGAAAGCTCCCGTCACTGCTGCTGACGGCATAATATGGGTGTGCAACCGACCCAACCCAGGCATGCATCCAGCGGTGGATGTTGCATTTGATTCTGATCATCACCTCTGGTTGCGAGAATCGTCTTGTCAATGGCGGATCGCCGGGTGCCTGACTCTGATTCCAGTCACGATTGATCTGCGGCAGCGGATGAATATTGTGAGTCAATGGATCGGCATTGATCACCTTGAGAGTCTGCCCGACCATGATCCCCTGAACGCGAGGCCCGAACCAGCAGCCCCGCTGCTCGATGACTACCGGCTCGGCGGGAGGTTCAAATTTCTTGTCTTCAAGCCCCTTGCTGATATAAACAAAGACATTAGCCAGCATCTCTCCCTGCGATGACCTCGTGAGCGTGATCTCCTCGTCGGTGAC
>CAIKMY010000419.1 GCA_903828635.1 uncultured Acidobacteriota bacterium
AGGTTGGCCTTCTTGTACTGTGTAAACAGAGTACCCACGTTCAAGGTGTTCGGCACGGCAATGTCAAGTGGACCACCGGAGGCATAGCGATTGATAATGCCGATCGTCCAGCCACCAATGATTGTATCAACCGCACGGTTAGCCCCGCCAAACAGCTTGCGGCCGCGACCAATCGGCAGATCGATCGAGTTGAGAATGTTGACCATGTGCGGCTGATCAAAAGCCAGCAGCGATTTAGCATCGCTCAGATCATAATTGTTCTGTGCCTGCGTCTGCGTCTGGCTGAAAATCTGCCGGTAGTGCAGCCGGCCAAGTGATTTCGACCAGGTGTAGGACGCCATCATCTGCCAGGAGCCAAAGCGCCGCTCACCTTTGACCTGAAGCGAATCGTACCACGACTGGCCATCACCCGAATTGCGGTCAAATACGTTGAAGTACTGTGGGAATGGCCGCAACGCCTGAGCCAGCGTCTGGCTGTTCGGGAAGGCAGCATAGGGCTTGGTAAAACCAGCCGCCACCACCGCCGGGTCGTCAATCCGACGACGCAACAGCTGTCCAAGTGACAGGTACTTGGGATCAACCTGATTGGCCATCAGGGTAGAAGAAAGGCCTCGCCCCCGGTTGCCGACATATGCCACATCGATCAGGAAGCTCTTGATCTCGTGCTGTATGTTCAAACTCCAGTTGTAGATGCGTGGAGCCTTGCCAAAATCGGGTCCGAGCAGGTCGAGCGTCGGTGCCGAGAGCACGCCAAGGCCGGGATCAATAAACGGCGGCTTCGCTCCTTGCGGAATCGGCACACCACCATCCCAAAGCACGGCAGGCGCAACACCATCGGCGAGGATGGTTCCCGGATTGCCGGAAAAGCCAAGGGTGCAACCGCAGCCACCGTTGCCCAGCGTTTGATAATAGAGACCAAACCCGCCGCGCACCACCGTCTTCGATGTCGCTTTGTAAGCGAATCCGAAGCGTGGTCCGATATTCGAGAAATCGGTGGGATAGAACCGCTTCTCACCCGTGCGTCCCGGACCCGGGCCGGCAAAGACCATCGCGCCGGGTCGACCGCCAGCCGCCGGATTCGGCAGTGTCGGATCCATCGCCGAAAATTGGAAGTTGGCCATGTGGAAACCAACCGGAACCTCGTAGCGCACACCGAGGTTCAGCGTCAACTTCGATGTCGCCCTCCAGTTGTCCTGGAAATAGGCGGCATGATAACCATAGCGGATCTGAGGATCAGGAATCGGCAAGGTGGTGAAGGAGACCTGATTGGGTGCTCCCAGCAGGAAGCTGGCAAACGAATGGCCGGTGGTACCAGTGGCGGTTGGCAGCGCAGTTTGAGCACGCTCAAACTGGAAGAGACCGTTGGTACCGGCTGCGTCCACGGATATTGTTCTCAGCCGCCGAACGTCCCAGCCTGCCTTGAACTCATGCTTGCCACTCAACCAACTGATGTTCTGGCTGACGTGGGTTGTCCAGTTGAACTGCCCACCGTTATTGACCTTACCGTCCTGGACGCCCCAGGGCGTCAGGGCGTCGGCAGCGTTAAACTGCACGCGCGGTGTGGCATCGGTCGGCATCCTGAGACCCACCTTCGAAGCAAAACCGGCCTGCGCCGGGTTGTCCCATCCCTGCTGCGTCCTGCTGAACCCGAACGTCGTATGGATCAGGAAATTGGGTCTCACAATCCAGTCATGATTCACACGAAAGTTCTGCGGCCGCTGCGAGTTGACCCCCAGTCCCTGACCCAGCGGGCCTGGCAGCGCGGTCGTGTTGGCGATATTCTGATCCTGCAGACTGTGAAAGTAAGAGATGCGGTTGTTTGGCGTGAACGCATGGTCAATCTTCAGGCTCCAGACGCTATCGGTAACCTGACTCTCATTGACAAAAGCAAGGTTGTTGGTCACCCCCGGAAGATTGGGATTGGGAAGCGCCTCAATGAACTTTCTGGAGATTGTGCTGATCCGGTTCGTGGGAATGATGTTGTTGGCAAATTGCTGCCGCTCGTTCCCTACCGTCGTCGCCGGGTCATAGATCGGTCGTCCGACTTCAGAAAAATCACCGCTCTTCATCCTTACCGTCGGAACCGTCGAGGTCACAGTGGAGATGGTTGCCGGGCGCATGTCGCGCGAGTAGGTCATAAACCAGAAGGTCTTGCTGCGGCCATTGTAAACCTTGGGAACCCAAACCGGGCCGCCCACGGCAAAACCAGCCTCGTTAAACCGCTCCTTCGGCCGGGCACGGCCAGCGGCGTTGTTCGCCCAACTGTTCGCGTTGAAGATATCGCGACGCGCATACCAGAAGGCTGCGCCATGGATATCGTTACCGCCTGATTTGGAGACGTAGGTCTCGACGCCACCGCCAAAGCGGCCGTACTCGGCTGAATAGGCGGCAGTCACCAGCTTGAACTCCTGGAACATCTCGGTACCAGGGAAATTGAAGACCACGCCCCCCGACTCGGGAATCGTCAGGCTGGCGCCATCGATCATCACTTCCTTACCACGGCCGCCGGAACCGGAGATGCTCACCTCACGATAGGAGTTCACACCGGGCATGTAGGTCACAAACGACGAAGCGTTGCGGATACCGCCGGTGAAGAGCGGCAGCGAATTCATGAGCTTGTTCGAGAAATTCTGACCCCGCTCGCTGGTCTCCGTCTCAAGCAGCGGGCCCTGGGCGGTCACTTCAACGCTCTCCGAGACGTTACCGACCTCCATTTGCAAATCCAGCGTCAGGCGCTGCGCCACGCGGACTTCGATGTTTTTGCGATTCAGTTTCTTGAAACCGGATTGCTCGACAGTTACTTCATAAGTGCCAACCTGCAGGCTGGGGAAGACATAGACACCAGCCTCACTGGCCACGGTCGTCGTCTTCAGGCCGGTTTCAAGGTGCAGGGCACTGACGGTTGCTGCCGCTACGGCTGCCCCTGACTGATCGGTGATGGTTCCTGACAGCGAGCCGTTATTCTGCTGCGCCAGGGCCACCACGGTGGTCAGTAAGAGCAAGCCAAGAAAAGTAAACGTTTGGCGGAAAAATTTCATAGCCTTACCTCGTTAGGTGGAAAGAAATTGATATCGTGTCCAGCGTTGCCAGGTGGCAATGTTCGATTACCACGACTATCGGTCTGCTGAAATCCCCGATGCACCGTCAATGACTTGCGGGCCCGAGGCGATTGGATATCCCGGAACCAAGCCCCCGTCAGCTCGTCGAGCCTCACGAAGGTTTGATTCACTTATCTTTAAAGCCGCGATAACCGCAAGCAGGCACTCAGAAGCTTTCGTCACCGATTGGAAAATCACTCGCTGGTGACTCTTCGATGGATGACCGAACCCGGTGATACCTGCTCACTTTCGCTGTTTGTCGGCAACACTCCCGGATAAATCGGAACAGATAACATTGGGACACGGCACGCTGGAATCGTCGCGAATCAGGGACAAGTTCCAATGCTGCCTGTTCCGATGTCGGCTGTTTCTATTCAGTACAGGAGCGCCAGTAGTGTTTCCCGGTGTTTGATTTCGGACGTCGCCGCAATTTGGCGGAATCCGTAAGTCATGACCTTTTTACTTTCTGTCTTCCAATTCAATTGTTGTCTTCTGACTTACTTCACCCCGGGATTCTTTCACCCCACACTTTCATCCCATTGGCAATACCTGCCTCTGCTCTCGGAAATCAGTTCTGATCATAATCACCTGATCGGCATCAGCTGAGCAGAATCGCTTACTGAGAACTATCGAGGTTGTCACTTTATATCTCTTTTGTCGTGACGCTGAACCCCTGAGACAGCCGCTAAGGTAAAAAGGCTTAACGAAACTGTCAAGTAAATATGAGATAAGTGTAAAAATTAAAATCGGCGAACGCGGCCGGGATCACCATCTATTTTTTGACGGTCTCCTCATGGAATCGCCATTTCGGGTAGCCGGGACGGGGTGGAGCACCATCGAGCTGAAGCCCGAAGGTGGTTGGGAGCGACTCCATGACCGGCCGTCCACGATAGAGGATCTTCGTCAGGGTTGAGGCTGAATATGATATTGTCGCCTCATCGACGCGGGCGATGATGAATGACGCGTCCGTCTCGACATCACCGTAGGCCACGCGGCCGAGGGAGTACTGGTAGCGCGGTCCGATCGACTGTCGTGCGAGATCGATCGAGAGGTCGAGTTTGACGCCGATCAGCAGACGCGAGCCGCCCTGCGCCAGCTCAAGTCCGAGCGCCCGACCCGGTCGATCGACATCGACCATCCGAAAAGCCTCCGGCCCGATTGCCGGCGCTGTCCCGCGATCGTGCGGGATGAGCACCGTCACGAAATACTCCATGTCACCCGCATTGTAATAGCCGGAGACGGTCTGATAGATCGACGTCTCATCCTGATTATGGCGCGTCGTCGGGAAGGTGCCGATCTGCTTGCCCTGTGCATTTTCCGGGAAATGGATCGTCAGCACACGATTGTCGGGCAGCTTGTCCGAGGCAATCTGATCGATCGAGGTCAGAAATGTCTGGCTGCCGCGCGGCTCCGCCCGCCGCGTATGCCATAGATTGGTAAAGGTAAAATAGTCTCCACGCAGCACCTTGACACCATCGACGACCACAAAAAGGTCACGCTCGCGCAGGTAGACGATCGTTCGATCCCACGTGTAGCCAAGTTCATCGTCGATCAGCCGCGAGCGGCCGACATCTCCCTCACGACAATTGAGAAAGTCGATCTTCTGCGTGCGCACCCGACGGTAAGCGCCGGAATTGCGCAGAAACTCGTCAAGCCGCTGCCCGCCATCCCGCTTGTTCTTGCGGGCCACGACGCGGTTGTGGAAATAGTCGGCACGCCACGCCCCAAACGGCCCGCTCGGCAGTGATGGACGGTATCCGCCATCGTGCAACAGGACCGATCCACCGCTCATCAACAGCGAGATCCCGTTCTCGTCAGCATGCCCGTGATGCATCTTCTCTTCCTCGACCGAGATCGTCTGGCGCAGGTAGTCCCTTCCGAGCAGCCCGCCATCTCCCTCGTCACGATAGTTGAGCAGCATCATCGTGCTCCGTCGATCCCACCCGTTGCGAAAGACAAACTTCTTGCCGATCTGATCCTCCAGCACCTCACGGCTTCCGTTCGTCGGTCGCTCCGCCTTCACTCCATCATCGGCCCAGCGATGCGCATCGGTGAAGCACGACCCAACGACCACCCCGAGATAGAAATTGGAAAGATCCTTCTGCCCCGCCATCCGCGCCTGGCGCTCGATTGTCCGCTGCAGGAGCTCTGCCGCCAAAAACTTGTAGGTTGGATTGCGGTAAATCGTCGCCGCCTTCTCATAAACCGGAATAAAGCGCTCCCAGCCCGCACTCCAGTGTGAATCACCAAAGTCAGCCAGATTCCCATGCGGCGTCAGCAACTGCACGAAATAGTCGAGGTAGTAATGAACCATCGGCGACCGCAAAACATCCTCGCGCCCCGAGATGTCGGCATACGAGAAGACCGAATAGAGCCAGACCCCCTGATAACCAGTCGCATCCTCGATCTCCCACTGATTCAGGCTGTCGGCCGCCAACGTCTCCGCCAACTGCTTCCAGCGTGCCGCATGCGGATGCCCGGGCAGCGCCAGCGCTCCATAGTAAAGGCTCTCCGCCCGCAGCATCGCCCGATTGTGAGCCCCCCACTCCGGGAAATGGAAGGTGTGGTCGAGGCTGTAGGCAAGGTCTCGCTCGATCTTCTCACGCGTCGCCCGGTCGAGCACCCCGCTCTCGCGTATCCTCATGTATGCCCGCGCATAAGGCGGCATAATGAAGAAATTGGAGAGCGACGGCACCCCGTTGCGATACTCGATCCGCTTGGAGGCATAGTCCGGCGGCAGGATCTCGCGCAGATCACCATAGCCCGCCAGCAGATCCCGCACCTTCTCGGCGTATGAACGGTCCTTCGTCTCCTGGTAAAGATATCCCAGCAGATCCGCAAGGCAGACCGGATGCCACGGAGCATCATAGCCCCAGAGATCACTCGGCCGTGATGTCCGCTTCCACTCCTCGACAATCCGCTGGTTGTCGGCCCAGCCTCGATCGGCCGCCGTCCTGATCAGTCGCCAATAATCACTGCGCAGCGTCTGTGCCCGCAGCCCGCCAACCAACAGCAGGCTGAACAACAACCCGCGACACACCAACCTGGTCATCTCTTCTCCTCATCCTTCGCCGCAAGCTTGGCCGCAAGCCGGGACTACTCCTTCGGGGCCGCCAGCCTCACCGCGCGATACTCGCCTGCCGCCTCGGCACCAGCCGCATGAATGCGAAACTCCGGATGCAGCCGCAGATCCGTTCGCAGCGAATGAAAGACACTGCAATACTTGAAAATCGAAAGGTTGATCGCCCGATTGAGCTTCTCCGGATCGATCCCCTCACCCCAGACATCGAAGCGCATCGTCGCCTCGGTGTAATAACGCGGATCACTCTCCGCCCGTGTGCCCTCGATCGTCATCTCAAAACGTGCCAGCGGAGTCCGCATCTTCTCCATGATCACGACAATGTCGATCGCAGAACAGCCTCCCAGTGCCTCAAGCACCAGATCCATCGGACTCGGCCCTACCTCCTTCGCCCCGTCGAGCACGATCCTGCAGCCCGTTCCATTGGTCGCCGCAAATGACTTCCCGCCCGTCCACTCCAGACTGACGCTGACATCACCCATAACCCTTCCTCCTCTTCGCTATTATTTGTTGACAATCCCCCAGCTCAGTTGATCAGCCGGGGATCCTCGCTGACACCGGGCTCATCGAGCAGCGGCGTCTCCTCTTCAAGGTTCCAGATCTCAAAGAGCGACCGCGGCACCTCGGTGACAAACCGCGACGGCCGCTGGAGGACCGTCTGCCGCATCCGGTCGGTTTCGATCATCGGGTAGCAGATATATAACTGATCGCGGGCGCGGGTCAAAGCAACATAGAAGAGTCGACGCTCCTCCTCCTCGCCCTCGGGCTCTCGCAGGCTGCGTGCCGCCGGCAGGCGACCATCCGCTGCCCCGATCAGAAAGACCACCCGCCACTCCAACCCCTTCGCCTGATGAATCGTCGAGAGGACGATCCGCTCATCCTCCTCTCCTCCCATGACCACATCCTCACCAACCGTCCCTCCCGGCGGCGAGAAGCGCTCGGTGTTGATCAGCGCCAGCTCGCTCAGAAAAGCCTCGGTCGAATCAAACCGCAGCGCATAGCCGGCCAGTTGCCGCAGATCCTCCTCGCGCGCCTCGGCATTCTCAAAACCGGCGGCAAGGTAGTCGCTGTAGCCCCGCGCCAGCACCAGCTCGATCTGCCGCGCCGGCGCATCGAGGTTCTCCGGCGCGGTCAGCTCCGTCAGCAGGGCGACCAGTTCCCGCCAGCCGGCCGCCGCTCCGCGCGGCAGCGAGGCCCCCAACTCGTCGCTGCGCACCAGCGCCAGCGGCGACTCCGCCACCGCCAGCCGCTCCCAGATCCGCCCCGCGGTTACCTGCCCGATTCGCGGCGCCAGCCGCAAGACCCGCCGCCACGCCATCTCGTCCCGCGGATTGACCAGCAACCGCAGATAGGCCGTCACGTCTTTGATGTGTACCTGCTCAAAGAACCTCACCCCGGAGCGGACATCATACGGGATACCGCGCCGCGTCAGCTCCAATTGCAGCTCCAGCGAGTGGAAATGGGCACGGTACAGCACCGCGATCTCGCCGAGCGGTATCCCCTCGTCACGCAATTCAAGTATCCGCGACGCGACGAAGGCCGCCTGCTGGTCGACATCCTGCGCCGGAATCAGCGCCGGCACAAAATCGATGCTCCCCCTCACCGGCTGCAAATTCTTCGGAAATTGCCGGCGATTGCACATTATCGAGGCGTTGGCCACCATCAGAATCTCCGGGGTCGAGCGATAATTGGTCTCCAGTCGGCAGATCCTCGCCTCCGGATAGCGCTTCTCAAATTCCAGCATGTTCTCGCAACTCGCCCCGCGCCAGGCAAAGATGCTCTGCGCGTCGTCTCCAACCACCATCAACTGCCGATGCCTGGCCGCCAGCAGATCAATGATCTCTCCCTGCAGGCGATTGGTGTCCTGATATTCGTCAACCAGGATCTGCTGAAACCGCTCCTGGTAGATCGCGGCAATCTCCGGCTTCTCCAGCAGCAGCCGCTTCCAGTTGACCAGCAGATCGTCATAATCCATCGCGTTCCGCTCCTGCTTGCGCGCCTGGTATAGCCGGTCAACTCGCACGATCTGTGCTGTCAGCGGCTCGAACTGCGGATGCTTGAGCAACACCGCCTCCTCCAGCGGAGTGTCGGTGTTGGTTGCGTAACTGAAAATATCCCGCAAGACCTCGCTCTTCGGAAAACGCCGCGACCGCGTGTCGATCGCGGCCTCGTCAATGCAGGCCTCGACCATGTCCCGCGCATCCTCCGTGTCGAGAATCGTGAAGCCGCCCCCATATCCGAGACTCTCCGCATGCCGGCGCAAAATCCGGTTACCAATCGAATGAAACGTCCCTCCCCAGACCCGCTGCACATCCGCCCGCACCAACTCCCCCACCCGCCGCAACATCTCCCGCGCCGCACGATTGGTGAAGGTCATCAGCAATATCCGCGCCGGCGAGATCCCCGCCTCGATCAGTCGCGCCACCCGCCAGGTCAGCGTCCGCGTCTTTCCCGATCCCGCCCCGGCAATCACCAGCATTGGCCCGCCTCCGGCCATGACCACCGCTCGCTGCTCCTCGTTCAACTCCTCCTGCAACGCCAGCGTCGATCCCCGCGATGTCTCCGCTTTGATCACATACCGACGAGTCATACTCCACCCTCTGGCACGTAAAAGAGTGCCAACTGCCCTCCCGTATGCCAGAAGAGCACCGTCTCATCCTCTGCCAGCCTCCCCGCACGAATCCAGCCCAATAACGCCGCCATTGCCTTGCCGGTGTAGACCGGATCGAGCACTATCCCCTCCGTCCGTGCCAGAAGCCCGATCGCCTCCTCACACTCCGGTGTCGGTATCCCATACCCCTCCCCAACATAGCCATCATCAACCGTCACCCGTTCATCCAACTCCCCCACCCCAAACCCCAGCCGCTCGCCAATCCCGCGCACAATCCCCCCGACCACCGAGGCGATCGCCCCCGCCTCATCATCCGGACTCACCCCGATCAGTTGCCGCCCAATCTCCGGAAACAACTGCCGCCCCACCGCCAGCCCCGCCTGCGTCCCACCCGATGAACTGCAATGGAAAAGATAGTCGATCTCCACCGACTTTGCCCGCAACTGCTCCGCCACCTCCGCCGCCGCCGCGACCAGCCCCAGCGCTCCCAGCGCCACCGATCCTCCCAGCGGCACCACCTCCACCACCCGCCCCGATCGCCGATACTCCTCCGCCAGACTCTCCATCGTCGCTGCTCGTTCTGCCCTTCCCGCTACCCGATGCACCTCCGCGCCGTAAAGCCGATCCAGCGCAAGATTCGCCGGCTCCAGCCCCGCATGCCCCCGCGCTGCCGGATTCAGGACCAGGACACACCCCATCCCCAATCGCGCACACATTGCCGCCGTCACCCGTGCATGATTCGATTTCTCACCACCGCAGGTGATCACTACCTCCACCCCGCGCAACTTCGCATCCTCAAGCAGGTATTCGAGCTTCCGTACCTTGTTCCCACCAAAACCCGGCCCAAGGTAATCATCCCTCTTCATTAATATTCGCGGCCCACCACCCAGCACCGCCCGCAGCCGCGGCAACTCCTCGATCGGCGTCGGCCGATGCCCAAACCGCAAACACGGCACCATCTCCAATCTCTCTATCGCTCGCTCCAGCCTCATCTTGTCCATATGCCTCCCATTGCCAGCCCGGTATTGTCCGATAATCCCCCCGAATTTGCCAGCAGCACCCCACCTGCTCCTCAACAGCTACGCCCATTGTTATTTTGGCCAATCACCCCCCCCCGCCCCTGCCTTTTTTTGCAGCAGGCACCACGGTAATGTCTCCACAGCATCAAAAGAACTCGTTTGTCAGTCATTTGTGATGGGGTATGGGTCAGCCAACAAGAGAACCCTTGTCATTCAGGCCTGTGCCGGACTCTGCCCCTTCGCCTGCAAGGCAGGAGTGATCAAATGCCCATCGGTCCCCGTCATCAGGAACTCTGGTCGCGCATCATCTGCTTTTCTGTTACCTGATACCTGAATAACTTACCGGGTTTGACACGCATTGAAATAAGAGGATAAACTTAAACAGTCATTAGTGGTTGCCTGGCAATCTCGGCGGAAATCGCTCAATCCAGACCCTTAAAAGGAGGGGAGATGAGACCTCAGCTTTCACCTCTGTTCACTTTAACGGCATTATTATGCCTTCCTGTTTTTGCACAAGCCATTGGAACCTTCTCAGGGACTGTCAAAGATCCGCAGGGTGCAGTCATCAGTGGCGCCCGGATCAGCGCACGTAACGATGCGACCAGTGAAACAGGTACCGCGACAACTGATGCTCAAGGCAGGTTTTCAATAATCAACCTGCCCATTGGTAACTATACAATAACCGTCAGCCGTGATGGGTTCAAACCAACTGAACAGAAGATTATCATTCAAGACCAGCGCACCACTAACCTTGACATCACCCTCGACATCGCAGAAGTGCGCAGCGAAATCACTACTGTTGCCAGGGGCTCGATCAAGCCCAATACCGAGCCCAATTATCGGGCGCTGCGCGATGGGCAGCCTGGTGAGACCTACACGGTCACCAACCTGACACTCAAACGTGATGTTATGACATTGACACTCAAAAGCGGGCGCATCAGTTTTACCCCACCTGTGCTTGGCCGCTCTGCTGTCGCTGTCTTTGCAGGTGAAGGCGAACTCTCACTTGACCCTTTCTTATTCATTGAACGTGAGCAATTAAAGATGATCACCGGGAAAGAAACATTTGCTGAATCATTCACCCGTCTGGTCCTGTATTTCAGCGATAACACCTTCGATGAAGTCAAAAAACATGGAAAGGCCGCCGGCAAAGCAGACAATCAATTGTTCGAAGCACTCAGAGACGTGCAGGACCGCATGCGTAATCATGAACGCGGAACGGGTGAAAATATCGAAGCGGAGATTCTCGCTGACCTGCTCAATCCCAACAGATCTCCGTCATTCAATGCCTTTATTGATGCGGAAAAACATCACCAGCTGGTCTTTCAACTCCGTCCCCAGGGTGCAATTGATAGCGAGGAGGTCCTGCTGCTCAACCTTGACTGGCAGGCCAAAGATGCAGGCTTTCTTTACGCCAGCCATCTTGACACCGAATGGAAAGCCGGGACAGCAAGCTCTGGCGAGGACAAGCGCATCGTCGATGCCATACAT
>CAIKMY010000420.1 GCA_903828635.1 uncultured Acidobacteriota bacterium
ATCGATCGAGCGATCAAAGACCTCGTAGTTGCGATCGGCAATCTCATTGAGCAGTTGTTCACGGCTGACGACGCGGCCGGCAGAGCGGGCAAGGCAGATGAGCATATCGAACTCGACTGGCGTCAGGATCAGGCGCTGTTCACCAAGTGATGCCTTCCGTGCGGCAGGATCGAGACGCAAGTCCTGTATGTGGAACTCGTCCGTGGGCTCAGCCGCTGTGCTGGAATTTATCCGTGACCGGCGAGTGACCGCACGCAGTCGTGCAAGCAACTCGCGAGTCGAGAAGGTCTTCGGCAGGTAATCATCGGCTCCCATTTCGAGTCCGGCGATGCGGTCAGCCTCATCACCGAGTGCGGTCAGCATGAGGATCGGGACGGTTGAGAACTGGCGCACCTGCCTCAGAACCTCATATCCGTTGATGCCCGGCAGCATCACATCGAGGATGATGGCGTCAAAACTGGTGACTCGCGCAGTTGCAACCCCGTCGCTGCCGGTATGGACGGTGGTCACCTCGTAACCAAGCGGCGTCAGATACTCTTTGACAAGGCGGCAGAGTTTGAGATCGTCGTCAATGACGAGGATCTTCAGCGGTTGATCTGTGTCGGTTCCGTGGCTCATTGCTGACTCTTTCTTTGCTGACGTGCGATAATCACGCCACGGTACATCCCCATACCACAGCCGAATTGGAGGGGCCCGGCGGGGAGAGGTGGCAACTCGATGACGACTGAGCCTCCAAGGGGTATTTCACGCTGCAGGTTGAGAGCGGGAATGACGATGCGTCCTCCGCAGTTTGGCCGTGATTCGCGTGTCAAGACGAGACGTGTCGGGCGATCGGCTTCGATCTCGATCTCTGCCGGTGAAAAGCCCCCGGCACCGATCACTATTTTCCGGGCATCCGAGGGAACCGCAGCAGCAATCGTCGAGTGGGAGTCCCCTGGCTGCGGCGGTGCGACATCGATGACAAACGGCTCGATGATCACCGCCCCTGCGAGTTGAAATTGCACCCAGAGCTTGAACTTTCCGGCAAAGGGAAAAATTACTGCAGATCTGATCATCTCAGGTGGCGAGGCCGCGGCTCCAGTGGCAGGAGTGGAATGGGTGTGGAGGCCGCCAGTCTGCATCCACCCACTCTCATCGAGCGGGTGGGCGTGAATGAAGGCGCGGTGGCGTGGGTCGATCAGCACGAGATGAGACCACGCCCCCAGCCAAGGTTCGAGGCTTTCCGGAGGGCGACCATTGGCATCGCGAATCCTCAGCGTCAGGCCGATCTCGGCGCCAGCACGTGGAGGCTCAGCAAAGGCAAGGCTGACCCCGACTCCATTGGTCTGCCGATTGAGCGATCCGGCAGCCGGCAGCGGCACTCGCTGGCGTTGCCGGCCACCAACTTTCAGCGCGAAGCTGACGACGCGCTGCGGGCCGCCCGGGGGAGTATAGTCGGCGTAGAGTCGATAGCGTCCGCCATGTTGGAAAGTATGCCAGACCTCGTGCCGGTCACCAGCTGCCGGCTCGGGATGGATATGCGCAAACTCGGCAAGATCTTCGGAGACGACCAGCAGGTGGAGTGGCCGCTCGTGAACGTGTTCGAGCGAGCGCACCGGCTCTCCGCGCGGTGATTCGACGACGAAGCCAAGTCGCATCGGGCTTCCCGAGGTCGCCTCTCCGTCGAGCAACAGCGAGAGTCGCCAGCCGTCATTAATCCCGCTGACCCCCGTGATTGTGCGTTCTCTCCCATTCTCCACACCGGTGGGCGACTGGTCCGCCAGGTCGCGAAAAGCTTTGCGCAGAGATGCTGCCGTAACATCTCCACGGTATTGGCCGGCAAGCAGGTAGGGAAAGGCCAGACGGCCCGATTCATCAGTTGTCAGAAAGTAGGCGTAAGTGCCTTGCGGGTACTCTGGCGTGACAACCATTCGACCATTGAAGCGATCGAGGTCTCCGGCGTCAGGGACAAACTCATAGTCTTCAACGAAGGTGCCGAGTGGATAATCGGCCGCGACATCAGGGCCCTCCTGCCCGGGCAGCAGGCGTGTGCCGTCAGGCAGCACGTTGCGCCGGGTGAGGTGACGCAATCGGTAACCCGAGCGCACGCGCCGTCGCTCCCCGTTCTCCGATTCTGTCCACGGACCATAGATCGGGTAGCCATCGAGAGCATAGCCAATGATCGGCGAATGGCGTGTCCCATCGGCAATCAGCGGTTCGAGCAGCCCGAGGGCTGTCTGGTGTGTCAGCGATGCGCGTGGTCTCCCGGTCGCGACTCTGCTTCCATCATCACCGGCAGCGATCGGATCGAAGTGCCAGATATTCCGCTCGTTCCATGACGCACTGAGAAACTGGTTGTATATCGGCACGCCAGTGATCAGGACTCCGATGACGTCGGGGCCAATACTGACCGGTCTTCCCTTCGACATTCGCGGGTGCAGCGGCAGCCTGAAGCGCAACTGCCTGGCACGCTCGATGTTGGCCGGTGCTGTCTGCAGCGGGCCGAAATAGTGCAGGGAGGTGCCCGCTGAGCCTATCTCGATGTCGTCACCCTCGACGCGCACCGAGTGAACCTCGGGGCGAATCCGTGCGACTCTCTCGCTGACGCCTGATCCGGAGCTGATCAGCCAGACACTTCTCACCGGTTCCTGGGCAATAGTCATATCTCTGCCCACGAGCAGTATCAAAAGCGTCATGATCAGGCTGCCGGACCTCATTATCCCCTCCCTGCCTATTTGATCGTGATGTTGACCGGATTGGCTGACTTGCCGTTGGTTACCATCTGCACAGTCACCCGGCCGCGTCCGGAGAGCGATGCCGGGATTCTGACGTTGTACTGGTCAAGCCCCTGATAGGTTCCCTGCGCCCCGGCGTAGAGCACCGGTGCTTCGGTATCACCGATGCGGACCGTCACCGGAGAGCCGCTCTTTCCAAGGCCACTGCCGTAAAGGACAAGGTAGACCTCGTCGCCGGCCGGGCCGAGGTCAATCGGCTGGGCAATTATCGCCCCGTTCTTCACCTGGTAGACCTCTTCAGGGATTTGTGCCCCATTCCTGACGCGGATAATTCCGGCCGCTGCCAGCCCCTCGGAGTTGAATTGAAAGAGGTTAGGGTAGGTTGAGACGACATTGAGCGCTCCGGTCACGGCCGTGCCACCGGCGGTGATGGTTACCGTTGCCAGTCCGTTTGAGACAGTCTCCGGCAGGCGATAGTTGACCTGCTGTGGCGAAGCATAAGAGATCCGTGCGTCGTGAGTCGCCCCGGTAGCATCGCGGATCTGTACCGTTGTCCCGCCGAGTGTCGTCGGCCAGTCGGGCGTCTGTGCCGCGGAGGTGGTCGTGGAGAGCTTCGAGCCGAAGAGTGAAAAGGCGGAGATCAGCGAGCCTGAGGCCACCGGCCCTCCCTCAAACGAGGCCGCCGAGACATTCATTGAACCCGGCCGTACCCCACCACCGCCAACATCGGTTCTCTGTGCGTTGCTGTAGCTCGCACCGTCGAGCACATTGAAGACTGCTACCCCGTTGACCCAGATCCCCACCGGTCCGAGACCGGTCGTCTGTCGTGTTATCGCCGCCGTCGGGGTCTTGGGCAGCCTCACCCGGAAGTTCTGCACCGATGGGAAATTCATAAAGACCCCACCATTCTGGCCGTCGATGAACCACGGGCCCATGAGGTAGCTCGCAAGGTTGTTGGAGGCGATGTAGACTGCGCTATCAGTCGTACTCACTGTCTGGATGTCCGCCTTTGCTGCTGAGCTGACACTTCCTGCCGTTCGCGCTCCCGGCGGTAACTGACTCTCGGGCCACGTCGTCCTTGGTCCCGCTGACGGATCAAAGCCGCTGATCACCCTTGCACTCTCCTGTGAATACTTTGTCAGCCACGAACTCAGATTGGGGGTGCTGGATGGCGACTGCTGCCACGATCCATTGGCAAATGCTGTCTGCGCATCAGCCGGTGCCGGTGAGTTTCCGCTGCCAGTCACCGCGCCGTAATACTGCATCCCGATGATGTACGGGAATGCCGGCCGCCCCGCCTCATCGATTGTTACATAATAGGCGTAGGTTCCTCCCGGGTACTCCGGCGTCACCGCGAATCGACCGTTATACTGGTCAAGATCGCCAGTCCCTGCCACATACTCATAGTCTTCAAGATAGCGTCCTGCCGGAAAGAGATCCGAGACATCCGGGCCATACTGAGAAGACGCCAGTTGCACCGGAACACCGGGGTGATGGCCAAGCGCCCAGTCAGGCAACGTCGTCCGCTGCGTGATGCTTCGCACACGAAATCCGGAGCGCATTCGTTTGACAGTGCTCGATGAACTCGTCGGGTCACTGAAGCCATACGGCCCATAGATTGGATAACCATCCAGCGCCCATCCAAGGATCGGTGAATGTGTCCATGGCGCGGCCTTCTCACGGTAGCTGGTTCCCAGTCTGCCTGAACTCACTGCATCGAGGTTGTCGTTCAACTGCGCACGTAAACAAACCGGTTGTACGTGATGATGATACTGCCCGTTTCCCGGCTGGTTCCCAAAGCAGCGGTCGAACGTCTGCAATTCACCATAATAGGCATTGCGAACCCAGATCCCGTCTCCTGATTGCATTGGCGGTGGAGGCTGTGCCACTCCTTTCAATTGCAGCATTATCAATATCATCCATACCATTATCAT
>CAIKMY010000421.1 GCA_903828635.1 uncultured Acidobacteriota bacterium
ACCACCGAGGACTACCTGCGACTGAACGCCCCTTTTGCCGGGACGATCACCGAACGACTGGCCCACCCCGGCAGCCTCGCCTCTCCATCCCAGCCGGTGCTCAGGATTCAGCAAATTTCAAGACTCCGCCTTGTCATCGCTCTTCCTGAAACCGAGATTCCCACCATCCGCCCCGGCACCAGCGTCGATTTCTCTTTGCCCGCTTTCCCCGGTGAAAGCTTCAAAGGCCGCATCAGCCGCATCTCCAGTGCCGTTGATCCCAAAACACGCACCATGCCCGTCGAACTTGACGTTGAGAACTCGTCTTACCGACTCGCCCCGGGGATGTTCCCCCAGGTTACCTGGCCATCCAGCCGCACTTCCCCTTCACTTCTCGTCCCGCTGTCGGCCGTTGCCGTCACTACCGAACGAATATTCCTCCTTCGTCTTCGTGATCAGACCGTCGAATGGGTCGAGGTTAAACGCGGAGTCACGGTCAATGTCGAGGGTAAGGATCTGGTCGAGGTCTTTGGAAACCTCGCGGCTGGTGACCAGATCGCTCTTCGCGGAACCGATGAACTGCGGCCGGGTACACGGGTGAATACCGGTAAGAACTAAAAGCAACAGGGACTGTATGGTCCATAGCAACTATGGCTCATACAGTCCCTGTTGCCTCACTGGGCCTGAATTATTTGACCAGTACCTCGCGGAGCCGCCTGGCAACGACATCGACCTCGCCGGGCTGCAACTGCCAGATACCAATCGAGAACTCCTGAGTCGCCGCATCGGCCGGCGAACTGCCCGGTGCGATCTCGATCGAGGGCGTGCCCTCGCGCATCTGCCTGCGCACCTCATCGGCCGTCAGGTTGAGCACCGCCTTCTCCCACTTCAGCCGCACCGTCGGAACGTGATTGGCAATCGGTGGTACAAAAACCTCCGTCCTGATGGCACTATTTTTCGAGGCGGTATCACAGAGCAGCTTCGCACGCCGTTCCCACTCCTTCCACTCAGCCGCTGAGTCACGCTTGAGGTAGACCTCGACCGCGACCATCATGCCGAGCAGCTCCTCCTTGTTGACCTTCATTCCACGACCAATACTGTCACTGTTGGGTGAGGAGTTCATCCGCGCCGCCTCGATCAGCTCCTTACGCCCGAGCAGCAGACCGGCACTCTGTGGTCCACGCATCCCCTTGCCGCCGGAGAAGGCGACGAGGTCAAAGCCCATCTTCGTGTAGCGTGAGAGATGCTCCGATGGCGGAACATCGGCTGCTGCATCATTGAGGCAGGGGATCTTGTGCTTGTTGGCAATCGCCACAAACTGCTCGATCTTCACCTTGCCGCGCGGATCGGCATCGTTGAAGAAAAAGAGCATCGCCGTCTTCTCGTTGATTGCCCGCTCGATCTCATCGGCAGTCTCGACCTCGATCAGCTTGATACCGCAGTTGCGAACCGCATGATCGTAACCGTTGCGATGAGCCTTCTGAACAATCACCTCGTTCTTCATCCCGGTGCCAGCCAGATCCGGGATGCGCTTAATCCACTCCGGATTCTTGCCGGCGACGCAGGCCGCCGTGCCGGCTGTCAGCGCTGCCGCTGCCCCCGAAGTGATCATTGCCCCCTCGCAGCCAATCAATTGTGCGATCCGTTTCCCCGCCGCATCGTGCAGGTCAGTGAGCGAGACAAAGCTCTTTGAGGCATAGTTGATCGCCTCCATCACCTCCGGATGCATCAATGACGCCGTCAGGGTCGTGTAGGTTCCTGCGGCGTTGATAAACGGCCTGATACCCAGCTCTTTGAAAAAATCCCGCGCCGGCCCCGCCGGCTTGCCAGCCAGTGCCTCCTTCGCGAAGAGGCCTCCAACCAATGGCAGACTCGACATCGCTTGCAGAAAATTGCGTCTGTTTGACATGGCTCTATCCTTCAAATTACTCGTAACAATTACTCGTAAAAATTACTCGTAAATAAACTACTCTTAATAAGATTCCTGCATATTCAGGATACAAAAAGTCCGGAGCCCGTAGTCTTCAAGCAGACCGCGGACTCCGGACCTCAATTCAGAATATCAGCTTCAATCCGAACTGCATCTGCCGCATCGGTGAGACGATGTTAGCGATCGAGCCCGGACCGCGTGAGGGCGTCACCTGTGTCGGGAAGGCACCACCCGCCGTTGTCGGCAGGAAGGCCGTCGCCGCGTTGAGCCCCGAGTTCGGCACGCCAAACTGCGGCGTATTGAAGATGTTGAAGATTTCGGCACGGAACTGCACCCGCAGAGCCTCGGAGACCTGGATGTTCTTGATCATCGAGTAGTCGACATTCTTGAACCCCGGCCCTTCGAGTATTCCCTGTCCGGCATTGCCGTACTTGCAGAACTGCGCCAGGTAAGTGTTGAGATCCTGACCAGCCTGGGTGTTACCACCCGGCTGCTGGCAGGTCACCACCCGGAAGGCATCCGGATCGAACCACTTGTTGATCGTCGGATTGTCGAGTTTGCCGTCACGCAGGCGATCCGGACGGACATGCCCCTCGATCGTGTTGATCGTGTTGTTCTGGGTCACCGAGAAGGGCAGCCCTGACCGCAACACGACGATGCCGTTCATCTGCCAGCCGCCGAAGATGTGCTTTGCGGCTCCCTTGTTCAATGCCGCCGGCGTCGGCAGCTCATAGAGGAAGCTGATCACCGCACTGTGCTGGAAGTCGAAGCCGTAGCGTGTCTTCTCTGCCGCACGGTTGAACGGATTCTGGTACGAGTTGGGAATTGCGCCACCGCCCTCGTTACGACCGTAGCCCTCTCCCATCGCCCGGCCCCAGGTGTAGGCAATGTTCATCTGGAGCCCTCCCGAGAACCGCTTCTGCGCGTTCACCTGCAGCGCGTGATACCACGAATTGCCATCCGACGAGAGCCATCGCAGCCGGTTGAGCGCACGAGTCGGCCCGCCAACCCCGTCAACAAAGGTCGGAATCGGTCGCCGTGCATTCGGGTTCGGCAGGATCGACGGCTTCGGCGCATTGAGCTCAACCGTCTGGTCGATGTGCGATCCCTTGTTGCCAACGTAGCCGACCGACAGAACGACATCGAACGGCAGACGACGCTGGATGTCGAGGCTCCACTGCGCAACCTGTGGCTGGAAGTTCTCCGGGCTCAGCGCGTTGATACCAGTCGCACTTGTCGTGTTGACCACGCCAAACGGCGACGAGTAGCTCAGCACCGGCTGCGTCGGTGAGTTGGTGATCTTCCCGCCCGTCGCACTGTTGGCGAAGTTGCTCGTTCCTGACTTCGGCGGGTTGAGGTTGAGAATCGTGTAGTTGTTCAACTGGTGAACATTGTAATAGATGCCGAAACCGGCACGCACCACCCAGTTGTCGGTTGGACGATAGGCAATACCAAGGCGCGGCATGAAGAGCGACTTCTGGCCCGGATAGAATTTGTATTCCGTGCCGATATTCGGTATCACCGTCGGCAGCCCGTTGGTCAGTGTCTGGAAACTGAGCGAACGCCAGAGCCCCTTGATGTCGACTGCCGGCGTGTTGTACTCCCAGCGAACACCGTAGTTGAGGGTCAGCTTCCTTGAGACCTTCCAGTCATCCGTGGCATAGGCCGCGAAGCGCTGCTGGCGCGTCTCTGTCAGCGGCAGCCCTTCCGGTGTCGTCGTGCTGCTTGGGAATCCGAGCAGGAACGCCGCAAAGCCGTTGTTGGCAATGTCACCATTGAAGTTGAGACCGCCACGCGGAACGTTTGCCGCCCCGCGGAAGAGTGCCACCCAGCGATAGTCGAAGCCGAACTTCGAGCTGTGATTGCCATGCACCCACGTCACGTTGTCATTGAACTGGTGCAGATTGTTGAAGTCGAATCCGTTACCACCATCCTGCTCAGCCAGCGTCGAGAAGGCGTTGACCGAAATCGTCGGCACACCCGTCTCGCGCGAGGTGAACTTGCGGTTCCCGTCATTGACCACACGGAAACCCGTCAGCCCCAGCGACTCGACGTCAAAGCTGGTGTTGGCCCGGTTGTTGAGCGTGTTGTCCACCGAACGATTGTAGCCGTAACGCACTTCATTGATCAGATTGGGATTGAAGACGTGAATCCATCCCGTCCCGAGATTCTGGTTACGGCCGGCAACGAAGTAGGTAAAATTGGGGTTATCACCCGGAATCACCCGATAGGTCACATCGTTGAAGGCATAACGCGCGAAGATCTTGTCGTTCTCGCTGAAGTTGTGGTCGATACGACCGAAGACCTGCGTGTCGTCGAGGGTTCGCCGCTCAAAGCCGGTGTAGTTGATCCCCACCAGTGGATTGGCATTTGTGCGCTGCGGATCCGGCCAGAACTTCATCAGCTCCTTCGCCGCATTGGTGATCCGGTTTGCCGGAATGATATTGTTGTTGAACGGATCGCCCGTCAGCGGATCAACAATCCTGATCGGCGTCGGCAAATTGAGCAGTGAGCTGAAATCACCGTTACGGAAAGCCGTCGGTGGATGATTGGCCGTCTGCGCCAGTCCGCCATCACGACGCCTTCGCGCCTCATAATTGACCATGAAGAACGTCTTGTTGTGGCCGTCGTAAATCTTCGGAATGACCAGCGGTCCGGTCAGCACACCACCGAAATTGTTCTGCCGCAGGCTGTTCTTCTTCGAGCGTGTCGCTCCCGGCGCGTTGAAGTAGTTCTGGAAGTAATTCTCGGCATCGAAGACATCGTTACGCAAAAACTCAAAGGCCGAACCGTGGACATCATTGCCACCCGACCTGGTGACGATGATCGTCTGCGCTCCGGCGTTGAATCCATACTCGGCCGAGTAGCTGCCGGAAAGAACTTTGAACTCGGCAATCGCCTCGACCGAGGGGCTGAAGGGTACCGTGTTGACACGTGCCTCCGTGGCCACCACACCATCGAGAGTTGCATGCTGATTGGTCTCGCGCTGCCCGTTGGCAACAAATGAGAGACCAATGCCCGGGATCGGAATACCGTGCGATCCCTGGCGCTGTCCGAAACCCTGCCCGTCCGTTCCGCTGCGCGGGCCATACTGCACACCCGGCTGCAAAATCGCCAGCGCTCCAATGTTACGGTTGTTGAGCGGCAACTCCTCGACCCGGCGCTGCTCGATCGTCTGACCAAGCGTCGCATCGTCCGTTCGCAGCGTTGCCCCTTCCGCTGTCACCTCGACCCGCTCACTCGCCGCACCAACCTGCAGCGAGAAATCGACGCGCACCTTCTCGTTGATGTTGACGATCACGTTGCGCCGGACCTCGGTCTTGAACCCCTGCGCATCGACCGTCACATCGTAAATGCCGACGTCAACCAGCGGAAAAGTGTAGTCACCGGTCTCCGAGGTCTTCGCTTCGCGGCTCAACTTCGTACTCGTGTTGGTCACCGTCACCTTCGCACCGTTTACCACGGCGCCCGTCGCGTCGGAGACCACGCCAAGAATCGTCGTCGACGTCGTCTGGGCTATCGCCAGCGGCGATGCCCACAGTAATAAAGCCATGAGCGAAACAATTATTGTCCCGCTTCGCATTGCAATCCGGGAATGCATGCCTATTCCTCCAGATGATGAAAAACTGAAAAGAGAGAGGATCGGATGCCGATTGTACCGGCCCCCGGCCCCTTCCGAACATTAACCGCGCCGGTATTTCATTCCGACTGATAGAACTGACTCAGTGGCCGGACTGAATTAATGGCCTCAAGTGAGAAGAACTATTCCAACTGAATCGCCTGAATTGTTCTGAATTGTTCTGAATTGTTCTGAATCGTTTAACTGCTGAATCAGTATGTTAATTAGTATTTCATTCCCAGTATGCTAAATCACCCAGCAGGCATAATCAGCCTGTCAGTCAGGTTAAGCGGGCAATCGTCCCATTAATGTCGCAGGCGGCCCTATGGCGGGCAGGGTATGCCCGCACTCTCCGATTGTCAAGATTTATTCGGAGAGTGCGGCATTTTTATCGTGAAACCTTCACGACCTCTTCTTAGGCATCGGCACAACCGGCAGAATGATGTGCGAGGCACGATCAGACGAATGGAAGATTGTCTGACTCGCCACCCTCACCCTGCTCGACGATCCGGACGGCTCGCCGGTGTTCGGGTTACGATCGAACTGCGGGAAATGGCTGCTGGTGACATCGACGCGAAGCCGATGGCCCGGCAGGAAGACATTGGCGGTACCAACCAGATCAACCTCGAATTCATAGGGCTGATTGGGAGTCAGCAGTTCCGGTCGCGAGGTTCCCTTGCGGTAACGGGCACGCAGAATCCCCTCGCAGACATTGATGGCAAAACCGTCCGGGCGAACATCGATCAGCTTGACCACCCAGTCGGTATCGGGCCCGTCAGTTGCCGCGAAGAGCTTCATCTTCACCGGGCCGGCAATCGCCAGCGGCTCCTTCAGTGGCTCACTGCTGTAAACCAGAATGTCCTTGCGTCCGGCCAGTGGTCGCTGATCCTTCGGTCCGGCCACTGTCGGCGTGCCGCAACAGTTGTTGCCGCCGAGTGTCGGCACCGGATCGTTCGGGTCATAACGGTAATTGTCGCTGGCCGCACCACCCGGCTTCTCCATGGCCAATCGCCCGTTGCCGGCAGGCGTATTGGCCTGGCCACCACTCGAAAGATAGAACGGCGTGTACTTCGTCCCAGGGATCGGCCAGTCCTGCTCATGCTGCCACTGGTTGACACCCATATAAAAAAGCTCGACCGGCGGCTCCTTCTCAAGGCCGTTCTTTTCACCCTTCAACTGGTGGTCGAACCAGCGGAGTTCAGTGTCGAACTGGGTGCGATTATTGATCGGTCCGAAATCGACATCACCAAATTTCTGGCTGGGGCCGTGCCCCCACGCACCAATGATCATTCGCGACTCGCGTCGTGCCTTCTCCGATCCACCGTGCTGACGCATCCCGACATAACCGTTGATCGTCCCCTGGACGAAGATATCGAACCAGCCGCCGCTGGTGAAGGCCGGCACCACCACCTTCGAAAAGCGCTCCTCATCGCTGATCGCCTTCCAGTAATCGTCATAATCCGGATGGGCGACCCAGTCGCGATAATGCTGCACCACCCCTCCCGCACTCTCAAGATCCCCATCACGCAGCGGCAGGTGATTGAGAATCGTCTCATACTTCAACTCGACCGGTGAGTAAGGCTCACTGTGCCAGTACTGCGGCAGCATGATACGATTGGGCATCCTCACCACTCCCCATCCATAATTGAATGACAGACGGAATGCACCGCCGAGCGTGATCCAGTTGGCATAGATATTGGTCGAGGCCACCGCCGGGAACATGGCCACCAGATGCGGCGGTCCCAGGCTGCCGGCCCGCCACTGCACGTGTCCAAGGTAAGAGCCACCCTGCGTGGCCACCTTCCCATTCGACCACGGCTGCTTTGCCGCCCACTCGATCGTATCGAAACCATCCTCCGCCTCGGTGCGAAACGGCTCCCACTTCCCTTCACTCTCGTACCGCCCGCGCGTATCCTGAATGAAGGTCGCATAGCCATGCTGCGCATACTTCATCATCGTCTCGTGAACACCGTCGCGCTGCACACCATACGGCGTCCTGACGATCAATACCGGATACTTCCCCTCCGCTCGCGGGCGATAGAGATCACCGTAAAGCGTTACCCCGTCGCGCATCGGCACTGCCAGATGCCGCTCGATCCGTATCGGAGTCGTTGCTCCATCAACCACCTTCGGGCCCGCTGGCGAATCGGGCATCATCCCCGCCGCCAGCAGGATCCCCGCTACCACTAAAGAAATCAGCAGAATTCTCATAGCCAGGAGATCCTCACAGGAAAAGTACGCACAGAAAAAGTCAGCGGCACGAGGGCCGCCCTTGAAAGTTGCTTCAACGGCCCGAAGCATATTCTCAATCCCAAAGAATTGTCCAGAGCCGGAGAATGAAGTTGACCCAATTTAACCGGCGACAAACATCTCAGAACGGTACCGTTTGGCCGGCATTGTCATCAGGAGGGGCTCACGCTGAGATCGCAGATGAATTGGTGTGTGTGGCGTTGGCGATTCAACCGTGGCAAAGAGTGAATGGAAACAGCTGACATTGGAATATGCAATATTGGAACACGGACGGCTGTAATCGTCACGAATCAGGGACGTGTTCCAATGTTGTGTCCTCCGATTTAGCGCCTTGCGTACTTCAGCACCAGGCCGCGGGCACCGGTTACCCAGACGTGTCGGCGCGTCACGGCGAGTCCGTAATAATCGACGCGGCTGCCGCTCTCCTGCTCGACCCAGGCACGGCCGGCGTCGCTGGTTCTGAGGATTGTCCCGTTGGTGCCGACAATCCAGCCGTTTTCATTATCGGCAAAAGCAATGTTGAGCAGGGCCTGTGTCGTGTCGACGGCAACTCGCTCCCAGGACTCACCGGCATTGGTGGTGCGCAGGATAGCGCCATTGTCACCGACGATCCACGCCTTGTCGCGTCCGCGCACGTCAATACGGTAGAGATATCCCTTAAAACTCGAGGTCTGCTGCTCCCAGCTCTGCCCGCCGTCGTCGGTAAAAAGGATGGTGCCCTTTGAGCCGACTATCCAGCCTCGCTTTTCATTGGCAAAACGAACGTGGACCAGTTCCTCAGATGTCCCGCTCTGCTGCGGCAGCCACTTGCGCCCGCCATCCGTTGTCGCCAGAATCCGCCCACCTGTACCCACCACCCAGCCCTGCTTCCCGGAGACGAAGGTGACACTATTGAGCCCCTGCTTCGCGTCATCGACCCGGTATGCGATCTTCCACGTCTCGCCCCCATCGGTCGTCCGCAGCAGGCGCCCGCCACTGGTCACCAGCCAGCCGGCTTCGCGGTTGAGAAAAAAGACCTCCTTGAGATTGGCCTCGTTGAAACCGGAGTTCTGTGCCGTCCACTCCTCACCCAGATCTTGTGAGAAGTTGAGAATCCCCTTGTTGCCAATGATCCAGCCAAAGCGGTTATCGATAAAGAAGACACCATTGATATCGCGCCGCATCTCATCCTGAAAGGCGACAAACCACTGGGCCTGTGCCTCAAATCCCGCCATCCCGAGGATGATCCAGCCCAGCAATGCCGGAAAGACCAGCCGACCGATCAAGCCATTCTTCATCAAGCCATTCTTCATCTCGCGTTCCCCGGGTCAATATTCCTGATCCGCAGTGCACCTGACCGCGCATTTCCGATTCTGATTCAGGGTAGCAGAATGATGTCAGTTTTGCAGGTTTGAAGTGGTCACAAAGGAAGGAATCTCAAGCGAAAAGTCGACCTCGCGATGGCGCTCCCCGAAGGCGATGCGCCGCCCGGTGGCCTCGATCGCCGACTGGAGCAGCCGGTCATCGCCACGTGTCAGATCGCGAGTGCGCGGCCTGACGAGAATGTCAGGCTGCAGGCCGCTGCCCTCGATTCGCCTCCCTGCCGATGTCAGAAAATCGGAGTCGCTGATGTTGAGCCGGCCACCGTCAAAGAGATGGATCGTCTGACTGACGCCGAGCAGGCAACCGCAGGTCGTCTCGTGCGAACCCACGATCATCGCGCGTCGTCGCTCCTGCATCGCGGCGGCAAGAATCTCGGCACCACTGGCCGAACGCGAGCTGACCAGAATGGTCAGGGGCGCACGATAAACTCCCTGTGCAGCGGAGGTGCGTCGCATCGTCACGCCTCCCTGGCGGCTGACAAACCTTCCCAGATCGGTATCCGGTGGCAGAAAGTAGCTGGCAACGTGAAGCACCGAGTTGACGAACCCGCCACCATTGTTGCGCAGGTCGATGATCAGCCCCTGACTATCCTGCATCCGCATCATCGCCTCATCGAATTCATGCTCGATCTCCGGCCCGAAGCCGGTAATTTCAATATAGCCGATGCGGTGCGCGAGCATCCGTGACGAGACGCGCCGCCGATGCTCGACAAAGCGTCGGGTCAGGCTGACGGTGAGCAGGCGGGATTGATCATCCTCGAAGACGACCTCGGTCGCCGTACCTCGCATCCCGAAAAAGAGACGATCATGACACTGCAACTCCAGCGAAGTGGCCGTTGAGCTGCCCACCAGCTCACGCCGAAGACGATCGAGCTGCCCGGCCACCGGCTGTCCGTCAATCCGCACCACACGCAGGCCGGCCCGGATTCCGCGCACTTCGGCCTCCGATCCCGGCTCCACCCAAGTGACGGTCGCCACTCCCTCGATCGGGCGCACCGTGATACCAATCGTTACCCCCGAGGGACGGTAACGGTCGAAACTCTCCTCTGGCGCATAGATTCGCGTGTGCGCGTCACCCAACTCACCCAGCATTTTTCTGAAGACCGCATAGAGGTCGGCACGCGTCGCTGCTGACGCTGCCACTCCACGGTAGTCCTGACGCAACCGCCGCCAATCGACACCGTTAAATGCCGGATCATAGTAGTTATCGCAGACTGACTGCCAGACCTGATCGAAGAGGCGCAGCCTCTCGGCTCTGTCCGGAGCCGGGAGCGCCGTCTGAGCCGGCGCGGAGGCCGCCAGCGGGCAGATCAGCAACAGCAGCAGGAGAACTATCTTACGTGACATATATTACGCAACATCAGCCTGATGACGGCCCGATGAACAGCAGCGAATTTCGGGGGGAGGGGGGACAACGGGGCTCAGCGTGGGAGATGTTTGGGTTTCAGAAGATCCTGCAGGGTGTTTTTGAGCTTCTCTCTCTGCTTTTCCCTCAGATTTTCCAGTTTCTCGGTATTCTCAGTATTCTGCACCTTTTTTTGTGATCCTTCCCGGTGGAGTTCCTCCGGGGTGATGCCTGCAGACCGGACCGCCTGCTCATCCGGAAGGCGGAAATTATAACGCACCAGTCCGCGGATTGGTACAGCTTTTTTATCACGCATTGCCGGTCGAAAGGCAGTCTGACGAATGGCGGCAATGGCGGCCTGATCGAGCCCGAAGCCGGCCCAGCGCACAACCTCGACATCACTGACATGACCATTGGCATCAAAGACGGCCATCAGGTCAACGGTGCCGACGATCCCGGCGC
>CAIKMY010000422.1 GCA_903828635.1 uncultured Acidobacteriota bacterium
TGCGAGGTGACCCGCGACTGCGCGATCATCAGTTCACACGTCATCGACGGCATCTACCAGTCACCCCATCCGATCATGGAGTTTCACGAAATCGACGAACTCGGCGGACAGTATGACAACTGGTGGAGCCCGAATATCGACTGCATGGTGCGCATGCTGCGGGCTGCCGGCTTTGTGCGAACCGCAGTGCTCGCCACCGGTGAAACCCACGCCTTCATCAAGGCCTGGCGCCACTGGGATGATCGCCCCGGCGAAGCTTCTCCCTCACTCGTCATCGAGAATGTGATCAACGCCGTCAGCTATGATCACCATTTCCCGCATCACGGGCAGCGTGCGATCGTGGCCATCTCGGTGGATGGTTTGCCGGATGATGCACGGCGTGATGAAGTTCGCGTCGAGATTGGCGGCTATGGCATCAATCCTGTCTATGTTGGTGCCTGGGGTGGTAATGATCGGCCTGATCGCTTTCAGGTCAATGCACCGGTTCCGCCCGGGCTTCAGCCCGGTCCGGCCGAGGTTCGAGTCTGGCATCGCGACCGCGAGTCTGCGCCATATCCGATCGTGCTGACTCAGGGAACGCAGTGGTAGCCAATGCCCGGGGCGATCGATCAGTGGACAACTGAATCGACCCTTTCCGAGACCAGCCCCCGCACACTGACAACGACCCCGAGCGCCCCGGGCTCCAGCAGTCCCTCACCCTCCAGCGAGAGTTCCCAGAGCCCGTTGCCAGCAAGATAACGCACACCTTCGGGATGATGCCACGGACCGTTGTTGAAGCTGATGGCCGCATCAGTGATGTCGATCGTTGCCGGCAGATCGGCGACCAGAATTCTCAGACCCGATTTGGGGCCGCGATGCTCGATGTCAAGCCCGCCGTCAAGGCCGTTGGTCACCGCGACCACCCGCGGTGCTGACGAAACCAGCACCGGCAGAGTCAGCCGTGCGGAGGCGACCTCCTCTCCGGTGACCTTCTCGACGCGGATTTCACTCTCGCCCGCAGGCAGATCGGCAGGGATGCGCACATTGATCTGAATCGATTCGCGTCGCCTCTCCGGCCCGATCGACATCGTTCCGCACGGTCCGGCATAGCAGGGCACGAGCCGAATCTCACCAATGACAATCACCAGCGAGTCGGCGTCGACCTCTTCCGCCGAGATCCCCTCGACGATCAGCCCGATGTAGAAAATGTCGGTACGCGGCGCCAGCTCCGTCTGCTCAAGATTCTCGGCGCGGCCGATCGTCACGATGCGCGGCGATCGGTCACCCCGATCGACTCCGGGTTCAATCGCCGGCCTGGTCACGCTCGCCTGCCGCTTGCGCAGCATCGTCCAGCAGTATTGGGTGCCGTCACCGACCACTCCCGTAATCTGCGCGCCAAGTTCTCTTGCCAATGTGCGAATCCGTGCTTCAGGAAAGATTGCCCCTGACCAGGTATTTTTTTCCAGCGCAAGATACTCGGCATCGGCAACCGCGTTGGTGACGAATTTGAAGATCCCTCGCGGTCGCAGGACGCGAAAAGCTTCGCGGATATAAGACTCGATGACTCCCTCATCAGGGATGTGCTGGAAGACGTAGGCACAGAAGACCGTGTCGAAACTCTCATCGTCAAAGAGCGAAAGGTCGACACCGTTCGATTCGTGGAAGCTGAGATTCGCCATTCCTCTCAGCCGCTCGCGGGCACGGCTGACCATCTCTCCGGAGACGTCAATGGCCTCGACCTGCCCGAAGACCTCCGCAAGGTAACGGCTCATCCGCCCGATGCCGCAGCCGATCTCCAGCAGCCGCAGCGAGCACGGATCCCGGCCGTCGGTCAGCAGCGGCAGATCGGCCATCACCAGCCCGTCGAAATCGCGCCGACCGGTAAGGTCAAATTCCTCCTCCGTCTGACCGACACTCAAAGTATTAATGAACCAGCGGGCGTTCTCCCTTGCCCGCTGATCCCAGTCAGTCTTCATTCTGGCCGATGTCGGCCCGCTTGATCCCGAGTCGAAGAGATTCTGCTCTGAAGTGTCGGCCATGGCGCTCAATTCCCGAATGACGGCACTGCCACCTCACGCTCGAAGCGGATGCGCAGAATCGTCCCCGGACTCAACCGGATGTCGTTGCCCTTTGTCATTAGTACTCCGCCAAGAACGCCGGCACCCGCCGCGCCCGCCATCCCGCCCAGACCACCACCCGCAGCGCCAATGATCAGACCTCCCAGTGAGCCGAGCCCGCCGCCAATCCCCGCATTCCTTGCCGTTTTTGACCCTGACTTTCCCGCGCCTACCTTGCCCTCGTCATCTTTTGACTTCAGCTTCTCGTCATTGGCATAGTCGTCGATCGCCGTCACCACCGTCGAGATCTTCTCGATACCATATGACATTCGCGCCTTCTCGAAGACGATCGTCATTGTCGCTTCGCGCTGCGGCCGGCGCGCCGCCTGAACCTGGGTCACCCGTCCGAAGAACTCGGTCCCCTTCGGGATCGCTACCCGACCGTCTTCGCCGCGTACCGCCTCGTAAAGAACCGCTGTCACATCATCACCCACCTCGTTGAGCTTGCTGCTCAACTGTGTCTGGAGGGAGAGCCTGGCCGTTGCTCCCGAGGCGACGACGATGTTTGACACCGCCGGCTGACTCGCATTGCCCCTGTCCGCTGCGCTGCCAATCCCTGTCGGTCTCTCCTTCACCTCTTTCGTTGCCGCCTCCTGGCAGAAACTACTCGTCGGCACCAATACCAGCAGCCCCAGCATTACCGGGGTGATCCACCGTGCGCTTCTTGTTCTCGCGCTTCTTGTCCTCAATGAACTATTCATCACTTTCTCCATCTCTCTCTTCATCACTCTTGCTGATGACAGTCTTCACTGCTTTTTCCCAGTCGATAATTTGCCGCCCCGGTAGTTTCCTGGTTAACCGGGATCGGCGGCAATTCAGACTGGTCTGGTCGAACCGGTCCGGCGATGGCCGCAGGGCCACACCTCTGCTGGAACGTCGTCTGACGGCGCAGCTTGCCATTCCGGGAATAATTTAATCTGACACTGCTGCTCACCGAGTGGCGAGAATCAGCGACTGCCACGCCTTTTTTCGCTGCGAATTACCTCTGAAACGGACTGATCACGAAGGCGGGAGCGATCGGAGTGGAGCTCCTCGGTCTCGCTTTTGCCGGAGACGCGACGCACGAGATGGAGTGCACCGTCACGCGATTTCTTGATCTCCTTGCGGCCATCCTCAAAGAGGATCTCGATGGCGGCTCCCGCCTCAAGAACGCGGACAACCTCGCCATAGACGATGCCCGAGCCGAAGGCGTAGGAGATCTCATCTCCGACACCATAGTTGATCGTTCGTGGTCTGCTTGGTGGCGCCATATCGTCAACTCCTTATGCTGAATGATCAGGCTGAAATTTCTTCTGTAATCGTCGCATACCGCGCAGCCAGCGATCATAATCGCCGGCCTTGTATTGGAAATAGGTTGCAACCTCGGGATGGGGCAATATCAGAAACTGCCCGGTATCAAGCCCCCTGATGACCGCCTCGGCGACGGCGGCCGGCTCGATGGCGTTTTCAAGAAGGAAGGCACCGGCACCGCTCGCATTGGCTTCACTGAGCATATTGGTACGCACACCCTGCGGGCAGAGGCAGGATACTCCGATGCCGCGTTCACCGTAGGTGATCGAGAGCCACTCGGCAAAGGAGACGGCCGCATGCTTGGTCACCGAATAGGGGGCCGAGCCGATCTGCGTCAGCAATCCGGCAGCCGAGGCAGTGTTGAGCAGATAACCCTCTCCGCGCGCGAGCATCGCCGGCAGTACAGTACGTGCCGCAAAGATGTGGGCCATGACGTTGACCTCCCATATCTGCTGCCACGCGCTGTCGGGAACCTCCTCGCCACCCGGAACGCCGCCGATGCCGGCATTCGAGCAGAAGAGATCGATCGGCCCGCAGCGGTCAACGGTGATCGCCACCAGGTCTTGAATCTCCGACTCGATACTGACATCAACCTGTAAGGCCAGCGCCCTCGTTGTTCCTGAGATCCCGGTCGCCACCTCCATGGCCGCCACGAGGTCAAGATCGGCAATGACCACTGCTCGCGCACCTTCCGCCGCAAATCGCTCGCTCAGAGCACGGCCAATCCCGTGAGCTCCCCCCGTGACCACTGCCACCTTGTCCTTTAATTTCATCTCGCTTTAATCCTTAAAATCGATGTTATCATCGACATCCCGATCAAAACCCTCAATCAACCCTCTCATTCAACCCCTCGACCGGTGCGAGTCGGATGCTGCGCCGGGGAAAATTTTCGCCAGCATTGTCCCAATTGGCCGGCGATGCAGTACAATCCCGTCTCCACCCCGCAGTTTATCCGATTCGACGAGCGATGTAGAAATGGTTCCTGAGCAGACTGAAAAAACCGCAACCGGGAATGGCTTCGAGACCTATTCCGAGTACGATCGCTTTGCGTGGTTTTACAATCGCTACTGGGGACCTGATTTCTGCCGTCAGACGAAAGGCATCTTCGAGGAGATTCTTCTGCCACGTCTTCCTGACAAGGCACGCATTCTCGATCTCTGCTGCGGCACCGGCCAGATAGCCGCCGAGCTGGGCACACATGGCTGCGAGGTTACCGGGATTGACGGTTCCGAAGCGATGCTCACCTTCGCGCGAATCAACGCTCCGGCTGCGGTCTTTCTTCGCGCCGATGCTCGCAGCTTCGAACTTCCCGGGGTGACACCTTTCGATGCCGTGGTCTCCTCCTTCGACAGCCTCAACCACGTGATGGAACGTGACGAACTCCGCCAGGTCTTTCGCCAGGTTCGCTGTACGCTCTCTGACGATGGGCTCTTTCTCTTCGATCTCAATATCGAGGAGCCGGACGAGGCCCTCGGTGGCAGCCTTGACTTCATCGATGATGACAGTCTCTGCGTCGTTCGCCACAGTTACCAACCAATACGCCGGCTGAAACGATACGATCTGACCATGTTTCGCCTTGAAGATGGTCTCTGGCAGCGCTCCGATCTGACTCTCCATCAGCGATACCATGAAACCGAAGTCGTGCTTGACCTTCTCACTGAGACCGGCTTTCCCCAGATTCGTACCTGGGATGCCCGGCGTGACTTCGGGCCGGCGCGGAGTGATTCAAGGATGTTTTACCTTGCCGGTCGGACGATCTGCTGACGATAATGATCATGGGCTGTCAGTGACGACGCTGTCAGTGACGACGCCGGAGGTCGATATCGTCAACCACGGTGATCGGAGAATCTTGACCCGCCTCACCGTCGGGCGTATACTCCACCTGCTGTTCATTAGGGCATCCATTTCAATTTCAATCTGTTCCGCGACTTACTGAGGGTTCCGCCATGGCCGTCAAACTGATTTTTCCTGCTATTGATGTCACTAACCGGGAGAAAGCAACCAGTACCGGACACGATCCCGGGGCGTACCCCGATGTCAGTGTCGAAGTCATAAAATCAGTCAGCTATCAGAGCCTCAGTCGCAACGAGCCCCCCTCCAATATCGAAATTGAGGCAGAGGAGGATGATGCCGTCGAACTCAACTTCGGAGAGGGCGTAACACTTCTCGTCAGGGTCGATCAGCTTCGTGAGCAGTTCCCCTCGCTTGCTGCCACAAGAGACACAAGTGATCCCGGCACCATTCTTATCCCGAGTACCATTGCCAATCAATCGACTGACCGCGAATTCACAATAGCTGGCACTCTCAAATCGCTGGATTTGCTTCGAATCAAATTGAAAGAGGATGTTGCAGATACACTGCACAATAAGATCGATAAACTGGAGGAAAAGTGTCTCAAGTCAGGCGATCCATCAGGCCTCTATTGGGTCAAAGGCTTTGGCACTGCTGAAAAGCCTGACGGATTCTATTTAGAATCTTTTAAAGCAGCAGATAAAGCTCGCATTGATAACGAACCCTATCTGCTGTTTCTGCACGGCACGTTCTCCAGTACTACCAGAAGCTTTGGCGATCTTGCCAGAAGTGGCGGCCCTCCTGCCGACGGCTTTGGTGAAGCCGGAAAGGATCGCAGCTCCTGGGAGAAACTCACCGAGCATTACGCCAATCGAATCCTCGCATTTGAGCACCCAACACTCACCAAAAGCCCGATCGATAATCTTGAGGATCTGCTTTCATTTCTGCCGTCATCGATCAGGTTGCACATTGTCTCTCACTCGCGTGGCGGGCTGATCGGTGATCTGCTCTGTCTCAGTAATAGCAATATGCCCGACATCATGGCGGATGATACTTCTAATGACCAATTGGATAAGTGGCGTGGCATATGTAAACAGCTAGAAGAGATCAAAATTGAGCGGTTTGTTCGCGTTGCTTGTCCGGCTCTGGGGACGAGCCTTCTCTCCGACCGTGGGGATCGATTTCTCAACGCAGTACTCAACACCATCGGTTTGATACCAGCTATCTCCGGCAATGCAGCCTATGAGCTTTTTAAGTATTTTCTGCTTGCTTTGTTCAAGCTGGTAAAGGATCCGTCGACACTCCCCGGCCTCGCGGCCATGAAGCCCGATTCACCACTTCTCAAATTTCTTAACGATCACAAGCTGGTGACAAATACTGAACTGGCAGTGATTGCCGGTGATATTGAGTACGGACTGCTGACGAGGCCCTGGCGCATACTTATTGATCGGTTTTTTGATGGAGAGAATGATCTCATAGTCAATACCGCATCCATGTACGCAGGAATTAAACGTAAAAACGAGAAGGCTTACTACTTTTGTGATCAGAATGACGATGTCAGTCATTTCAGCTACTTCTCTCGAAGTGAGAGCAATTCGCTCATTCTCAAGTATCTGACACGCAAGGGGGCGGCAATTCCTCAGGAATTCATTTCATATAAGTGGGAAAATCCACCGCTCTCACCCATCATCGCTACACGGGGTGGTTCATCTGGTCCTCGCGCAGGATCGCCAAGTGGCCCGATAACCGGGTCATCTGGCAGGAACCTTACAATCGACATATCAGTGATGAATGGCGACCTGCGTTTTGCAAAATATCCAATTCTTGTCGGCCATTATAAAGAGGATGGGCTCTTTAGTGCTGAACGATATATCGATGGCCGCCTCAAGGGCCGGCTCAGCAGGCTTCACGCCCTTGGTTCCTACCCTGGTGATGTTGGTGAGGCTGAGGTGCTGCTGGCTGGTGATAAGTCACTCCCAAAAGGGGCGCTGATCATTGGCCTTGGTAATTTTGGACATGTGACTGTTGAGTCGGCAGCCAGGGGAGTCATGGCTGCCGCCCTCCGTTATGCGTTTGTACACACTGAGAATCAAGCCTCTGGTTCGTCTTCCGGTACAGAACAGCTAGGAATCAGTTCATTGTTGGTTGGTGCCTATGGCGGTAATGCTCTCAGTATCGAGGAGTCAATCAGGGCAATATTACTTGGCATTGGCCGCGCCAATAATCGATTACGTGAAATGCGGCAGGGGAAAGGGCCTCTCTCTCAACGTATTGTCATCAATAAACTTGAACTGGTTGAACTCTACGAAGATGTTGCCACCCAGGCTCTTCGTGTTGCAACCTGGATGTCTCGTAACTCAGGTGTCGGTTATTATTCCGGCAATAACATCAAGGTTAAGGACCAGTTGGATGTCAGCGATGGCAATATGTACAAGCGACCTGCAGACATTTATTCACTGGGATGGTGGCGGCGAATCCAGATCTCGGGCATTAGTGGTGACAAAGATGATGTCAGCCCTCAGCCGGCCTGCGGCCCATTCAGCTTCCTCGAAACCTTGTCCTCAAGAGAAGAGATCTCCGGATTGCAGCGAAATCTGGTCAACAAGTGGATCAATGAAGCTGTTAAGTCCCCCACTCAGCGGGCAGTTCTGGCTGATTACCTGATCAGCTTTCTGCAGCGCGGTAATGTTACCAGGATCCCCCCACAGTCACTTAAGTTTCTGGTGCTCACCGATCGGGCCCGTGCGGAAGTGGTTCTTCAGCCCGGACAGCGTGAGCTGATCGATCGACTGGTTGATCAGGCAGTCTCTACGACCATGTCGGATATTGAGACCTCCAACACGCTCTTTGATCTGCTTGTGCCCAATGAACTCAAGGGCCAGTCACAGAATGTCGTTCTGATCCTCGATTCAGAATCAGCCCGCTATCCCTGGGAGATGCTTACTGATCGAAAGGAGATCGATAGCAGTCGAAGTGGTTCCGTTGAACCAATATCTGTCAGGAATGGAATGTTGAGACAGTTCAAAACGAACGATTTCCGCCCTGATCCAAAACCATCATACGGGAACCATATCCTCATCATCGGGGATACTAATAGTGAATATCCGGAGCTCCCCGGCGCAAAAAATGAAGCTGAAGCCGTCAACAAACTGATGCGGGAGGATTTCTACGAAACAAACCCACTCTACAGGAATAGTGGTACGAGCATCGTCAACAACCTCTTCGCCAGAGACTATCGGATAATTCATATCGCGGCACACGGCCATTATGATCCTCTCGATGTCGATCGCAGTGGGGTTATCCTTGGTGACGGGCTTTTCCTGACGTCGAAGGAGTTCAATAATCTGCGCAGTATTCCTGATCTGGTCTTTCTCAATTGCTGCCACCTCGGTAAGACTGATGGAGGTGAATTGGCTCTGATGACAAAATCTCCTCATCGATTGGCAGCAAGTGTTGCCGAACAGTTGATGAAGATTGGTGTCAAGGCTGTTATTGCCGCCGGCTGGGCGGTCAATGACGAGGCGGCGGTGACCTTTGCCACTACTTTCTACAGGTGCATGCTCGACAACTGTAATTTTGGCGATGCCGTCCGCATTGCAAGAGAGAAGACCTGGGAAGACCATCCCGGTTTCAATACCTGGGGCGCATATCAGTGTTACGGCAATCCTGACTTTCGCCTGAGAAACTCCTCCGGAGCATCAGGCCAGGCTGATGACGACTGCTATTCGCGTCAGGAATATATCCAGAAGGTTCGTGAGATCGCCGCGAGGTATGACCCGGATCAACCGCAAGACGCTGCATTACTGGTTGAAAGACTAAGGAAGTTCATCCTGGCTTTACCACCAAAGCAGAGGGTGGGGGAAATATTCTTCGAAATTGCCGAAGCCTGGAAGAAGTTTGGAGATAAGCGGCGGGCGATATACTACTATCGTAAGGCAATTGCTCGCGACGATGCCACTGCCTCGCTCAAGGCCATCGAACAGTGTGCCAACCTCGAATCGCGACTCGCACTCGATCTCTGTTTGCAACTTCAGCATAATAAAAAACAGCACCATAAATCGATAGTTCGTCTGCTTGATCTGGCAGATAAGAGAGTCGAACAACTGCTATCACAAAAGCATATGAAAACCTCTGAGCGATTGGGCATCAAGGCAAAGATTCTCAAAGTGCGGGCTGAGATCGCTGAGAAGCAAGTTGATCGAGAAAATCTCTTCACCAAAGCATCTGCTTGTTATTGCTCATCGTATCAGGCCAAAGGGAAGACAGCTATGTGGGGTGGTTATAACTGGCTGGCCTGCAGGCTGCTTGCGAGTGAAAATCCCGATAATGAGCTCAAAAAAGAAATAAACGATTTCTGTAAAGAGGTGGACTCTCATTTGAACAAAGCAGAGAATCCCGGCTTCTGGGATCGGGTATACAAGCCCGACTCATTGCTGCTGAAGTCGCTCTGCAATAATCAGGTCGTCAGAGATCAGGAAACGCTGAAGACGGAGTACACAATACTCGTTGAAGCAGCCAAAGATGCCACCAACCTTGGGTCAGTCCGTGAGCAGGTTGACCTGATCATCAGGATCTTCAGCAAGAGGAAAAGGAAGGATCAGGGAGCACTTAAAGTTCTTCGTGAGATCGTCAGTATCCTCACTCCGGGTAAATAAGCCGGGAGTGTTACCATCCGGGATCAGTTCTTGAATGTAGGATTGCAATAATGCCGGGATGCTCTTTGACTGATGGCATGGCAGGAGACTTCCCGGTTCGTAACCCGGTTCGGGGGCTCGATGCTGCGGTACAAGAGAGGTCGGTCAGACCTGATTGCCCTGATGCTTTTTTAACCAGGCAATATCACTCTGATCTTTATCACGATTGGACGCCAGTTTGTTTTTGAGAAGGTCAGCTTTTGAAATAATGAACAACCGGAGGCCGTCGGTGCCTGTCTCGATTTTATTTTTCCAGGCATCTTCAAAGATCACACCATCAATTCCAGTGACGATGTCGATTCGACAAGGGGCAACACCGATCTGGATGATCGTATCTGTTTTGACAAAATCGTCGATCGTTAAATTGCCGACTGGAGTGCCAAATTTTGCCAGTGCTCTGATAACTGCCTTGCTGTTGTCAGGGTCATTCTTTACCCAGATATCAATATCACCCGTGGCCCGGGGATTTCCGTGTGCCGCCAGTGCATAAGCCCCCACGATCAGAAAGTCAGCCTTCTCCTCGATTAAGCACAACAACATTTCTTTGTAATCTTGGTTCAACATCGATATTCATCCTCAATGACCAGGCGCTTAAAGCCAGTTGCCACATCATCCCCATCAGTTCGCCTGGCGAGAGCCCTTTTAAATCATCCTCCTCGTCCGCCTCAGACCTGGTTAATATTCGTACCTTCTTTTTATCCAGTCTCAGATTATCCATTGTTAAATCACCTCACGGCTTGAATCATCTTACGATATGACA
>CAIKMY010000423.1 GCA_903828635.1 uncultured Acidobacteriota bacterium
CGCGCCTGCTCGGCGAAGGTGATCAGGTTCTCCCGGCGCTTCTGCTGCTTGATCTCGGGCGCGCGGGCGAGAAGGGTTTCAAGGTCGCCATAGTCATTGATGAGCTGGGCAGCGGTCTTGTCTCGATCGCGCTTGATCACAAGCCGCAACTGATCATCGATGACGGATCGGATGTCGTCGCCACCCTTCTCAAGGAGCGGCCCGAACAGATATCCGATATCATCGGAACCACCGAGGAGACGACCACCGGCATCACCCGCCTGCGGGCAATGGCCCGCGACGGCCGCCTCACCTTCCCGGCGGTTGCGGTCAACGACGCGCAGACCAAGCACTTCTTCGATAACCGCTATGGCACGGGCCAGAGCACTCTCGACGGAGTGATCCGTGCGACCAACATTCTGCTGGCAGGCAGAACCGTTGTCGTTGTCGGCTATGGCTGGTGCGGCAAGGGTGTGGCCATGCGCGCTCGCGGTATGGGCGCCAATGTCATCGTCACCGAGATCAATCCGATCAAGGCGATCGAGGCGATCATGGACGGCTTCCGGGTGATGCCGATGTCACAGGCCGCGTCGCATGGTGACATCTTCATCACCGTCACCGGCAGCCGCCACGTGATCGATGGTGAACATTTCGCCAAAATGCGTGATGGCGCCATCGTCTGCAACTCCGGACACTTCGACCTCGAACTCAACCTTGTGGCGCTCAGAGAGCTCTCAACCGAGGTGCGCACTGTTCGCCCCTGGGTTGAGGAGTATCGACTCACCGACGGACGCGGCATCATGGTTCTCGGCGAGGGGCGTCTCGTCAATCTTGCCGCCGCCGAGGGACATCCCGCCTCCGTCATGGATATGAGCTTTGCCAATCAGGCACTCTCGGCAGAGTACCTCGTGAGGAATAAGGGACAGCTCGCTCCGGGCATTCATCTTCTTCCCGAGGAGGTCGATCTCGAAATCGCCCGCATCAAGCTCTCGGCGATGAATGTCTCGATCGATGCTCCCACTCCGGAGATGATCGAATATATGAACAGCTGGCAGACCGGGACATAACCCCCGGACCTGACAACCTGCACAAGATGGAAAGGGAGCAGAGCCATTGGTTCTGCTCCCTTTTTTTTAGCCTGCATTTCTCATCAGAATCTATGCGGCGTTCCTTCAGAACGCCTGAATGGGGTGCTGGCTACAATGCGCACAAAATGTCCAAAGTCCAGTTCCCAGTGCGTTGGGGATGCGCTCGGGGCAAACAGATCACAGCAGCCTGATTGCGGGGTGGTTAAAGTGAAAGTCTCTCTCATCTGCTGCTTTGGAAAATGATGATGAGGAATGCGGGCTGATTAGCAGCATATTTTTGCTGGCGACTGTTTGAATCCGGAGCTTTTTGGCACATAATCCCACGGGAGCAGCTCACATTGCATTTGTCATCGGGATCAGGCGAGAGCCGGCAATAACCGGCATCACCGGACAGCAGTGACCACACCAACTATCGAACCAAAGGAGATTTTGAGCATGTTCACACGTCGCCAGTTCATTGCCACCAGTGCCGGAACCCTGGTTGCCACGGCGCTGCCGCATATTGCGCGCGCCGATGTCAAAAACTTCCCCTTTGCTGAATTCGAGCAGCGAATAGCGCGCAAGGATTTCAAGGGGATGACCAAAGACATGCTGCCCACTCCGTGCATGGTGGTCGACATCGACCTCTTTGAGAAGAATCTCAGGACGATGGCCGATTACGCAAAGAAGACCGGGATCAGTCTGCGACCACACGTCAAGGTCCACAAGAGCGTCGATGTTGCGCAACGCCAGATCGCCCTCGGCGCCATCGGCCTGACCACCGCCACCATCGCCGAATCTGAACTGATGTCCAATGCCGGCATCAAAGGGGTCCTCTGGACCAAGCAGCCCGCCAGCGTCAACAACCTTATGCGGGCCATTGCCCTCACCAGGAAAGATCCGACCTTCATGTTCGTGGTCGATGATCCCCGGGTCGCTGACCAGGTGCAGGAGGCCGCCGCCGCCGCCCGGGTCAAGGCTCGCGTCGCTGTCGCCGTCTATGCCGGCCTCAAGCGTCAGGGTATTGAAAATGGCCGGCCGGCCGTCGACCTTGCCAGCAGGATCATGAAATCAAAGAATATCCAGCTCGAAGGTTTCATGGCCTACTCCGGCTACGCTTCCCACACGAAGACATTTGCTGCCCGCTGCAAGAAGAGTCAGGAGGACCTCTCCGGAGTCAACGAAACCATTGAGCTTGCCAGGAAGTCCGGCCTTCCCATTGGCATCGTCAGCGGTGGCTCTACCGGGACCTACAACATGGACAAGGCTTTCGGCCTCACCGAACTGGAATGTGGCTCGTATGTCTTCATGGATTCGATCTACAGGGAAGTCGGCGGGCAGTCAGATGATGCGGTCTATACCGATTTTGAGAACTCACTCACCGTGCTGGTGACTGTTGACAGCAAGCACCACCACGGTCAGGTGAGCACCGATTACGGTAACAAGGCCCTTGCCCGGCCGACCGATACCGTCAAGGGTAAGCCATGGCTCAAGGTTAGTACCGAGGGTGCCGAGTATGGCATTCTCTCGTGGAGTGATGCCGGTGGCGAGGAGCCAAAGGTCGGTGACCGCGTCGAAATCTACTGCAGCAATCTCGACATGAGCACCAATTGCTACGATCGCTACTACATTGCGAAGGGGAATGACATCATCGATGTCTGGCCGATCATGGGGCGCAGTGGTGCAGCACAACGATAGGTGCCCCAATTTAAATCATCCAGCATCAATCAGGTCAAGTGTCCGCTGGTCCGGCTCGCCCTCAAAGTACTTGTCGAGCACGCGCTCAAACGCCGAGCCGGGCCCCGACACCTGCGCGAAGAGGGTGGCGCACGACTGTAACTTCATATCGTCCGGAGAACCGAAGATGTCGTGCGCTGAGAAGCCACTGATGGCGAGAAGTGACTCTGAACATTCCCGCAGCCGAGGTCCCAGAATCGGATGCCGCAGATAAGCCTCGGCCTCAGCAACACTTTTGATGGCATAGCGCTGAGACATAGAGCTGAATCCAAGCCCGTCGAACTGCGGGAAGATGTACCACATCCAGTGTGACTGCTTTCGGCCGGCGCGAATCTCGGACAGCGCCTGATCATAGTCGCCCATCTGTGCTTGCACGAAGCGACTCAGGTCGTGAGGGTCATTGCCATCTGTCATCACTGACTCCTTTTGTCGAACTTGTTAATTGACCAGCCCAAATTATATCCTGACCTGCACCTGATCGGGAGGAGAAGTCGCGGGCACACGTGCATTGCCAGAGCAGCAGTCATTAATCCTCGTGGGAATTGTTGACTTCACAATCTTCAAGGGGCAATATTGTTGGGCGGTCAGGGTAAGACTCCCGCAGGTTGGAAAGGCATTGGATCACCGCCCCCCTGCTTCTGGCAGCCCCCACCAGAAGCCAATACGTTAACGTTACAATCACAGTCAATTCTCTGCCAAAGTGCACATTACAACAGTACTTCTGTGATAAAACAGCGCAGGTGTAATAACAGTGTCCACCCATAATTCCGGTCTGGTCCCGCGTGTCGGCATGTTTGCGACAGTACGCAATCGTCGTGGAGTCACTACTGGCGTCGAGCCATTTGATGGACCAGTCGGGCGGCTTCACCTGGTGAGCATCGAGTACAAGGATGACCAGTTCCCTCGTGATGAGAAGTTGATCTGGGAGCTTGAGCCGGCGGGTCGTCTGCTGGAGCCGACAGCCCTGCCGAGCGTCGCCACCAGTGAGCCGATGCCGGTGGAGGACTTCGACGCGCTGTTGCGGGCGACACGCTGGTCGGCAGCGACGCCATTCATCGATCCGGATGGGGCAGGTCCACTTGGACGGTTGCCGCTGGCCAGTCCATTTCATGGCGCGGTGCAGGTCGACGATTTTCAGCTGGTACCGCTGCTCAAAGCGCTGCGGATGCCACGGGTCAGTCTGTTGCTGGCGGATGATGTTGGGCTGGGGAAGACGATCGAGGCCGGGCTGATCCTGACGGAGTTGCTGCTGCGTCGGCGAGTGCAGCGCGTGCTGGTGCTGACGCCAGCGGCCTTGCGCCTGCAGTGGCGCGACGAGATGTGGGACAAGTTCTCGCTCTCGTTCGATCTGGTCGACCGGGAGGAGACGCACGCGCTGCGGCGCCGCCTGGGGATGGATGCGAATCCGTGGAGGTCTTTCAGTCGGATCATTGCATCGTACCACTACCTGCGGCAGGTGGATGTGCTGGAGCAGTTCCTGGCTGCCTGTCGGACGCCGGAAGGGTCTCCGCATTTGCCGTGGGATCTGTTGATTGTCGACGAGTGCCACAACCTGATGCCCTCGGCTTTTGGTGATGACAGCGACCTCTGCCGGATGCTGCGTCTGCTGGCGCCGCAGTTCGAGCATCGTCTCTTTTTGAGTGCGACGCCGCACAACGGGCACACTCGCTGCTTTTCCGGACTGCTTGAGATTCTGGATCCGGTGCGTTTCAGCCAGACCGACCAGCTCCGCGAAGCGGAGCGTGGACGTGTCGAGCAGGTGGTGATCCGACGCCTGAAGCGTGAGATTAACGCTCGGACCAACCCGCCGAAGTTCTGTACCCGTCTGGCCCCGCAGGCGCTGGTGCTGAGCCTTGCCCCGCAGGAGGTTGCGCTGAGCGTAGCCTTCGACGCCTTCCGCAAGGCGATTCACAAACTGATGGCAAGTGAGCGTGGTGCACGGCGACGCACGGGCAGTTTCGCGGTCGAGATTCTTGGAAAGCGACTGCTCTCCTGTGCGGTGGCCTTTGCCGATTCGTGGCGGCGTTGCAAGCAGGGGCTGACCGCAGAGCAGGTGGCAGCTGAATCCGAGGTGCAGGCGGCCCGACGAAACCTTGAGGCCGAGACAGGTGATGACCGCGAGACGCAGTCCCGGGTGACGACCGCCGCCGGGGTTGTTGGTGCCTGGCTGCAGGGGGTTGCGCCATCGCTTCGGGCTGAGATTACCGGGATCGATGCGGCCATTGCCGGTCTGCGCCTCAGTGATGAGAGCATTGACTTCACGGATGTCGATCCGCTGGCCGATTCACGCTATGGTGCACTTGAGGTGCTGATCGATCGGCTGCTGCGGGAGAGCGGGCAGTGGCGAGATGATGAAAGGCTGGTGGTCTTCACCGAGTACAAGACGACGCTCGACTACCTCGTGCGACGGCTGACGGCGAAGTTTGGCGGTGAGCGCGTCCTGACGCTCTTTGGAGGGATGGACGATGTTGAGCGCAGTGAAGTGAAGAGCTGTTTCAACAACCCGGCCCATGCGGTACGGGTGCTGGTCGCGACGGACGCGGCGGCAGAAGGGCTCAACCTGCAGCGGACGGCCCGCTATCTGCTCCACTTCGACTGTCCGTGGAACCCTTCGCGCATCGAGCAGCGCAATGGTCGCATCGATCGTCACGGCCAGCCGCGCGATGTGACGATCTTTCACTTCGTGACCGACCAGGATCAGGATCTCGTCTTTCTCGCGCACGTCATCAGGAAGGCGGATGAGATTCGGGAGGATCTTGGCTCGGCCAATGAGATCTTTGATGAGGCGGCGCACCGTCGTCTGATTGCCGGAGAGAGCGTGCAAGCGGTCAAGGCCGACCTCGACCGGCGAGTGCAGCAGGCACTTGGCCGGGTGAAGATCGATGCCGATGCCACGGTCGATACCGGGGGCGAGGGGCGTGATGCCGATACGCAGCTGAAGGCACTGGCGGCCGAGATCGATCTCGACCCACAATCGTTGCGTGACACGCTCGAATCGGCCATGGCCATCCGTGGCGGTCGTCCGCAGCTCGACTGCACCGATGTTCCACGCACCTGCAAGCTCATCAATCCGGCGCTGCCGGGTTGGAGCGAGATTGTCGATGAGTCGCTGCGCCGTCCGCAGAGGGGGGGAATGCCTGGTCCGGTCGCGCGCATCGCTTTCGATGCCACACCGTTTGTCGATTCGATTGGTGGACGACAGGTCTTCTCGCCGCGCCCTGATGTGCTGATGACGCATCTGTCGCACCCCATGCTGCAGCACGCCATTTCGACTCTCACCCGCCGCCGGTTCCCCGGTACGGGCGAAGAGGTTTCACGCTGGACGGTACGCCGCTCGGCGCTCCCCGCCGGCACCGACGCCTGGGTGCTCCTAAGCCTGGAAGAACTTGCCGTGAACGACCTGCGCGAAACCTTCCACCACTGGGTCCGAACCATCATCCTGCCGGTCTCGCATGGCCGGCTGGGCGCACCGCTTCCGCATACGAGTGCCCTCAAACTGCGTGACGCGCAGCCCACAAATGACCAGGCGGATCATGATGCCGCCCGTACCATCGTCGATGACATCGAGCCGGAGCTGAAGGCCCAGATCACCAGTCACGCTGCGACCTTGACGAAGGCATTACAAGAACAGCTCGCTGAGGCGGGCAAGGCAGCCTGGGCCGACGAGGAGCAGCGTTACCGCAGCCGTCAGGCTGAGGTCTCGACACTGATCTCTGAGAATACACTCGCGCGGCTTGAACGTGAGATCGAAGCGCTCAGGATCGAGCGGACGCAGGGCCGGCTCTTTGAAGAAGCCCAGCGGCTCGACGAGATCTCCCGCTCCATCGAGGAGAAGCGCGCGGAGATCGAGCGCCGCACCCGCCATTACACCGAGGTCCGCGATCAGTTGGAGCGGGAACGTGAGCGGGTGCTCCGGTTCCTGCTGCCGCGACGTCACGCCATGACGGGATCGGCGCAGGTTTTTCCGGTCTCGATCGAGGTTCGCCTGCCGGGAGGAAGCCGATGAACACAGTGCCACTCCACGGTTGGGATCGCCTGCGTCACGAGGGGCTGCTGCTCGATGCCCAGCGGTTGCAGGGAGTTGCACGGCTCGCCCCGCCCGCGCTCGCCGACTATCACACCGAGGAACTGCGTCGTCAGGCTGCTGCGCTGCTGGCGGGGGAGGCTGACAGATCTGGTTTCGTCGCCTTCGTGCTTGAGCGTCTTTGTGGCTTTGTGCCAGGGATCGGCACCTGGCTGCGCGGCTCGGGCATCGGGGCCGAATGGAGCCGGCGCACGCCGACGGGCGAGACAGTCAAGCCACGTCATCTCTGGCAGGGGCCGCACGGGGCCATCCTGCCAGTCTTTCTTGACAACGAGAAGCAGGTTGGCATTGGCCGTGGACGCCGCACTGCCAGCCAGGTTGTGCAGTGGCTGCGAGCTGGCAGCGAACGCCTCGCGCTGCTGACCAACGGTCGGCAGTGGCGGCTGGTCTTTGCCGGGCTCGACTTTGGCGCCTTCTGCGAATGGGATGTTGATCTCTGGTTCGAGGAAGGAGAGCTCTCGCCACAGGTGGACGCACTGCGCACGCTGGTCTCACCCGCTGCCTTCACCCCCTCCGCCGATGGTCAGATTGCCCCGCTGCTGGCCGCGGTGCTCGACAGCCGCAAGGGCCAGGCCGAACTCTCGGGTGCGCTCGGTGAGCGGGTACGCGAGGCGGTCGAGCTGCTGGTTCAGGCTCACGGC
>CAIKMY010000424.1 GCA_903828635.1 uncultured Acidobacteriota bacterium
ATCGATCCGGTAAGGATCAGAGACACACGGGTGATACTGACGATCGCCGGCGGAAGAGAGGTCGCCGGGAGTCGCTAGCTTATCGACTTGACAGCCTCTTCAAGATTGGCAATCGCCTCGCGGGCCGCCGCCTGATGAGCACCCTTGATGGTCGTCCCTTCCGCGGTCGCGAGCCGGATGCCTCTGACGCTGAGCGCAATCTGGTAAACGCGCCGATGATCCGGCCCCTGGCGCTCGATGACCTCGTACTGCGGCGGCGGGAGGCCGATCGATTGCAGCCTCTCCTGCAAGGCAGTCTTGTAATCCATCGGTGTCAGATCCTGCGGATTGATCTCCGCCATGGTCGGAGCAAATTGACGACGGACAAAGTTTTTGGCGGCCTCGATGCCCCCATCGAGATAGATGGCAGCAAGCAGCGCCTCATAGGCATCGACCTGGAGAGCGACTTTGTGCCGTCCACCGGTCTTCTCTTCGCCACGATTGAGCAGCAGGTATGATCCGAGCTCAAGTCGTGCGGCCAGCTTCTGGATATTGGCCGCGCTTACCGTGTAGGCACGCATTTTTGAGAGCGTACCCTCGTTGAGCTTCGGGTAGAGTTCGAGCAGCCACGAGCTGATCAGAAATTCGAGGACGGCATCTCCGAGAAATTCGAAGGCTTCATTGTGGAGCGGACGCGGCTCCGGTTGCTCATTGGCGTAGGAACGATGGGTCAGGGCGCGCCGCAGCAGCAGGCGGTCATTGAAGCAGTAGCCGATCTGCTTTTCAAGCAGGCGCTGCCGGCGGTCAGCCTCGGCAAGCGTCCGGTTCTCTTTGCTCTCTTTAGCGGATGGTGTGGCCGGCCCGGTTGTTCCTGAGGAGGATCTAACCTTCAACATCAGCTGACGCAGTGAGTGAAGAAAGCCAGCCTCGGGTTCGGGGCTGGCTTTCTTGTTCTCACCGGGATCGACTGTTCCCGAAGAAAGTTGGCGGGTTTTGCTCATTGAGGATCGATGACCGGCCTGAATTGAAACAGCCATCATCGGAATAAGCAGCGTTGGAACTCGTCTCTGATACGCGGCCATACCAACGCACAGAATCCCAACGTTGCTTTTTCCGCTTTAGCGCTTTCTTCTGGCCGGGGCCTTACCCTTACCCTTGGCGGCCGGAGCTGCCTTGGTGGCGGGTTTGGTGGTCTTCGTTTCCGTGGTTGCGGCACCGGTAGCCGCCGACACTGCGGTCGTCAGCTTCGGTGCACCAGCCGCACCGACTGGCGGAGCGTCAGCGCTTGGCTCGCTCGACTCAGCCTTGGCCGGAACCGGAGGATCGGCAATGGTCGGATCGGCTTCGAGCTTCTTGACGAATTCGTCGGCACCATCGGCTGTTCCCGTGCGATACTTCCAGTACTGGTCGAACTGCTCCTTTGCCGCATCGCGAAGCGGCTGGGTCGGTGGCGTCGTCGCCGTCGCCAGTACGCGCGCGTAGTCGGAGAGCATCCGGTCGATTGTCGGATTGATACGACCGAGCAGCGCCTTGCCCGCGTCACCTGTCTTCTGCTCGTCGCTCAGCGCCTTGTACTCGGCATTGAGCTTCTGATACTCCTTGAAGGTCGCATTCGACCGGAGCCAGTAATTGTTGGGATCCTTCCAGCCAAGCCCGTCCTTTTGCTTGATGGCAATAGCCTTGTTGAGATATTCGACTGCCCTGGCGGCATCACCGTCAGTCTGCTGGAGCAGATCGTAACCGAGGAACTGGTTGAGCTGAGCCAGAACCGTCTCGCGCAGCGGATCGTATTCCTTCTGATCCCAGCCCTCGGGGGCCTTGGCCTCGCTCATTACCTGGAGGCCGCGCTCGGCATAAGTCTTCGCCTTGCTGACGTCCTTGAAGATGCCGCCCATCACGCCATAGGTCGTCGCCAGTGCGACACGGGCAGTGACATAGGTGTTGACCGTCTGACCGCTCTCCCTGGCAAGGTAGGCTTCGGCAGCACTGATGAGCTGATCAAGCTTCGGGGCGTCAGGACCGTTGTAAAAGGCGGCCAGTGCCCCCTGAAATTTGTCGCTCAGATCACCCTTGATCTGCTGCTGGGCAAACTTGGAATACTGGCTGGCCGGATACTTTTCAGCAAGTTCGATGGCCAGGGGCAGGCAGGTGTTCTTGTCCTTCTTTGTATAGCATTCGTTATAAAAATTACGCTCAAGCTCGGCCTGCTTTTCATCCTGAGCCAGGCCTGCAGAGGGAACAAGAACAATTGCGCCAGCCGCGAAAAGGAGCGCAACGAATGATCTCAAAGTTTTCATTTTGAGCAGATCCTCCACTGTCTTCTGATTGAATTGCGGGGAGTCGGGGAGGGATGAAGCATGATTCTGATTGACTGGTAATTTTGACCGGTAACATTGCCGATATCGATTGTGTCAGATCGGCTGAATCCAACAGTGCCACTGGTTGCGCGGCGTTTCTGGCGTTTGACCGGCAGCACAAATTGTTTTATCCCAATTGCTTTATCCTGCTTATCCTGATTTTGTCCCGATTATCCCGATTGTCCCTCTGATCCGGCTCAAAGATCGAGCCGGTCGAGCCGATCCCGTGATCCAACTGTTGAGTTGCACGACCGCATGGCGGTCAGTGAGCCAACTTGTCAGATGTTAAGGTATTGTGCATGATTCAAAGGCTTTGTCAAACCTGTGTCAGGAGCGCGAGAGGCCTTGTCGTTGCCCGGCGGCGAGGGGGTCTCCGGAAGCGCTGAACGAGGTGGGTTGAGTAAATCCATCTGGTGCGGATTATCGGATGGGGATTGGGTCTGATGGGCGTTACTGATGGGGGGGGGCAAGATAACGATGAGCAGACTGCTCGAGCATTTTGGCAAACGGCGTGAAGCGATACTGGCTCTCATCCGTGAGCTGGTGGAGATGGAGTCGAAATCGCGGGCGGAGGCGGAGCTCGACCGGCTGGCGCGGCGGGTAGCAGGGATGCTGGCGTCAGCGGGCGGCGAGGTCGAGGTCATGGGCGTGCCGGGGTATGGCGCGCACCTGCGGGCACGTTTCGGCTTTGGCCATCGACCGGAGGCACGATCAGTGCTGGTGATCGGACATCTGGACACAGTGTGGCCGATCGGGACGCTGGCACGCAAGCCATTCACGGTGACAGATGACGGGCGGGCGACAGGGCCGGGTATCTTTGATATGAAGGCCGGGATTGCGATTCTGATCGAGGCCTTGATGGCGATCCACGATATCGGACTGGACGCACAGAGTCCGGTGACGGTGCTGCTGACGTGCGATGAGGAGATTGGCAGCCAAACCTCGCGTCAGCTGGTTGAGGCTGAGGCGCGACAATCGCTGGCAGCGCTGGTGCTGGAGCCGCCATTGCCGGGCGGGATTCTCAAGACCGGGCGGAAGGGGGTGGGGACCTTCACCATTCGGGCACAAGGGCGTGCCGCGCATGCCGGGCTCGATCCGCGCAGCGGAGTGAGCGCCATCGTTGAGCTGGCCCATCAGACGCTGAGGCTGGCGGCGCTCAACGATGACGATCGTGGTGTTACGGTCAATATCGGGATGATCGAGGGTGGAACCGCACTCAACGTCGTGCCGGCGGAGGCCGAGGCCAGGGTTGACCTTCGGTTTGAGACGCCGGAGGATGCGGAGCGGCTGGTGGCGGCGATAGGCGGATTGACTCCCCATCTGCCCGGAGCGGCGATCAAGGTGACCGGAGGCGTCAACCGCCCGGCAATGACGCGTTCTGAAAAGAACCTTGCCCTCTTTGAGACTGCCCGATCGCTGGCGGTCGGGCTTGGAATGGATCTGCGAGAGGGGGTCGTCGGTGGCGGGTCGGATGGAAACTTCACCGCCGCACTCGGTGTGCCGACGCTCGACGGCCTCGGGGTTGATGGTGACGGTGCGCACGCCGAGCACGAGCATATCCTGATCGATGACATCCCCCGCCGGGCGGCGCTCCTCACCGGACTGCTCTGCACTGCCGGGGTTGGCAGGGAGTAGCCGGATGTGGAGAGCATCGGGGCTGCGCCGGTTTTTGCTGCTGCTGCTGACGCTGACGGGGATGGCCGTCAGCGCGGCGGCAGCTGTGGCCAGACTGGCGATCGTCGATCCGGCCGGCGATGAGCGTGGAGATGCTGCCGCCACCCTGCGTCGCCTTGCCATTCCTGATGCCGAGCTGATCGATCCGGAGCTGACCCGACTGGCAGTTGCCGGATCGGGCTATGACGGCAGCCTCAACCTGAGCCTGGCAAAGGCGCGCGATCTTGGTCAGAGCCTTGGATGCGATCTCTACCTGCTTGGCAAAGTTATCGAGACGCGACGTCAGCTCGGTGGTGGCAGGGAGATCTGGCAGGCCATCGCGGGGCTTTTCCTTGTCGAGTCACGCAGCGGCAGGCTGGCACGATTCGAATACCTTGAAGTTGACGGGATGACCGCAGCCGAGGCTCATGACGCCATGCTCGCCCGGCTCCCCGCTGCCTGGAGTCGCCTCTCACCGGCTATTGCCGAGTGGCATCGGCAGGCGGATGACCCCTCCGACAGTCTCACGGTGATCCCGGTCGCGATCATCACCGACGAAGATCTCTCCGCTCTGCCTGGTGGCGAGTTGCCGGTCGTGGCGCGCCGGGTCAAGCCTGTTTATACCCTGCAGGCTGCCAGCGCCGGGATCGTCGGCACC
>CAIKMY010000425.1 GCA_903828635.1 uncultured Acidobacteriota bacterium
AGCTGCCCAGCGGCATCTTCAAGAATGATGTCCACTTCCAGCCCGGTCTGCGTCCGAAAGTGAAAGAGTTGTGGCTTCGTCTTTCCCCAGGTCGCCTGCTTGCGCAGTTCGCAGACGACGAAGTTCTCAAGGACATGGCCAAGCAGGGAACTATCCTCTGCGAGTCTCTCTTCATTTGCCCCAAGCAGGTAGGTCAGTAATCCGGTGTCGCTCAAGGCCAGTTTCGAGGCCTTGACCATCCGCTTGCCGAGGTTCGCCGACCAGGCAGGTACTGGCACCAGAAGAAAGGTCGTTTCGAGCAGCATCAAGTATCGGCGCAGCGTCGTCTGTGGAATATCGATGTTGCGTGAGATATCGGCCAGGTTCATAAGCGAACTGGCCCGCGTCGCCAGCAGCGCCAGTACCCGTGGAAGCTCAGTTAAACCTTCGATATTGGCCAGTTCGCGCACATCTCGCTGCAGAATAGTCGTCAGATAAGAGCTGAACCAACTGCGGCGACGCTCCTCGCTACGGCGCCCAACCACCTCCGGATATCCGCCACGCGTCAACCTTGCAATGAGGTCCGCACGGTCTCCGGCACTTCGTCCGGTACGATCGACGGCGTGTGGCAGACTAAACTCCTTCGCAAAGAGTAGATCGATCAAGTTCTCATCGTGACCCTCAATCTCCGATTCGGAGAGTGGCCACAACGTGAGGATCTCCATTCGCCCGGCCAGTGATTCCGCGACTCGTGGTACAAGCAGAATATTGGCTGAGCCTGTGAGCAGGAATCGCCCCGGTCTCCGCTGACGATCGACCAATAACTTCAGCACCGGAAAAATATGCGGCGCGAGCTGCACTTCATCGATGATCACCGCTCCATCCATCCCGCCGAGAAAACCGGCCGGGTCATGCCGTGCCGCGGACAGGACTGTCGGATCATCAAAAGTGATGTATCGCGCCGGGTGCTCCACCTCGGCGATCTCTCTGACGAGGGTGCTCTTGCCCGTCTGACGCGCTCCATTCAGGAAGACGACCGGAGTGTCATCAAGCGCCGCCAGAAGTTGAGTTCGAATAGATCGCTTATACATGTCCTCAGGGTAATTTGAGCGTGGATGAAAATCAACCATTCAGTGGTGGATTTTCATCCATCGAGTGGTTGCTTTCGATCAGCACGGTAGGTGGCAAGCAACTCTTCGATGATTGTCTGCGATCAAAGAAGTGGGAAGATCGGACTGAGCTTGACCTGTTTTGTAGACACATCGGTTATGGGTCAGCAATCATGTAATACTGAGTAAATCTGAACACCGCCGGTCGAGCCCCCAACCGCCCCAACTATCGAATACCTTACGCGATACGAGCCAGCTCATGCCGGAGATGGTTCACACAATACAGTGGGGCCCCGGCGATGATAATGGCCGTTCTCGGCGGTGTCCAAATTGGCCAGTATTTTATGATCGCGGACATTGAAGTCCATCGCTGAGTGAGGTCTCGCCTGAGTGGAAAGGTGGCGGCCTCTCGATTATGTTCCTATGAGTGCTGAATAATAATGGAGACTATTCAAAAATGGCAGTCCCGACCTATGACAAATTCGTTGAACCTGTC
>CAIKMY010000426.1 GCA_903828635.1 uncultured Acidobacteriota bacterium
ATGGTCTGTTCCAGTTCCCGGGCCTGGACAATTCAGATGAGAAATGCGGGTCAGGCCCGTGGCAGGTCAGGCTTGAGCGTGGTAATGATGATCGCCTCCATTCACCAATGCAGTGATGGAGGCGATCATTGTAATTATCGGTTACTCAGTCAGATCGACGATCTGAGCTTCGGGAGCATTCTTTTTCACCGAGTTGATGCAGTTCTTGCAGGAGCGTGACGACTTATAGGTTTCGCTCTTGCCGATGACCTCTTTGTTAGCGGCGAGCAGGACAAGGTAGGGATCACCGCTGGTGGTGGTCCGCATCTCGTAGCGGCTGTCGATCTGCGAGTTCTTCTGCACCGAGGCAATGCCTTTCTTCGCACCCTTCTTGTCGACGTAGATCTCGCTGGTGAGAATGATCTGTCCGTTACTGGCCTTGAGGTTGAACATAAAACCATTGGCGGCACGCTTCACTTCAAACTTGCTTGCCATCTGCTAATCTCCTCTCTTTCATCTGCTGGTGTTTTACCATTTCCTGATCGTCAATCCGGATCGTCACTTCGACGACCGGGTGACCAGGATGGTTGCCGATGGGCAGGATCGTTAACAATGATCACCAAGCCATTCTGCTGAGTGTATCAGAAACGAACTGATCAGCAGAGATCAAAGGTGCACCATCGGGGGGGCGATCACGCGCCTGTTCCATCAATTGGGGATTATTAACACTGGTGAAAGCCTTGTCAATTAAAACCTTGTAAGCGACCAGTCGGTCACGATGCGGAATTGACTGATCAGGGAGCTGGTGGGAACATAGGCGGCAAATGTTAGCAAGAGGAGGGGGCAGGATGGCTGTCAACAGTAGCAAGATGATGGAGCGACGGGGATTTCTCAAGGCAGGGCTCTGCACAGCGGGGGTGATGGCTGGCGGGCTGGCAGGTCTGGCGGAGGCAGGCCCGGCGATCCGGGCGAGGTTCGCGAAGCTCGATGAGGTATTGAAGCGGCCGGTGCTGAAAAAGGAGTTATTCAGCTCACCGGTAATCATCGAGTCGGTGGAGCTGCTTCATCTGGAAGGGAAGTATCTCTGTCGGGTGCGCTCACGCGACGGGGCGGAGGGTATCTCGGTTGCGCACAGCACGATGGATCGGCTCTACCCGATATTCCTGCGCAACCTGCGTCCATTCTTTCTCGGCAAGGATGCGAGGGAGCTCGACCTGATACTTGATAAGGTCTACATCTACGATTTCAACTTTCGGTTGAACGGACTGGCTCTGGGTCTGCCACTGGCGACAATCGAGTTCGCGATTCTCGACATGCTCGGGCGGATGGCGGGCAAGTCGGTCAGCGATCTGATCGGCGAGCGCCAGCGTGCGGAGGTTGACGTTTACATGGCGACCGAGTGGCGTGAGAAGCCGGTCGACGAATCGCTGCGGCTGATCAGCGAAGCGGTTGGCGAGCACGACATCCATGCGCTGAAGATTAAGGTAGGCGGGCTGATGTTCATGACGACCGATATGTACGCCGTCGGGCCGGCCGGCAGAACCGAGAAGATCGTGCCGCTGGTGCGCAAAACCTTCGGAGATCGGATGACGCTCTATGCCGACGCCAATGGCTTTTATGATCTTCCCGGGGCACTGCGTATTGGCCGGCTGCTGCAGGAATACAAATTCGCCTATTTTGAGGAGCCGGTGATGTTCGATCACCTCGAAGAGATTCGCGAGCTGACGCAGCGGCTGCCAATTCCGATTGCCAATGGCGAGCAGGATTACAGCTTCTATGGGTTCCGCTGGCTGCTGGCCCACGACGGGCTCGATGTTGTACAGCCGGATAACTACTATTTTGGCGGAATGATTCGCTCAGTGAAGGTGGCACGGATGGCGGCGGCCTTTGGCAAGACGATCATCCCGCATATGTCGGGCGGAGGCCTCGGGTTTTTCTACAATGTGCAACTGGTTTCGGCGCTGCCGAATGCCGGGTTGCATCACGAATTCAAGTCGTTTCGCACTCATGTTCGTTTTGAGTGCAGGACGGCGCCGCTCAAGGTGGTCAATGGCCGGATCAAGGTGCCGACCGGCCCCGGTTTTGGCGTCGATCTCGATCCCGACTGGGTACGGAAACACGAAGCCGTCAGGGGCTGATGGCCATCAGAATAGCCATGGTCAGCGGCGCGCGGGGGTGGCCCGGGGCCGTGCCCGCTTTGCCTCGCCGCAGCCGGGCAGCCGGAAGGCACCGATGCGTGATGAGTAGGCGGTAGCCTCGCGCCTGAGGTAATCACCGACGTACCAGATGGTACAGTCATCGAGCGGATCGATTGCCGTCTGCGTGTAATCCTGCCAGCGCATCCCGCTCTGCGCCGCTTCACCGACGGCAAGGACAGCCTCTCCCAGTGTCAGCCGGCCGAGCGGGTCGCTGGCGCGCCTTCCGCTGAACCGTTGCCCCGGAAAGTTCTCGCTGTCGCCAAACGAGTAGCCGATGCCGATATTGCCGAAGCGGTCGATTGCCGGGCTTGCCATCCAGCGAAAACTGTTGTCGGGGGCAAAGGTCCCCTGCTGGTGCAGCCGCAGTCGGCGATCGGCATTGACGCGCAGCTCGTACCAGCGTACACCGCCGCTGCCAGCCGTCGTGTTGATCGAGTGGACCCCGACGAGCGACTCGATTCCGCCGCGGCGCCGGTAGACGAGTCGCGCCATGATCTTGTCTCCCTGCGAATCGAGCCGCGAATTGGTGCCGGGCTGCGGAATGCAATTGGTGAGCTGGCCATCGCAAAGGTAGCGATAAGGCGCGACCGCAATCCTCTCCGGAGCGCTCAGCCGCGTCCTGGCCGGATTCTTCCAGTCAACGTGAAACTGCCACGCCACGATGGCGTCATCCTCGACGATATTCTTTAACTGGGCACCACCGGCGGCAATGACGATGTTTGGTGATCCCTTCGGTGGCATCTCCTGACCATCGATGTCGGCATTGTTGAGAAAGTTGACGCCCTCGACAATGAGGCATTGCTCGCTTGCCGGCTCGCCACGAAGCATTTTCTCGCGCTCGACGACGCAGGCGTGCCTCTGGATGACGTCGTCGCCGGTGCTCGTCGGCACGTAATAACCGTCATTCCAGATTGCCGGTCGCGGATAGTCGGGGAAGAGCGGACGCAGGAACTCATAGCGGTAATAAGGCCCAAGCGGATCAGGCCCGGTGCTGATCGCATAGCAGATCGAATAGGGCCCCTGCTGACCCGGATCGACGGGGCGAGGTGTGGCGAGCTCCGCGGTCGTCGGGACATAGAGTGGGACCGCCGCACCCGGCTGATTCGGCCTGCCCGGGACACTCAGCTGTGCCGGCTCCCCGGCCTTTGGGATTGCCGGCTGGTCGGGACGCACCGGCCCGCGTCTGAAGGTTGGCATGACTATCAGCCAGCGGTCGGCCAGTTGATCATAGCGAACAACCGCGTCGCCATTGTTGATCGACTCGCACGGCCCGCCAAAGCCGCGAAAGACGGTATTGTTCGCCACCGGCCCGTAAAGTGGCCGCCCCTCCCGATCGAAGATCGCCATCCGCGTGTTGACCGTCTGGACGATGTGCGACGGCCCGACCGCCAGGCTGTTGTCGGAGGGATTCCGCAGACTGGCCGTCCCCTGCGGCCCTTTGAATCCCATCCCCAGCCCGTCAAAACCTGCCACCACGCGCGGTGCCGGCCCCGTGCCCGCCTCGCGCTGCTCGACCCGTGCTGAGCCCTTCGGCGCGGTGATCTTCGGTGCCGGTGGCACCATCAGCCGCTCGATCTCGCTCACCTCCACCGGTACAAAGGCCGAGAGATTCTCATACCCCGTCTCGGTCATCAGAATCACATCCTCCAGACGAATGCCGATGTGCTCCTCGGGGATTGTCATCGCCGGCTCGATCGTAAATATCTGGCCCGGTTCGAGCGTCGCCGTCGGTATCCGCAGATCATGCACCTCCATCCCGATCGTGTGGCCAAGGCTCGTTGCCCTGCTCGTGCGATATCGCTCGACAAAGCGCACCGCTGCCTCGCGAATTCGCGTGTCCGTAAAGGGATATTCCGCCATGATCCGGTCCATCTTTGTGACTGCCTCGCGAATAATCTCCGCCGGCGTTGCATGCACCCGAATCGAGGTCATCAGCGCCTGGTAAAGCCGCAGGTAGATCACATAAAACTCCCGCTGCCGCGAGGTGAAATGGCCGTTTGCCGGGAAGATCCGCGTCACATCCGAAACGTAATACTTGAAATCCGGCGCATAGTCGAACTGCACCAGATCCCCGTCTCGCAGCCTTGCCGTGTTCTTGTGGTAATGCGAATAGAGCGTGTTTTGCCCCGTGGCCACCAGCGCGAAATAGGCCGCGCCCTGCGAGCCATACTTCTTGAAGATGTACTCGGCGTATGCCTGCAACTCATATTCGTGCATCCCGGGGCGCGCATTCTTCATCGCCTCGATGATCCCGAGACCGGTGATCCGCGTCGCTTCGCGAATCAGCTCGATCTCACGCTGACTCTTGAAGGCGCGCAGGACATCCAGAATCGGATCGAGGTCCGCAACCTTCGCCCCCGGCGCCAGCCCCTTCAGCTTCGTGATAAAGACCTCCTCACGACCCGGTCGCCCGTCCCACGGATCTTCGCGCGTCGCCTTCGCCAGTGCCACCACATCGCTTGACGATGCGTTTCCCAGCACCTCCGGGCGATGTGGCGTGTAGATTGTTCGCCCCGACCGTGCAATTGCCTCGATCTCCGCCGTAAAAGCCTCTCGCGGCAACACTGCGTCCAGCCCGGTCTTCTTTACCGCCTCCTCCCCCGGAACCATCGCCTCCCCAAACATCCGCTGCCTTCGCTCCGCCCCGCCATACAGATAAAGCGTCGATCGCCGTGTCCGCCCGTCAACTAACAGAATCGCTCGCGGCTCGATCACTCCGCAGAGGTAGAAGAACTGATTCGCCTGCCGAAACGGCTGCTCACCCGGTCGCTCCGTTGTCGCCTGCAGGACTGCCACCCCGTCACCAATCTTCTCCATTACCCGCGCCCGCCGTGCCGCATACTCCTCCGCCGGGAAGATCTCCGTGAAGACCGGCTGTCCCGCTACCACTCCCGCCATGACCACCAGCCAACTTATCAGCGCTACTCTCCCTCGCATCGCCTCACTGCCTCCCTTTTCGCGGTAATTCCGATAACTCAACGCCCCGCAATATATCCTCTTCCCGCTAAAAGCTGAAGACACAGCCGCCCGAATCGCCCGATAATTCTCCTCGCCCCACTCACTCCTTGTGATCTCTGACTGATTTCAAGTATCTTTTATCCGGCCGGCGGCAGACGCTTCAGGGGTATAGCCTTCTTCTTAAATCTATTCGCCGACAAGCGACCCTCTGCCTCAATATCAGCCGGCTCAAATCAGGTAATGCAAAACAGACTGTTCGGGAGTTTTGTCGATGAAACCGCTCATCTTTGTCTCATACTCACACCTCGATAACGAGGCATGCCAGGATCTGCAAAAACATCTCAAGACACTTGTCGATAACGGGCGCGCTGATCTCTGGGTTGATCACCGCATTTCCGCCGGTGATAAATGGGAGCTTCCGATACTCGAAAATCTCGAAAAGGCTGATATCATTATTCTTCTGCTCAGTCCTAACTTCATCAATTCCGATTACTGCCTGAATAAAGAGATGAAAAGGGCCTTTGAGCGAGCCAATAACAACAACGCCAGAGTCATCCCCCTCCTTTTCAGTTCATTTCTCTGGAAAGAGTACCCCGACATTCAGGAAACAATGCTGCTTCCAAAGGGTGCCCGGCCCATTGATGAATGGGATAACAGAAATGCAGTCTGGACTGATGTCGTCAGTGTGATTGCCGGGATTCTCAATGATGGGACGGTTAAGTCGAATCGCAAATCAAAAAGGCCGGCAGGGAGCCTGATCAGCTACCTTCCCAATCGGGATAAGCAGGGTAAAGGTCTCAGCGCAACCCTGCAAAAAATCAAAGACGACAGGAGTCACGAGGGCAAACCAGTGCTGCTGATTGCTCACGGCACAAGTGAAGACTCACTTGAAAAATATGTCGAGCGGCTTTGCCATCGGGACATCCCGGACTTTTACCGTTCGACAAAACCAATCGAACATGAACACCTGGTTGGCAAAGACGGCATTACCCTTGAAGATTGGTGGATATATTTTTGTAACCGTTATACTCAACATCATAAATACGACAAAGAGGGGAAGGAAGAGGCGCGCCAGAAAATAGATCATCACCTTGGAGTTAATCACCACCTTGTAAGATTTGAACTGACCACTTCGGTTCTCTCCAACTCACCTTCAGGAGGGGTGGAGACCTGCATCGAATTTGCTCAACAATGGGGGAAAAAAGATTGGCGGCATCAGCTCATCTTTGTAATAACCATCTGTTATGACCCTCCTGACCGTCTTTGGGGACTTATTCCCCGCAAAGACAAAGCCAAAGCAATAAGAAAGTATCTGGCGACCCTCAACGCACAGCAATACGAGAACAAACTGATCCTCTCAGTTCTCCCGGAGATGGAGACAGTTAAACAACCAGATGTTGTGGACTGGTCTGTTACTCATAAAACACACCTCAAAAAAGATCTGACTGAGAGGATTATTCGGGATATTTATGCCGATAAGGAGATCGTTGAGGGCGATAAAGGTATCAGGATGGAGAATCTTGCAGCAAAGCTGTCGGATTATCTGGTCTCCTGAGGCAGAGTGAAAACAAGACAACGATGAAAGGAACCTCATGCTAAAGCAGTATTACACCGGAGAGCCGCAGAACAGTCGATCCGCTGAGCCGAAGATCCTGCCAAAGTCAAACCGGAAGAAGCGGGATGATCCTGCTGGTTACCGGGCTGATCCCGGGCTGGTCGAGGCCGCCAATGTCGCCCTGATCCTTGGCAAGCCACTCCTGCTGACAGGGGACCCCGGAGTTGGCAAGACCAGTTTTGCCACCAGTCTTGCCAGCGAACTCGGACTTGGGGAGCCCCTGAGATTTGAGACAAAGTCGACCAGCGTCTCGCGCGATCTGTTTTATGTATTTGACACTCTCGGAAGATTCAAGTCAGAGGAGAGCGGGCTGAGTAACCTCGATTTCATCTCATGGCAGGCGCTGGGTGAGGCAATCATCCGATCCAATCCGCCCGATAAGGTCGCGAATTATCTTAATGACACGAGCAGACACCATGCCCCCCGTCGATCAGTTGTCCTGATTGACGAGATCGACAAGGCACCCCGTGATTTCCCGAATGACCTGCTCAACGAGATCGAAAGAGGTTTTTTTCGCGTTCCGGAGATGGGCAACGAGCCCATCAATGCCAACGATGAACTCATGCCTGTCCTTATTCTGACCAGCAATTCGGAGACTAATCTGCCCGATGCTTTTCTCCGACGATGCATCTATTACCATATCCCCTTTCCCGAGCGGGACAAACTGCGCGACATCATTGCTGCACGAACCGGCATAATCGAATCAAATGAGAATATTTTGTTGCAAGAGGCCCTTAGTCTCTTCGACAAGCTTCGTGATCCGAGTGTGGCTCTGACGAAGCCGCCCTCGATTGCTGAACTGATCGAATGGCTCTACACGCTGACAACTGCTGGTGTCAGGGAAGGCTCATCGCTGAGATCCCCGGAGCATAGTCAAAAAGTAACGGCAACACTGTCGATACTGGCAAAGACAAGGGAAGATCGGGAGCGGGCACAATCCCTGATTAACGACTGGCTGACAACATCGCAACAATGAACCCCGGACTAACAAAGATAGATCATCATCTCTGCAATCTGGTTGATCGCCTCAGAGAGGCCGGCTACAGCATTGGCATAGACCAGCACGTCAACGCGATCGAACTGCTGCTCTTCCTTGCCGATAGTGGCAATCTTCCCGAGGATCCGCGGAAGTGGCAACGGCTGCTGGCACCGATTTTCTGCTCTGACCCGGAGCAGCAGGATTCGTTTGCCCACTATTTTACCGATTGGGTGTTGACTCTCGATTTCAGCGACTCAGAGCCGGCAGGTGAGGTCCGGGGTTATCAGCCTGCCAGTGACCAGCCATACCTGCAGCACGATGATGACGCTCCGGGCTGGTCAGACTGGAGAGTTCGTTACCGCGGGCGAGTTGCAGCATTGATCACCGCTGCGGCTTTTCTGGTGCTGCCGCTGCTGATTCGACTGGTGCCGGACCGGCTTACCGGGTTTGTCGTCTCGCTTTATCGTGGGTTGACTATTCCTTTGCGCTGGCTTACGGGCATCGCGATTCTCTTGCCGCTGCTTCTCAAGACCTGGTGGCAGATCCGCGAATTACTGATGAAACGCGCTGTTCTGAGTCGTCACTCACAGCGTAAGCCGATTGACCTGCAGAACATCAAACTGCGTGGAGACAAGGGACTTCTCTTCAACGGGAATGACCTGCGACGAGCGATTCGGCTGCTCAGACGCCCGCGACCGATTGGCGCCGCAGACCTCGATATCGCCGCCACTGTCGATGCCGCCATCCGTCATCATGCCGATGTTACACCGATTTACCGGGTGCGGCGCGCTACCCCGAACTATCTCTTTCTGATTGAGCGTACCTTTCCCGGGGATGTTCAGGCACGTCTCGGCGATGAGTTGGCGCGGATGCTCCACAAGTCAGATGTGTTGGTCGAAAGATTCTATTTCACTGGAAATCTTTATACTGTTCAGCCCGTCGATTACCGCAAGCCTCACCTTACTCTCAGGGAACTGGCTTCGCGCTATGCTGATCATCGGCTGTTCATTTTCGGCGATGGAGGCGCGTTCTTCAGCCCAATCACGGCTGAGCCTTATGAGTGGATCAGGAATCTGCGCCACTGGCATCATTCCACGCTACTGACGCCTGAAATGACAAGCGGTTATCGCGAAGAGGTTCTTGCCTCATACGACATGCGTATTCTTCCGATGACCATCGCCGGATTGGGCGGACTTCCCGAAGAGGTTGATCCGGGGTCACTCGTCGATCAGCACATACGAAACCTCCCATTGCCACGACTTATTCGCGACCAGGCCTCGCGCTGGGTTGAGAATATCACGGTCGATGACGATAAACTGAATAAACTATTTTCGCAGTTACAATCCTATCTGGGTGAAGATGGATGGCTCTGGCTGCGTGCCTGCGCTGTCTTCCCGATGATCAACTGGGAGATAACCATCATTCTCGGCACCAGAGTGATTGGCAGGAGTGACAGGTTTCACGGTCTGCTGCTTGCTCTGGTCAGACTGCCCTGGTTTCGTCGCGGCTACATGCCAGACTGGTTACGCTTGCGGATGATTGACTCTCTTGATGCCGGGCAGGAAGAGAGAATCCGAACTGTCATCAATGATATCCTCGAAAATCTTGATAAGAATGGTGAAATCAGCCTGGAAATAGGCCCAACACCTCCGTTGCTGCAGACTCTGCTCGATAAGCTGCGCAGTCGCTGGCAGGCCTGGCGCAATCGCGAGAGGCTGTCAGCCACCATCGACAGTCAGCCCGCAGAGAGTCCGCTGCGCGATGTTCTGATGATCAGCTTTCTCGCCGGAAAGCGTACCCGCCGGCTTTCAGTCGGTCTGACCGATCTGCTGCGGCATGCACTGACCAAAGGCAATCGCTCGCGTCTCAATTTCGCCGCCCTTCGTTCGTTGTTTGTTGCATATCGCAAGAGCATTGCTGCCATTTCAGAGGGGTGGCGCTCCGGAGATCGTACTGCTGGAGGGCAGTTGATCTCACTGGTCTACGGTGAGGTGTCACGGAGAGTAGCAAAACTCCTGAGGCGAGAGCGGGAAATACCTCAGCATGGCCCCGAAGATCAACTCACTGTTGAGTTTTCACACCCGTCAACCAGGAAGATTGAGACCATGTCCTCGGTTGATGCTCCACCCACCGGCCATGCTCTTTTTACTGATACTGTCATGCTTCCCGGCGGGGTGGCTTTGGAGATGATTAGTCTCAGTGGTGGTGAGTTTACAATGGGATCAGAGAGATACTCTCATGAGCAGCCTCTCCATCGGGTTCGACTCTCTCCGTACGCGATTGGCAAATTTCAGGTTACTCAGGCTCAATGGAAGGCGATCATGGGGGCGCGCAGCAATCCAAGTCGCTTCACTGAAGACAATCGGCCGGTTGAACGAGTGTCCTGGGATGACGCCACGCAGTTTATCGAGCGTCTGAACAAGCTTGCCGACGGCGGATTCTACCGTCTGCCGACCGAAG
>CAIKMY010000427.1 GCA_903828635.1 uncultured Acidobacteriota bacterium
CAGCGGAAAGAGCTGGCCAATTTCAGGCATCAAGACCATTGACAAGAATGGCATTGAGAGCGTTCTTGCTGATCTGCGTGCTCGTGGTGAGAAGGTCTGAATCGGAACAAGCAACATCAGGGCACGGCCCTGGCTCGTAACGATTCCAGCAGGCCGTGTATCCCGATAGAATAATTCTATTTAATACCGTATTCCGGCAAACAGAGTTGACCGCCACCGGTTCCACCCCGGCTGCCTTCCTTCATCCAAGCCCCGATGGGGTGATCCCCGGAGATTTATCAATTGCTGCCAGCAGAGCATCAGCGAGGTGCTGGTGATCCCGCCTTATTGCTGCCAAAATCTCTTTGTGCACTCCTGATGCGGGATATCAGCCCGACAAGCTGATGATCCTGAAGATGTTCACCACGGATGGCGAGTTCGCACTCGACCATGATACGACCAATTTCGAGGCTGAAATCTTCACGTGACTGCTGGCGGAGAGTCGCGAGAATGGCGTCATTATGGGCATTGACGGGCAGGCCGAGGTGGAGGCAGAGTTCGCGGCGAAATTGAGGATAGATATTCTCGATGGCGAGGTCACGTGCCTCGGCCGCCTGCTGGAGGCTGGCCATTGAGCTGACGAATTCGAGTGGGGAGTGCCGGTCGATGGTCTGCAGGGGTAATGGTCGTGAGAACCGTCGTCCGAGACTGAAGATGAGGCAGGCGCCAAGAAGCAGCAACTGAAGGGCTGTTAGTAGGACTGGTGTTCCGCGAAAGTAGTCAAAGATCAGGCTGTTCCCGGTGCTGAATCCATGGTGATATTCGTCGAAATAGATCTGTCTGACCGTTACGTCCCCCCCGTTTTCATCGGTCGCGGGGTCAACGGCAAGGTCACGGATAAGGTTCATGACTAGTGTGGGATTGGAGCCCAGCCGGATACCCTGATTAGAGACGACAAAGGGGTCAGTGAGGATGACGACGCGGCCATCCTCAAAAGCATAGTCGGCAAGGAGCGCTCCCTTCTCATCCTGAAGGTGGAAGACCGGCGCATAGAGGGCCGTGACCGTGACCTCTTCATCCGCTTCATCATCATCTTTCACTGCTTTATCTTTACCTGTTTTCTGACCGGAGTCCTGCCCCTTGATATTGATATTGATTGCTGATGAAGAGAGGGGCAGACTGGTATTGGCCGCCACCGTGCCAATGCGGGCCGCGAGTTTCGAGAAGACCAGTTGTTGCAGGTCACGTGTGATGGCTGATGGCTGGCCAAGAAAGCGATTGCTCTGCTCATCGACAAGATCGGTGACAGGATTCGAGACCTTTTCGGCGTTATCAGGAGGGTAAATAGCGATTGAATCCCCATTGAGATCGAGTGGCAGAATCGGGCTCGTCTGGCGACTGATGAAGAGGAGACGACCACCACGGCCGATCCATTCAGCGATGGCTACTCCCTCTCTGGCATTCTTGTAGCTGATATCGCCATCATTGAGATTCTTGCCAGCATCCTGTGGGTCAATGACGATCAGCAATCCGGGCTCGCTCTCGGTTTTCAGGTTGTCAAAGCTCTTTCGCCAGCGCTTGACGGTGAAGCCGGACTCTTCGAGCAACTGGTAGAGGGCGCGGGTTCCCGTCGGGCCGAAATTGTAGCTGCTTCGCACCGGGGAGAATTCATTCTCCGGGGGGCGCACGACGGAAAGGTGAGCGATTGCGCTGAGCGCAATCATGACGCCAAGTATGAGAGAGATGGTGATGGATATTTTCAGCGATCTGCGCATCCTGGTCGATTCGCACCCTATGGCGCAACCTCCGCATAAGCCCGCATAAAGCCATCAAAGTCGTCGGGAGTGGCCATCTTCTGACCGTACCAGATCTCCTCAAAGGCGGATGTCATTGCGTGAAAGGCATTGTACCTGCTCCCGGCTTCGGGGAAGGAGCGAAGATAGTCGCGGTTGGTCCTCGCGCCGTGGAGTGAGATCAGCCTCCTCTCCGCGAGGTCGAGCAGGAGTGCGATGTAGGCAAGGCGGACTGCCTCGCGATGATCGTTGATGGACGCGAAGCGGCGAGCACGGTCAAGCAGCTCGCTGGCGCTGGCCTCGGCATCGAGTGGCTGACCGAGGATCTCTCGCGGCCGCTCTGTCGATTCTTCCGCCCCCTGCTGGCGGCGGCGGCGATTGCCGGAGAGACGCCTCATGAGGGGGTGGAGGCCGAAAGCGCCTGCCGCCAGCAGCGCGACGACCAGCATTATCCGCATGATGCTGAATGAGGACTCTGACGCTGATGGCAGCACCGTCAACATCGTCGATTCATCAGTGGAGGGGGTCGGCCGGGACTGCCTGCTCTCCCCTTTCATTCTTCGCTCCCAGCGGTCTATTGCCGATTCCGTAGCCGGATCTGAGCGGAATTCCGGTCGTTCAAGGATCGATTGAAGCCGCCGGTGGTCATTTTCCGATATCTGCGGGGCGACCCGGTCAGCGACCTTCAATCCAAGGCGCAATCGCTCCAGACGGTCGGCAGCCTCGATCAATCGCGAACGTCGCTGCTCGATGTCTCCCTGCGCATCTTTGGCAATCATCTCCAGTATCTGATGCAGCCAGAGGTTGTCGACTCTTCGCACCCCACCCTCAATATAGATCTCCTCACTCACCGGCAGTGTCTTTCTGACCTCTTGCAAGCCTGACAACACCATTAGCGCTGACTCCTCATCGGAGAGGAGGAGGAGCCGCTCCCCCGCTTTGGCCAGCCGCTGCTCGTAGCCTGAGAGCGAATCGGCGGCCATTGCCATTGTCGCCATTGTCGCCATTGTCGCCATTGTTGCCATTGTCGCGATTGTCGCGATTGTCGCCATTGTCGCCATTGCGAGCAGGGCTCGCAGGATTGTCGTCAGCCGGAGTCCGATGCCAGGAATTGACCTCTTCACGATGTTTTTCAGGGCCGTTTTAATGGAAGGCTGATTCATCGAGATCTCCGGTTCATAAAGTCCACCCGCAGGTGGCGCAGAGCTTGTCACTTGATGCGGCACGGGCCCCACATCGGGCGCAGGCCCGACTCTCTGCGGCCACGCCCGGGCCATTCAATACATTGTCAGGCTCGATAGTCGTCACCGGAGCCCCTTCACCCGGACGGAGCCGCACGGCCGATGAGACGGTCATCACCGGCATCGGTGGTGCCCCCCGCTGATTTCGTAAAGTCTCCCAGGTCTTTGCGGGTGGCAGGATGCGATTGGCAACCATCTCCACGTCAAACCCCTCGCGGCGAACCCGCGTGTCAAAGTAGAGCAGCGTAAACCCAAGGATGGCTACCGGTGTCACCGCGATCTCTGTCACCTGGACGATCGTCTGTTGCAGGATCCAATACCAGAGCGGCCTCGTGCTCTCAAACGAGCTGGTCCCATACATCTCATACCCAAACAAAAAAAGCGGCGTCGACAGTAAAAGCAGGATCGATATGGCACTGCAACCCCAGAAGAGGATAATCGCGCCGAATCGCCTCGTCTCTCCGCCGGCCAGCAGCAGACTGCGACTGATGGCGTCGCTTGCCTCCTTTCCCTCAACCATGACTATCTGTGGAACATAAACGACCCGACAACCAGCCATCAGCACAACCACAAGAAGCCCTCCAAGCACCAGTACAAACAGGAGAACTGACAGAACCTGCTGACCAGTCTCCGGCATGCCCATCAGCCCGTAGAGAGCTCCCCCAATCGTGGCCAGCAGGCCAAACACGAATGTGGCTATGACCAGTAACACAAAGGAGAGGATAGCCACCATGATCACTGTCTTCAGCAGGACTGCAAGGCGCTGGCGAATCGACGCATGGATCTCACTCACCAGCAGCGGCCGCCCGTCAAAGAAATGATTGAAGAGTGAGCGTGACGCCCCGCCGAGGATGGCATAGAGTCCCAGCTTCCCCATAATCCAGACAGCTGCTCCGCCAAGCATCATCACAACTGCGCGCAGCGCCGCTGCATCGGCCGGCGAGTTGTAGGTGTTGACCACGCCAACCGACATCAGCAGTATCCCGGCATAAGAGACCATGCTCGGCACGAGAATAACCTTCAGCAATACCACCCAGTGGCGACGATAGAGCCGCGCCGCGCAATCGATGATCTCCCCTGCCGTCATCGAGCCTGGCGTCAGGGTGGCTGATTCGCTATGTTCCTGCGCTTGAAAAACTTTCATGCTCAGAGTAGAACTGATCCTGGTCTGTTTGTATTGTGCTGTCGCCGATTCGCTGTCTCTTTCGCAGTCTTTGATGATACAACACGACCGGGGAGATTCTCATGACAAAATGTGCAATTGTTCGCCAGATTATCTTTTCAGGCCTGATTTTGATCTGTGTTGCTCTCGGCGCATCCGGGTCGCTGCTTGCCAGCCCGAAATCGGATGCGCGTCAGCGTGCGCTCCGTGCCGCCAAGGCTTTTCGCGAGATCATGAGTGCGCCTGATCAGGCCATTCCCCAGGATCTGCTTGATCGTGCCTACTGTGTTGCCGTCTTCCCCTCGGTCAAGAAGGGGGGCTTCATTGTCGGTGGTCAGTATGGTAAAGGTCTGATCAGCTGTCGCCGGCCGCAGGGCTCCTGGGGGTCTCCCGGCTATTTCAGCATTGGTGGTGGCAGTTTCGGGCTGCAGATTGGCGGACAGGAGGTCGATCTCGTCCTGCTGATCATGAATCGCACCGGCGTTGAGGGGCTGCTCCAGAACAAGTTCGAGATCGGCGCCGGCGCGGCTGTCTCCGCCGGACCCATCGGTCGCAATACCTCTGCCTCAACCGATATTCTGCTCAAGGCCCAGGTGATATCTTACTCGCGCAGTCGCGGCCTTTTTGCCGGCCTCGAATTGAAGGGGGCGGTTATCTCCCCTGATCGCGATGCCAATCTGGCCGTCTATGAGCAGGAACTCTCCGCCCGTGACATCATCGTCGAGGGCAAGGTGCGCACCCCGGCCTCCATCGTTGCCTTCCCTCAGGCTATCGGGCGCTATTCACCCAAAGGAGCCGTTCGTTGAGCCTGCCGGCTTGGCGATGATCCCGCGATACCACTCGATCGTCTGGCGAAGCCCCTCGTCGAAGCCTGTCCGGGCACGAAAGCCGAACTCGCGCTCGGCCCGCGTCACGTCGAGGCAGCGTCGTGGCTGACCATCGGGCTGCGAGGCGTCCCAGACGATCTCTCCCGCAAAGCCCGTCAGCCGCGCGATCTTCTCTGCCAGCTCCCTGATCGAGATCTCAAAGCCAGCCCCGAGGTTGACCGGCTCCGATTTGTCGTAGCACTCGGCGGCCAGCAGTATCCCCTCCGCGCAATCCTCGGCGTACAGGAATTCACGCGTCGGCAGACCGCTTCCCCAGCACTCGATTTGCTCCGCTCCCCGCTCGATGGCCTCAAGACACTTGCGAATCAGCGCCGGAATGACGTGCGACGATTGGAGATCAAAGTTGTCACGCGGACCATAAAGATTGACCGGCAGCAGGAAAATCGAGTTGAACCCATATTGCTCACGATATGATTGTGACTGCACCAGCATCATCTTCTTCGCCAGCCCGTAGGGAGCATTGGTCTCCTCCGGATAGCCATTCCAGATATCCTCCTCGCGAAACGGAACCGGTGTGAACTTCGGATACGCACAGATTGTTCCCAGCCCGACAAACTTGGAGATTCCGCGCTGTCGCGCCTGCTCCATCAGTTGGACCCCCATCATCAGATTGTCGTAAAAATAGCGCCCGGGATTGGCACGGTTGGCCCCGATGCCGCCGACTACCGCAGCAATGTGAATGACAAGATCAGGTTGTGCATCGTCGTAGAGGCGCTCGACATGATCCATTCTCACCAGATCGTAGTCCCGACTGCGCGGCACAAAGATCTCCTCGACGCCGCGTTGCCGCAGCTTCTCGACGACATAGGATCCGAGGAAACCGGCACCTCCGGTCACGACCACTCGTCGGTAGGGGAATTCCGAGACGGACATGCAATCATCCTTTCAGCCAATACATTTCAGGTCAGCCAATACATTTCAGGTCAGCCAATACATTTCAGGTCGGGCCATTTATTGATTGTCATCTGGTTAACAGGCTTCAGGCTTTCAGTCTGGCGAGGTCGGCGTCGATCATCATCCGCACCAGCTCGCGAAAACTGACCTTTGGTGTCCAGCCGAGCGTCTTTCGCGCCTTGCTTGCATCCCCGATCAGCAGATCAACCTCCGCCGGCCGGAAATAGCGGGGGTCGATCTCGACATATTCCTTCCAGTCGAGATCGAGATAGCCAAAGGCTTCGTCGAGAAATTCGCGTACCGAATGGGTCTCACCGGTGGCAATGACATAGTCGTCCGGCTTCTCCTGCTGCATCATCAGCCACATCGCTTCGATGTAGTCACCGGCAAACCCCCAGTCGCGTTGTGCGTCGAGGTTGCCGAGATAGAGCTTCGACTCCAGGCCGAGCTTGATCGCCGCCGCTGCCCGGGTTATCTTCCGCGTCACGAAGGTCTCGCCGCGGCGCGGACTCTCGTGATTAAAAAGGATGCCGTTGCAGGCGAAGAGATCGTAGCTTTCGCGGTAGTTGACAGTGATCCAGTATGAGTAGAGCTTGGCCACCGCGTAGGGACTGCGGGGGTAGAAGGGGGTCGTCTCCCGCTGCGGTATCTCCTGCACCTTGCCGAAGAGTTCTGACGAGGATGCCTGATAAAACCGCGTTTGCTGGAGTCCTGTCTCGCGAAGTGCTTCGAGGAGTCGCATCGTCCCGAGTGCTCCGACCTCGGCCGTGTACTCCGGAATATCGAAGCTTACCCGGACATGGGACTGTGCCCCAAGGTTGTAGATCTCGTCCGGCTGCACGTCGCGCAGGATCTTGTTAAGTGAACTGGCATCGTTGAGGTCGCCATAGACGAGGTGCAGGCGCGTTCCGCTGATATGGGGATCCTGGTAGAGGTGGTCAATCCGCTCCGTGTTGAAGGTACTCGCACGTCGGATGATCCCGTAAACTTCATATCCTTTGTCAAGCAGCAGCTCGCTCAGGTAGCTTCCATCCTGACCGGTGATTCCTGTAATTAATGCTCTTTTACTCATAAACGAATAGTACAAGCGAATCAACCTTCGCAGCAAGAAGATAACTGATCGTTATTACTTTATAAGTTTTCTGTGGGTGGCGGCGGTGGCTTCAATTGAAAACGTGTGGAGCGGGTGGTAGATTCATTGGGAGATTATGCCGATCAAACTGCTGGCACTGGATATTGATGGGACGCTGCTGACCACACATGGTGAGCTGACTCCGGGGAACAGGGTGGCGCTCGAACGCGCGGCCTCACTCGGGGTGCGCGTCATGCTTCTCACCGGGCGAAGATTCGGCTCGGCGCGCCTCCTGCTGCAGCAACTTGGCCTCAACCTGCCGCTCGTCTCTCACAATGGCGCCCTGACCAAGGATGTTGAGACTCTCGAAACTCTCGATTTCCACCCGCTCGACGACGGGATTGCGCGGAACATCGTCTGCGTCGGCCGCGAGGCTGGAGTCGATATGATCTGCTGTGATGATCCTCACGGACTCGGCACCATGGTCATCGAGGGGGTCTCATCCGCCAATCGTGCGCTCAACGGCTATCTCCAGCGCTATCGAGAGGCTGTGGTCGAGGTTGACGACCTGCTCGGATACATCGATCATCCTCCCGTACAGATGCTCTTCTCCGGCACGTGCGCACTAATGGACGAGTTTGCCGCCCTGTTGGAAAGGGAGATGGATGGGCGTGTCAGGCTCTTCAAGACTCGCTATCGCTCGATCGACCTGACGATTCTCGATGTTCTCAGCCTGACCGCCTCGAAGGGGGAGAGTCTTGCCGCAATGGCCCGCCTGCACGGGATTGCGCGTGACGAAATCATGGCTATTGGCGATAATCATAACGATCTGCCAATGCTCGACTATGCCGGCACTGGTGTCGTCATGGCCAATGCCGATGATGAGTTGAAAGCGATGAACTTTGCTGTGACTGCCTCCAACGAGAATGACGGCGTCGCTCTTGCCATCGAGAAGTTTATCTTTGGTCGGCAGACTGACAATAATATGTAAGACATGTAAACATGTAACATGTAATAAGACACGTAAGACGAATATGTGAGACAGACAGAGCTGATAACAGACTGGACAACAGATTAAGGAGAAACAAGCAGATGTCAGAATCGAAGAACCGCAGCGCCGTGATTGAGACCGGAAAGGGAACGATCAGGATTCTTCTCAACGAGGATCTTGCTCCGATCACGACCGCCAACTTCATCTCTCTCGTCGAGCGCAATTTTTACGACGGTCTGACCTTTCATCGGGTCGAGCCCGGCTTCGTCATTCAGGGTGGCTGCCCGTGGGGCAATGGCATGGGGGGATCCGACAAACGCATTCCGCTCGAGGTCTCGCCCAATCTCAGGCATGGTGCAGCGGGAGCCGTCGCCATGGCCCGTTCCTCGGATCCGAACAGCGCCAGCTCGCAGTTCTATATTACACTTGGTGAAGCCTCGTTTCTCGATGGCAATTATGCGGTCTTCGGCAGGGTGACCGAGGGCCAGTCGGTCGTCGAGTCGATCCGCGTCGGTGATAAAATGACGCAGGTGACGATTGAGTAATCGCAGTGTAACAACTAATTATCCCCTGGAACAACCATGACACCAGTATTGCGTGACAGTCATAACCGGGTGATACGGGACCTGCGCATCTCGGTGACGGATCGCTGCAATTATCGCTGTTTCTACTGCATGCCGAAGGAGGCGATGGAGTGGCGGCCGCGAGCAGAGATTCTCAGTTACGAGGAGATCATCCGCCTCGCGGAGGTCTTCGTTTCCTTTGGCATCGATAAGCTGAGGGTAACTGGTGGTGAGCCGATGATCCGGCGCGATGTCGAGGGGCTGGTGGCGCGGCTGGCGTCATTGCCGGGAGTTGGCGATCTGGCAATGACGACCAACGCCCATTTTCTTGCTGATCGGGCACGGGGGCTGAAAGAGGCGGGCTTGCGGCGGATCACGATCAGTCTTGATTCGCTGACTCCGGATCGTTTTGCGCTGATGACGGGGCGGAGTGATCTGCCGCGGGTGATGGCGGGGATCGATGCGGCCGTTGAGGCGGGGCTCTTCCCGGTCAAGGTCAACTGTGTGGTCATTCGCGGGATCAATGACGATCAGGCCCCCGATTTCGCGGCGATGGCCCGGGAGAAGGGGCTCCACGTCAGGTTCATCGAATTCATGCCGCTCGACAATGGCAAGGTCTGGCGGCGCGAGATGGTTGTTTCCGGTGAGGAGTTGCGCGAGCGTATCGCGAGCGTCTATCCTCTGGAGAGGGTGGCGGCCGAATCACCGGCCGAGACGGCGCGTCGCTGGTGTTTTGCCGATGGAGCTCCCGGCGAGGTTGGGTTCATCAATCCGGTCACCCAGCCATTCTGCGGCCATTGCAGTCGCATTCGCCTTACTGCCGACGGGATGATTCGGACCTGCCTTTTCTCAACGGTCGAGCATGACATCAAGAGCCTCCTGCGAGCCGGTGCCTCGCGCGATGATCTGGTCAGCTTTATCCTGGCGACGATCGCGAAGAAGGAGGAGCGGCATCATATCAACGACCGCGATTTTGTCCAGCCGCTGCGGACGATGTCCTGCATTGGCGGCTGAGGCTCGGGAGTCGCCATTATTGTCACCATTATTTTAGATATTCCGGCCTGATATTGGTGGAGATTGTCAATGAGTACACAGATCAACGGTAATTCGAGCAACAATCAGCTTCCGGCCTCGCGTCGGGTTTACAAGGCGGGCAGCAGCGAGGGGGTCAGTGTCCCTTTCCGCGAGATTCGCCAGCACGTCACCAAAACAGTCGACGGGTCAATCGAGGTCAACGATCCAATCTATGCCTACGATACGAGTGGTCCGTGGGGCGATCCCGCCTATCACGGAGATGTGCGTGACGGTCTGCCGGCGCGGCGTCGTGACTGGATCATCGCGCGTGGTGATGTTGAGGAGTACGAGGGGCGTGATGTCCGACCGGTCGATAACGGTTATCGTTCGACTGGCGAAGAAGCCGCAGCCCGTGAGAAGTCGAAGGGGCGGCTGGAGGAGTTTCCGGGGCTCCGTCGTTCGCCGCTGCGTGCAAAGTCCGGCCATCGGGTGACGCAGATGCACTATGCCCGTCGCGGCATCGTTACACCCGAGATGGAGTTTGTCGCGCTGCGCGAGAATCTTTATCGCGAGGAGATCAGCCGTGAAATCGAGCGTGGCGGGCGGGCACGCAACGACCTCTTCTTCAGCCATCCGGGTGAGAGCTTCGGTGCCACGCTGCCACGGATAGTCACTCCCGAATTTATCCGCGATGAAGTGGCGCGCGGCCGGGCGATCATTCCGGCCAACATCAACCATCCCGAAGCAGAGCCGATGATCATCGGCCGCAACTTTCTCGTCAAGATCAACGCCAACATCGGTAATTCAGCCGTTGCCTCCTCAATCGAGGAGGAGGTCGAGAAGATGCGCTGGGCGACCAAATGTGGCGCCGATACCGTCATGGATCTCTCGACCGGCAAGAATATCCACGCGACGCGTGAGTGGATCATTCGCAATTCTCCGGTGCCGATCGGGACGGTGCCGATCTACCAGGCCCTTGAAAAGGTTGGCGGCAAGGCCGAAGACCTTACCTGGGAGATCTACCGTGACACACTGATTGAGCAGGCCGAGCAGGGCGTCGACTACTTCACGATTCACGCCGGGGTGCGGCTGGCCTACATTCCGCTGACCGCGCGTCGGACGACCGGCATCGTCTCCCGCGGCGGTTCGATCATGGCCAAATGGTGCCTCGCTCATCATCGCGAGAGCTTCCTCTACACCAACTTCCGCGAGATCTGCGAGATCATGGCGGCTTACGATGTCAGCTTTTCGCTTGGTGACGGACTGCGGCCGGGATCGCTGGCCGATGCCAACGATGAAGCGCAGTTTGCCGAACTCGACACTCTCGGTGAGCTGACGCGCATCGCCTGGGAGCAGGACTGCCAGGTGATGATCGAGGGCACGGGCCACGTCCCGATGCACCTCATCCGCGAAAACATGGAGCGGCAGCTCGCTGTTTGCCACGAGGCACCCTTCTACACCCTCGGGCCGCTGACCACGGATATCGCTCCCGGCTATGATCACATCACCTCCGCCATTGGTGCGGCGATGATCGGCTGGTTCGGTACCGCCATGCTCTGCTACGTCACTCCCAAGGAGCACCTCGGTCTGCCCGATCGCAAGGATGTCAAGGATGGCGTCATCGCCTACAAGATTGCTGCCCACGCCGCTGACCTCGCCAAGGGCCGTCCCGGCGCGCAGCTTCGCGACAATGCTATCTCCAAGGCCCGCTTTGAATTTCGCTGGGAGGATCAGTTCAACCTTTCGCTCGATCCGGAGACTGCGCGTGAGTACCACGATGAGACTCTCCCGCAGGACGGTGCCAAGACCGCTCACTTCTGCTCGATGTGCGGGCCCCATTTCTGCTCGATGAAGATCACCCAGGATGTGCGCGATTATGCCGCCTCCCAGGGGCTTGACGAGAAG
>CAIKMY010000428.1 GCA_903828635.1 uncultured Acidobacteriota bacterium
CCGATCTAATAATCGATACGATAATCGATACGATAAGCCATGAAAGACCGCATGATTCGAATTATGATGGTTCGAATTATGATGGTTTGAATTACGCATAATGGCCGCGCCATCCTCTCGCGGTGGCTCCGACTTGTCCCGGATAAGTGCCCCTGCCCAGTGCCCCTGCCCAGTGCTCCCGCCCAGTGCTCGAGGATGATCGCCACCCAGTTGCCCGGCCCTGACTCCCAGTATGACTGTGATGTTCAATATTCGCGGAAAGTCCCGATTCCCGGGAATATTCCGGAGGTGTTACATTAGCACTCCCACCAATGCTCCCACAGTTCTATCGATCTCAGGGCTCAGGGCGAAAGCACAATATAACATGGCTCGTCGCATGGATCACGCCATCCCGCGAGAAAAATATGACAACCAAAAAGTTGACAAATTCCGAGCCCGGCGGCTAAGATGCGACTTATGAGTGGAGCGACCGTTGAGAACATTCTGAAATCGTCGCGCAGCCTGATCATCGACCTGCTGAAGGGCAACGGTTCGATGAGTGTTGAGCAGCTGGCCGAGTCGATGGGAGTGAGCAAGGTCTGCGTACGGCGTCATTTGAGCCTTCTTGAGCAAGATGGTCTGATTGGATACGAGAAACAGCGTCACGAGCGAGGCCGCCCGCGCTACATCTACCGGTTGACGACGAAGGCGCGATGCCTCTTTCCGCAGAATTATGATGTGCTGGCACGGGAGATCCTCGTCGAGGTTGAGCGGCAGTACGGGAGTGACGGGCTGGAAAGGGTTCTTGCCGGACGGGCCAATGAATTGATCGCGCAGATGAGGGATGAGTTGGTCGGGCTGGGGTTTGACGATCGCGTCAAGGCGTTGGCGAGAGTGCTGACTTCGCGAGGCTATGTAGCGGACAGTCGCCGTCAGCGGGATGGATCTTACAGGTTGCGCCATCGCCACTGTCCGACGGAGAGTCTGGCGATCGCGTACCCCGGGATTTGTGATGAGGAGGTGCGGATCTATCGTGAAGCGCTCGGTGGCGAGGTGATGCGTGAGTGTCGCATCGTCGACGGGCATCGCGACTGTGAGTTTCGCATTCTCGGACCGGCTCTGACGCAGATCGTCCGAAGATGAGGGGGCAGAGGCCATCCACTGAGACAAATCAGATAAAACAGACATACTGGCAGGAGAAGGGGAAAGAAGGAGAATCGTTCGGGATGGAAGAGAGTACATCGATCGAGGAAATCGGGCAGGAGAGGGTGCTGCAGGCTTTGCGCGGGGTGAAGGATCCCGATCTGCACAAGGATATCGTCTCGTTGAACATGATACGTGATCTGGCAATTTGCGGGGGGATCGTCAGTTTTCGCTTCGTGCTGACGACACCGGCCTGTCCGGTTCGGGACCAGTTAAAATTTGAGGCGGAGAAGGCCGTGATGTCGATCCCCGGAGTAGAGCGGGTCGAAGTAAAGATGGACGCCGAGGTGCCAAAGGCGCGCGGGGCGATCGATCGCTCGGAGATCGCGGGTATCAGCCACATCATCGCCGTCAGTTCAGGCAAGGGTGGAGTTGGCAAGTCGACCGTCTCGGTCAATCTTGCAGTCTCGCTGGCGCTGATGGGGGCACGCGTCGGCATTCTTGACACCGATGTCTACGGGCCGAATGTGCCGATCATGATGGGTGGGCATGACCTGCCGATGGCACGCGGCAATGTGATCATTCCGCCGGTCTACCACGGGGTGAAGACGATGTCGATCGGGCTGCTCAACCCGGGTGACAAAGCGGTAGTCTGGCGCGGCCCGATGCTCCATTCGGCAGTTTCGCAGTTTCTGCGTCAGGTCGAATGGGGAGATCTCGACTATCTGGTGGTCGATATGCCTCCGGGGACAGGCGATGTGCAGTTGAGCCTCGCGCAAATGGTCGCGGTCGCCGGGGCTGTGCTGGTGACGACACCGCAGGAGGTTGCCCTGAGCGATGTCCGCAAGGCCTACAGCATGTTTGAACAGCTCCACGTCCCGATTCTTGGGATCGTCGAAAATATGAGCTATTTTGAATGTGCGCACGGTGAGAGGTACCATATATTCGGCAATGGCGGTGGTGAGGCACTAGCGGAACGTTATGGTGTTCCCTTCCTCGGCGCTGTTCCGATTGCGATGAGCATTCGCGAGGGAGGTGACCTCGGAATACCGGTGGTCATCTCGCATCCGGCGAGTGCTCAGGCGGCGGCATTCCGTGGCCTGGCGCAGCAGGTGGCCGCTCAGGTGAGCATCGAGGCGCTTAAAGCGCCAAAGGCTCTCCCGGTTCTCAATCTCAATAAATAAGAGGTGAGGCCGGTGAACTTTCTTGTTTTATTGAATGAGCTCTGACGGGTTTGAATAATGTTCAACAAATTCAACAAGATTGTTGAATTTCAACAATCTTGTTTTAACAGTTTTGTTATAACAGTTTTGTTTTAACAGTTTTGTTGGTTATCCATCAGTGAGATGCGTAAAACCGGGAACAGGCTCGACTGAAATCAGGCTTTTGTCAGCAAGCTTTTTTGTCAGCAAGTTTTTATTGATGGCAGTTTTGTGGCAGGGCTGCCAGTCATAGTGTGTGACTTTTATTCAGAAACATCCAAGGAGAATCAGACCATGAATTTGTTTATTACCGATTCGGCAGCGCAAGAGGTGAAGAAGTTCCTCGCGACAGAGCAGGTTAACAATGACGGGGGCCTGCGGGTGCGTGTCAGACCGGGGGGCTGTTCGGGACTGCAGTATGTATTGGAAATTGACGATGCACCGCAGGCCAACGACGAAGTGATTGAGTCCCACGGTCTCCGCTTTTTCGTTGATTTTATCAGTGCGCAGCATCTCGACAACGTTCAGATCGATTTTGTCAGCAGCGTCATGGGCTCGGGTTTCACTTTCAATAACCCGAATGCACAGGGTGGATGCGGATGCGGCAGCTCCTTTTCAGTATGAGCCTTTGAGAGACGAGACAGGCTCCTCGCGCCTGACCGGTGTGAGGAGCCTTTTTTCAGGTTGAAAGCCAATCGATCGGTTAACAAATGAGTTCACTTGAAGTCAGCCCGAAGAGGGCGAGCAGTCCGGCCGATGGCGGTGGCACTGATGACACCGGAGTCAACAGTGTTGCCAAGACCATTGCCAGTGAGGATCTTTTCAAGAGCGGTTACCGGGCAATTCACGAAGGTGTTGCCATTCTCGATCTCTCATCATCCGGGAAGATCAGCCTCAGCGGGGCGAATGCGAAAGAGTTTCTCAATGGGCAGATCACCAACGAGGTCAGGCGGCTGGTACCGGGACACGGGGTGGTGGCCGCTTTTCCGACGATCAGAGGAAGGTTGCAGGCACTGGCCAGAATCTATGCCACGTGGGAAGACGGGGCGCTGCTGCTCGAAGTCGACGGGATCAATCGCGACAAAGTAGTTGCCATCCTCAGTCGTTTCGTGCCCTTTGGTCAGTTCGTCGTCGAGGATCGGAGCGAGCAGCTCGGGCTGCTCTCGCTTCAGGGCCCGCGTGCAGGGGCGTTGTTGTGTGCCCTGACAGGTATTGAAGTGGCGGCGGACCCGGAATACCGAATGGTCAGGGGATCGATCAACGGTATCGAACTGATGGTGGCGGCGCATCGCCGCTGCGGGCAGGAGGGCTGGGACCTCTTTCTGCCAGCCAGCCTCCTGCCCGGTCTGCGCGATCACCTGGTTGAAGCCGGTCGTGAGTTTGGTGTGGCACTTGCCAGCGCCGAGTCATTCGAGACGGCGCGAATCGAGGCCGGGATACCGCGCGAAGGGGTTGACGCCGGAGAAGATTACATCGTCCTCGAAACCGGGCTGGACAAAGCGATCAGCTACACCAAGGGTTGCTATCTTGGCCAGGAGACGATCGCCAAAATTCATTGGCGGGGCCAGCCGGCAAAACGTCTCCGGGGGCTGCTGGCGGTCTCGACAGCGGAGATTGCACCCGGCAGTCTGCTGCTGTCCACTGATGACGGGATGAGCGGCCACGAGGTCGGACAGATCACCAGTTCAACCTTCAGCCCGCTCCTCGGCCGACAGGTGGCGCTGGGCTATGTCGATAACAGACACCTTGCGGCTGGGACCCGGCTTGAAGTCAGAACGGGTGACGTTGTCAGCGGTGTCGTTGAAGTCGCTGATCTGCCACTCGTCGGCCCGGGATCAGGCTCTGCCAGCAGGATTTGACAATGAACGAAAACCTGGAGATCGAGAATGTGCCTTCTCTGGAGATCCCCGACTGGGGGATCGATTCAGCCGAGATGGCCTTCAGTGTGATCAGTCGCTACGTTGACCACGCGCAGATATCGGGGATGTTGATTGCGGTACTGGCAAGTGCCCTCGGGGAGGAGCGGCTCAAACCAATCGTCCAGAGTGATTACTGGCAGGGCTATCTTGCCGGCAGACGCACTCTTTCCGAGGCTAAAAACGATATCGATCGACTGAGCGCAATGATTGAGAGGCTGCGTGCCGCCAGCAGCCCGGAGCAGACAGTCGCTACTCATTCTGATGATGCGGCGAGAGCCGAATGAGCAATCACGATGGTGATCACCTGCTGAGTGAGGCGGCTGACCTCTTCAATCGTGGTGAGTACTACGAGTGCCATGAGGTTCTGGAAGCGCCCTGGCGCGAGGCGGAGGGTATCGAGAAGATTTTCTTGCAATCGCTGATTCTTGCCGCCGTCGCTCTCCATCATGACCGGTGTGGGAATGTGCGTGGAGCTGTCGGCGTCTATCACAAGGCAAGGGAACGAATGCTGGCCCTGCCGTCAACCTTCAGAAAGATCGAACTCAGAATGTTGCTCGACGCTCTCGATCGTTACTTCGATTCCCTTCCCGCTGAGCGCCAACCTCCTCTGATTCTCTTCGTCGAGGAATAATCGGGTAAATCAACCAATTCATGCTGTCACCGGATAGTCTCCATTTCGAATTTCAGGCAGGCGATGAGCAGCTCCGACTGGATCAATTTGTCTGCCATCAGCTGCCAAAGGTGAGCCAGACGCGAGTACGGCGCCTGATCAGCGAGGGCGCAATTCAAGTCAACGGCTTGCCATCACTCAAGGGATATCGCCTCGCCACAGGGGATCTGGTAACCGTCAGGATGCAGGCGGCAGACAAGTCATCGGCAACACCGGAAGCGATCCCGCTCTCAATTCTGTTCGAGGATGCACACCTGATTGTCGTCAACAAGCCGCGTGGTCTGCTGGTTCACCCAAGCCACCGGGAAAAATCAGGGACACTAACCAATGGACTGGCCTGGCACTTCTGGCAGAGCGAAGGGGAAGCAGTGCGTCCGGTGCTGGTTCACCGGCTCGATCGGCAGACCTCTGGCGCAATCGTCGTTGCCAAAACGCCGCGCGCCAGCCGTACCCTGTCAAAACATTTCCGCGAGCGCTGGGTGAAGAAGACCTATCTCGCACTGGTCAGCGGGTACGTCAATAGTAACCATGGTGAAATTAACGGGCCGATCGGTGCGGTTGAAGGGGTCTGGCCACGCTGGCGAATCGTCGACAGTGGCAAGCCGGCAAAGACGACTTTCATCGTGCGTCAGCGCTTTGCCGAACATACCCTGCTTGAAATGGAGCCATTGACCGGACGCACCCACCAGATTCGGATCCACTGCGCTTCAATTGGTCATCCGCTGACCGGAGACCCGATCTATGCCACACCACCTGACCCCTCAGCCAAAGAGATTGGGCTGCAATATCACCTTCTGCACGCCTGGCAACTCCATTTTCGTCATCCGGCGACCAACGAACCGATGAGCTTCACGGCGTCGCCACCACCAGAGATGGATCTGACAATCGCCAGACTGGGAGCGCGCCAATGAAGAATGATCCCGATGTGCTCATTCTTGGCGGTGGTCCCGCAGGCATCAGCGCCATGCTCTGGTGTCACTCACTCGGCATGCGTGCCATCCTGCTTGAACGAGAGCCGCAGCTTGGTGGCCAGATGCTGATGATGCATCACCAGATCCCCGATTATCCTGGCCTGCCAATGCTCACCGGAATCGAGATGCGTGATCGCTTTGAAGAGCACCTTCGTGCGGTTGGAGCCGAGTGGATAACCGGGTGCCAAAGCGGGCAGATCGATCTCGATCGGCGATCCCTGCTCGTCAACGGGCGGCAGGTAAAGGCAGGTGCGCTGATCATTGCTACCGGTGCACGAAAGCGTCGACTTGACATCCCCGGTGAAGAAAGGTTTGCCGCCCGTGGGGTCAGCTTTTCGGGCACTCGTGATCATTCACTCTATGCGGGGCTGCCGGTCAGCGTCGTTGGCGGTGGAGACTCGGCGGTCGAGAACGCCATCATTCTTTCACGCGTCTGCCCAAGCGTCACCCTGATTCATCGCTCAGACCGCTTTCGTGCTCGTCAATCCTGGCTGGAGGAGGCACAACGAACAGCCAATATCAGCTTTGTCACCGACGCCGAAATCGTGGCCATCGAGGGCAGTGATCGCACGGAACGCATCATCCTGCGCCATCTCACTACCGGCACGACTTTTCCGCTCAACACTGCCTGCGTCTTCATCAAGATCGGTATCACGCCGAATGTTGAGCCATTCACCGGACGGCTGAAGCTCGATGAGGAGAACTACATCATTGTTGATCAGCAGCAGCGAACCTCGATCGATTGCGTCTATGCTATCGGCGATGTCACTCGCCCGGCCTGCCTCAGCGTGGCCACCGCCGTCGGACATGGCGCCATTGCCGCCAAAGCAATCAGCCTCGCGAGGCTCGCCGGACGATGATCCTCTGAAGACTTCTCTCGGGCTGACGGCTCTGCTCAGGCTGCTCGCCTCGCCTCAGTTGGTTGCATTCTCCGGAACCGGTAATGTGGCGTGGAAATCGTCATGAAAGCGCTCCGCGTAGCTGGCCAGTAATGCCTCAATTCGGTGCTCATCGGTCGAGGCCACAATCAGCCCGGCATGGTGTCGCCGCTTCATCCTCCAGACAATCTCCTCATCAACATAGCCTGAAAGATCAGGCCATTCCTGACGCGCAAGGGTGATGGCAATCCCGGAATTCACATCACGAGTGGCCGGCAGCTCATAATGATCATCCTCAGTCGCCAGCTCAACTCTCGCCCATTCTGCCCAGAGGTTGAGACCGCTGGCGGCCTCAACCATCTCGGCGATATTGGCACCGCCAACCCTCGCGGCAATCTCCAGAAAATAGAGCTGACCATCCTCCCGGCCGCGAATGAACTCCGCGTGCGTCACCCCTTCAACCATCCCCAATCCCCTGATAACCTCACGATTAATCTTTCTCAGATCCTTTGCCTCCCGCAACTTCCGCGGCAGTGTCCGGCTGGTGAAAATCCCTCCTTCGTGGGAGATACTCATCGGCGGCGCACCATACTTGCTGGCCAATGAGAAGAGAACCGACCTCTCGGCGACGATTGAGTCAACGTGGAAGACCTCTCCGGGGACAAATCGTTCCAGCAGGTAGTGTGACTGCTGATCGCCAAGTGACTCGATGATCGGCCAGATCTCCTCTGCCGTCGTAATCTTGCGAATGCCGATCGCTGAGGCCGACGATCGTGGTTTCATCACCCACGGCCCTGGTACCCTCACCATAAATGAACGCAGATCATCGTGATTAAAGATCGGGCTGAACTCCGGGACTCTGACACCTCGTGATTGTGCCCTCATGCGCATCGCCAGCTTATCCCGGAAATAGCGAGTGGTCGTCTCCCCCATCCCCCTGACTCGCAGGTGCTCCCTCAGACTGGCTGCCATCTCCAGATCAAACTCATCAAGGGCGACAATCCGCTCTATACGGTTGTGACGTGCAAGGTAGCTCACGGCATTGATCATGTGCTCTCTCACCGTCAATACCGGCATGACAAAAAACTCGTCGATACAGTCTCGCGGCCAATCGGCACCACTCATTTTCTCATTGGTCATGAATACTACATGCCAGCCCTGGCGCTTTGCCTCGCGAATGAATTCCTGCCCCTTCTCATAACTCGAAAGGCAGAGTATTGTCGATGACCCGGTATTGCGCACCCTCTACATCCTCCGCACTGACATTATCACGGCAGACCTGACGAACGAAAGGCCGGAAGGAATACCCCTCCGGCCTTTCGATTATCTCTGCATCTTCCTGCCCTTAAAGGGATCAGAACGTGCAGTTTGACTGAACAACCGGGATCGTAATGACCGCCGAACTGGTCAGTGTCAAGTGATGCAGGTTATGTCCCTGACTGTAACTCTCCGCAGTGTTGTTCGGATTGTAATTGATCATTGATCCGATGATTGCCTTGTCACCGGCTGCCCCCTGGCCGGCAGTGTAGATCTTCATCCACCCCGTTTTGCCTGCACTGATCACCCTTGTGAACGGGGTGAAGGTTCTCGGGAAGGAGTTGGAGAGCGTTACACGTGCCTGACATCCAAAAGAGGCAGTGAAACTGAATGGAGCCTCAGCATCATCATAGAGCAACCCGGTGACGCTGCCGATCGAGTTAGAGCTGATTGTGTAATCACCACCAATTCGATCAAGAATCATCATGGTACTGTTGCCGTTATCAACCGCTGGAATACTGTCAAGTGCCAGTACCCTCGGTAGTCGGTTGTAGTTGATTCCATCAAACTTCAAGTCAGTGGTAACCACCGTTGGGTCAACCCCTCCCGGCGAGGCTTTCAATGCCTGAACCGAGAATGCACCAAGTGAGGCTCGATGCTTGCTCGAGAACTTGACATACTCATCACCAATCAGGGCATTGAAATCATTTGGCAGACCAGTCTCGCAATCAACAGCGACCGCCGCGATGTAACCGGTACTACTTGGATCAAAATCCGAGGCCATCAGCGTCGTTGTCTGATTGGGAGTCAGGCAGATGAACGCATCAAGCACCGAACAGCTCGAACCGTCAACCGCGAAGAGGTGAACACATACCCTCTCGGTTTGTGAGGTATTGGTGATGTTGATCTTCGTATCCTGAGCGGCAGTGTTGGCCGCATCGGAAGTGTAGACCGGGAAGAAGAGAATCGACCCTGGCTGCGCATCGCTAGCCTCAGCTGAGGCAGGATAAGAATTGAATGCTGAAAGACCGGGAGCCGTAATGAAGACTGACCAGTTAGAGCTGTTATTGGCCGGATTGGGATCGGCCAGGCAGTTATTGTTGATGATAGTCGCAGTGTTTCCAACTGTAACGAGCGCATTCATAATCGGCACAACGACCGTGATGCTAATCGTCCCGCTGGTCGGTCGTGGAGTGGTTGAACACTGATTGGCCGCGCCGAGCACCCCAATGTTGGCAGTCACGGTCTGGATGCCGGCGACTTCAGTAACGTTGAAGGTCGTTCCCGGAATCGTCGAACTGAGACCGTTCGTGGCAACCTTGAAGTCAGCCGGCAGTACGTCGGTAACAATCGTGTTGACAGAATTTGACGGACCGGCATTGCTGACCTGCAATGTGTAGGTCAGCGTCGCTTGTGACACCGAAGTGCTGAAGCTGGCAGACGCTGGCCCCGAGGTGACAATCGAGACATCTGCCTGAGCCTGAACAGTAGTAGTTGCGGTAGCCACGTCATTTGATGACGTCCCGACCTCCTGATCGGTGACGGCGGTGACCGTCGCACTGTTGGTCAGATTGGTCTGACACATCTGTGCATTACCAGCGAGGAAGTTCTGCTGGAAATCGGCACAGACCCGGACAACGATCGAAAGAGTTCGCTCCACACCATTTGGTGTCAGTCCGTCAGGTGTGCCTCCGGCGGCATTCCAGGTCGCGATTACTGTGCCGTTCTGACCGACATTTGGTGTAGTCAGAGTTGCTCCCGAACTCGCAGAAGCTGAGATGAAGACGGTACCTGCCGGTAACGGATCATTGATCGCTACGTTGTAAGCCGCACTCTGCCCGATATTTGAGGCTTTAATTGTATAGGTAATATTCGAGCCTGCAACTACCGGATCAGGAGTGTCGATCTTGCTGCTTGCCAGCAGATCGGCGATGAAGGTTACCGGAACGTCTCTCACAAACCTGGCGTTGTCGAAGCGACCATCCGCATCCGGAGTCGTGTCGACATAGCCGCCGACGAGGGGATAATCACTGGCACTGTTGCTCGTCGGATCGATCGAGCGAGATGAAACATAGACTTTATTCTGGAAATTGACCACCTTCGGACCACTGGAAGGTGTCCCGGCCTGCGAAGTATCCGCCTGCTGGAGCATCCTCATTTTGAAGGTGACCGTACCAGCAGGATTGACCTTGCCGTCGGAAGTGGTATTAGGTGGCAACTCGAAAGCGTCACAGACCAGTTCAGCCGTTCCGGAACCACCCTGAATCGGGTAGAGGTTGGGCGTACAGGCGAAGTTAGGCATCCCTGACGGATTTGGCGACTGGATGATCTGGACGTCAAGCACCCGCTGGTAGTCCGGGAGATCATCAATCAACCGAATCAACTGAGCCGCACTCGGGCCGTTATTTGTAAGAGTGATGATGTACTCAAACTCGGTTCCGGCGGTAATCACGTTCTGATCCGGCGCAACGGGTATCGTCGCATTCGGGAAGAGCGGGTTGGGCTTAAGAACCCTGAACGACTTGGTAACCGCGATATCGGAGACCGGGGTAACACAGGTTGATACCGTTGCCGTGTTTGGCAGAGTATCGGTGTATGACGGACTTGTTGAAGACTGAGGCGTCGAGGCTCCAGCCGTTACCGTATTCAGCACGCAGGGGTTCTTTCTCTGCGCATCGATCCTGACACGCGCCCTGATGACGAAGGTCAGTGGCGTTCCTCCGGTGGGAGGAAGGATACCGGCGGTGCAGGTTATTGCACCTGATGTCCCCTGAGTTGGTGATGTGCAGGCAAACTCCGACGGTTTGGATACAATCGAGGAGAAGGTCAGATCATCAGGCAGCGTATCGGTGATGACTACGTTCCGCGCAAAGCTCGGCCCGGCATTGCTCAGCGAGATCGTATAATCGACTTCATTGCCGGCAATCACTGTCGCAGCACTGCTGGTTTTGGTCACACCAAGATCAGCAACCGTAGCAACCGTCGTCGTCGCTGTCGTCGAGGTGTTGTTGCTGCTGTTGATATCAATCGTGACGATCGGAGCAACAGACGGCCCACCAGTGTATGGCAGACCAGGCCCGGGGGTCGTGGTCGTCGTATACTGCGAGGTGACTACCGTTGCCTGGTTGGAGACGATCGTTCCGGGGTTAATATCAGCCGGCACATCAACCTGGAAGGTGATGTCTCCCTGGAAGCCGGCAGGCAGAACGTCATTGGTGTATGCCGGGTCGATCGCAGTATTGTCCCCGGGACGGCACTCAATGATGTTGCCCGGAAAGATGTTACAGTTCATGCTGAACGGCGATGATGGTGCGGTGCCGTTAATTCTGACTGTACTGGCCACAATCGCGGCTGAGCCGGTGACATAAGTCGTGTTGTTGGAAACCTGATCTCTGACAAAAGTCGGAACAGCGGCATTCGGCCCGGCATTGGCGATGCTCAAAGTGTAAGTGATCCTTCCACCCTGCGTACCTCCACCAGCAACCACCGTCGCTGTTGCCGTCTTGATAATCGAGAGATCAGCAACCTGCTCGATCTGAGTCACCACCGTTGCGATGTTGTTGACTGATACCGGGTCGCTAACATTAGCACCAACCGTGGAGACGGTGGCAGTATTGGTAATCGGCAGAGTGTAACCCAGGTTAACCGTCACCGTGAATGTGATCGTCGCCGATGAACCAGATGAGAGACTGGTGTTGATCGTACACGGGAAGGATGACGTGCCATTACAGCTAAAGCCATTGGCATTGATCGTTCCCTTGATAGTGGTCCCGGTTGGCGGGAAGGTCGGCTCGTTAACCGTGAACTCCCCGGATGCGACATCACTTGGGCCGTTATTGGTTACCTTTATGGTGTAGACCAGGTCCTGACCGCCACGAACCGGATTGGGACTGGCCGATTTCGCGATTTCGAGATCGACCAGGTGCTTGACGGTCGTGTTAGCGGTATTGGAAGTCACTGTTGTTCCGCCACTATCCTTGACCACCGCTGTGTTGGCAAGAGTACCAGTCGGAGCATTCCTCGCTATCTTAACGGTGATATTGAGCTCGTGGGTGCCTGGCGAGAGATTAACTCCGGTACAGGCGACCGTGCCCGGGGCGCCACCACTCTGCACGCACTTGCCAAAGAGATCTCCGGTTGCAGTCAGCGAATCAAAGGTTGTGTTCGCCGGCAGTTGATCAGTGACCTCGTGGGCAAGCGCCGTACTAACACCGCTGTTAACGACCTTGATGTTGTAAGTAAGGCTCTCACCGGCATTGACCTCTGCCGGTGCCGTCTTGGTGACGGCCAGCTGCACATCTCGCGTCACTGTCTGCTGAGCGCTGCTCGCTGAATTGCTGGCAGTGCCCGGGTTTGGATCGGTCGTTGAGGTGACAACACTGGCAGTGTTGGTAACCGTACCAATGGTGGTGGCAGCCAGTTTTGCGGTGATCGTGATCGTTGCGCTGGTCACACCCATATTGGGGTTGCTGCAGGTAACTGCCCCGTTGGTGCCGGCTGCCGGTGCCTGGCAACTGAAACTACCTGTTGCACTCACTGAACTGAAGAGCACACCCGTCGGCAGCGTATCGGTGACCACCACGTCAGCGGCATTCGACGGACCGTTGTTGGTTACCGTCAGGGTGTAAGTGAAGGTCTCGCTGCTGCCCGCAGTGTAAAGACCGGAGTTACCCGGAGCAACCG
>CAIKMY010000429.1 GCA_903828635.1 uncultured Acidobacteriota bacterium
CTGACGGGCAGATCGGCCGAGTTGGAGAATTCGAGCACCAGCCGGCCGCGCCACCCCGGTTCGAGCGGCGTCGTGTTGACGATCAGCCCGCTTCGTGCGTAGGTCGATTTGCCCATGCAGAGCCCGATGACGTTGCGCGGAATATTGAAGCTCTCGACCGTCACCCCCAGTGCATAGGATAGTGGCGGCAGCAGCCAGTAGCTTGATCCGTCCGCTGCCGAGCGCAGTGGTGCCTCGATCAGCGAACTCTCGTCGAAGTTCTTCGGGTCGATCTCTGCGCTGACGATCGGTGAGAAGACGCGGAATCCGTCAGAAGCGAGACGCAGATCGTACCCAAAGGAGGAGACGCCGGCCGAGATGATCCTGCGCCCGTCAACCGAGCGCACCAGCTTCTCCTCGAAGGGGGCGATCAGTCCATGTTCACGACACATCCTGATTATCCAACGGTCAGATTTGACGCTCATTTGTCTCGTTTCTCCCTGGCCAGACAATTTCTTCTTTGTGGAAGACGCGCGAAGTCTAGCCGATGGCCGGCGGCAGCCGCAAGCATCTCTGCGCAAATTTCTTTTCCTTGACACTGTAACTGCCTGATTCCTATAATTCGCCGTGATTTAGCGTGACTTAACCTCGAGTATGCGGTGAGCGCCGCGCATGAACCGTTAATGAATTGTTGATGAATCATGCGGGAATTGCGCATCGATCATCCCCGGATTGTGCACTGGCTTTGCATACCCGGCTTCAGCAGATAGCGGGAGGGACCATGATCAAGCTGGATATCATCAATAAAGTTACCGAGAGCACGGGGGTCCAGAGAAGCAAAGCTGAGGCCGCGGTGGAGGCGCTCTTTGAGGCAATGAAGGCCGCGATGCAGCGTGGTGAGCGCATTGAGTTGCGTGGGTTCGGGGTCTTTGTCGTCAAGCCGCGGAAGCGCGGAATCGGGCGCAATCCGCGCACCGGAACTCAGGTAGCGATCCCTGAGGGCAAGACGATCCGCTTCAAACCGGGCAAGGATCTTCAGTCATAATTTCGGGCTTCGGCTCGATCAGGAAAGTCTATCGTGATTTCCGATCTTCGCCAGCGATTCAACTCGTCGTTTACCGAGGCTGTCTATCACGACTTTCTTCAGGCTCTCGATCATGAGGTGCGGACGCACATCGAGTTTCGCCCCTGTGAAACTCCGGTCTTCCTGCCGGCGGACCTGCTTGGGGAGATGGTTGACGCGTCGCGCAGCATCATTGCTCAGTTGCATGCACCGGCATATCGCCTCTTTTCACGACGGGCGCTGCCTCCGGAGTTTGACGCGCCGAACGAAGGTGAGCATCCGCAGTTCGTCCAGGTCGATTTTGCACTGACCGCGCAGCCCGATGGGCGCATTGCCCCACGCCTGATCGAACTACAGGGCTGCCCCTCACTCTATGCCTACCAGTTGTTTCTCGCACGAACCTATCTCCGCTTCTTCGGGGCAAATGGACTCGACCAACTCGACTACCTGCTGAGCGGATTGAGCGAGGACCAGTATGTCGCGCTCTTGCGGGAGGTTGTCGTTGGCGATCACGATCCGGCGGAGGCAATTCTGCTGGAGATCGAGCCGCAGCGGCAGAAGACGCTGCCGGATTTCAACGCTACCGAGACGCTGCTCGGGATACAAACGGTCTGTGTGACCGAGGTGACGAGGCGGGGGCGCCACCTCTATTACCGTCGTGATGGTCGCGAAATCCGGATCCGGCGCATCTACAATCGCGTCATTCCCGATGAACTGATGCGCAAACGGCTGCCAATGTCATTCGATTTTCGGGATGATCTCGATCTCGAATGGGCTCCGAGTTGCAGCTGGTACTTTCGCTGGAGCAAATTTTCGCTGCCGCACCTTAACCATCGTTGTGTGCCGCGGTCATGGCTTCTCGACGAGATGCCGGAGGTGCCGTTGGATCTCGACAACTTCGTCCTCAAGCCGCTCTTCTCGTTTGCCGGGGCGGGGGTCAAGGTCGATGTCACCCTCGATGACCTGAAGGCGATCTCCGAATCTGCACGTTCGGGGTATCTATTGCAGGAGAAGGTGGTTTACGCGCCGGTCGTGCAGACGCCCGACGAGCCGAGTCGTGTCGAGGCGCGACTCATGTTTATCTGGCCGGAGCGGGCGGCAGAGCCGATTCCGGTGACGATTCTGACGCGCCTGAGCAAGGGGAAGATGATGGGGGTCGACTTCAATCTCAACCGCACCTGGGTTGGCTCTTCCTGTGCATTTTTTCCGGGGCCAGTTGCCTGAGATGCGCATCCTCGCCATCGATTACGGGAAGAAGGCGATCGGCCTCGCGATCACTGACGAATTGCAGTTGACGATTCGACCGCTGACGACAATCAGGCGCAAGGATGGCGGATTTCGGGGATTGCCGGAGCGGATTGGCGCCATTATCGCCGAGAATGGAGTTGGCATACTGGTGATCGGTCTGCCACTCAACATGGATGGGACGCGCGGTGACGCGGCACGGTGTGTTGAGCGTTTCATCGGGGATCTGCGCAAGGTGACCACGACGCCGATCGTCACGGTCGATGAGCGGCTGACCTCACGCGAGGCCGAGGAGCGGCTGCGCGCCAGTGGTGCCGGCGCGCGCGAGCGGCGACGGCGCTCGGACGAATATGCTGCTGTCATCATCCTCGAAGACTATCTTGCTGCCTGTAATGCGCGCCGGCAACCTGACCAAGAGATAATATGAAGTTGATCGCCAAAGCCGCCTCCATTCTTTTCGTTCTCGCCGCTATCTGGTATTGGGTCAATCATGCGGCTGCAAGGCCGCACGAGCATACCGCTTCAGGAAAGCTGATCACCATCGCGCCGGGAACCAGTTCACGCGAGATCATCGCACGGCTTCAGCGGGAAGGGATCGTCGATCGTTCCCTTGCCATTCGGCTCTGGCTGCGCACTGCCGGGCGAAATCTGAGGCTCAAGGCTGGCGACTACCGGTTTAAATCGCCGATCTCCCTCAGCCAGGCAATCGATCAGCTCTCGCGCGGTGACGTGGCCACCCGCAGCCTGACCATTCCCGAAGGCTATAACCGCTACGATATTGCCCGTCTCCTTGCCGGCATCACCGATCTCAGGGGGGAAGGAGTGGCGGCCGATCCGGAAGCGGTGATCAGGCTCTTCGACCGTGTCTCACTGATTGCTGATCTCGATCCGCAGGCCGTCAATCTTGAGGGTTATCTTTTCCCCGACACCTACGAGTACACGACAACGACGACGCGCGAGCAACTGGTTGAGGCCATGGTTCGTCGCTTTCGCCAGGTCTGCGACGAGGAGATGCGTCAACGCGCCGTCGCCCTCGGCATGACGTGGCGACAGGCGCTGACCCTTGCCTCACTGATCGAGGAGGAGGCGAGGGTCGACCGCGAGCGCGAGCTGATCTCGTCCGTCTTTCATCGTCGTCTGAAGCAGGGCATACCGCTCGCATGCGATCCGACCGTTATCTATGCCTCACTGCTTGCCGGCAGGTATCGTGGCAAGATCTACCGCAGCGATCTCGATCGCGATTCGCCTTACAATACCTACCTGCATGCCGGGCTTCCACCCGGCCCGATCGCCTCTCCCGGACGCCGCTCAATTGAGGCGGCGCTCTCACCCGCCGAAACCGATTATCTCTACTTCGTCGTCGATGTCACGAAAAATGACGGATCGCATCTCTTCTCCTCGCGTTCTTCGGATCACGAGGCCGCCGTGCGCCGGCTGCGTCAGTCAGAAGGGCGCTAGCCGGCAGAGTCGATGCCACCCTTTGCGTTTGCCTCTCCATCTTCCGTATACTTTGTGCTGACGGATCGGAAAGGAAGGGAAGGGACGCATGCCAAATCGCGAAGTGATGATCGAAATGGGATTCTCCTCCGCGCATGCCCTCCGCGGATATCAGGGCAAGTGTGAAAACACGCACGGCCACAACTACCGCGTCGAGGTCTATGTTCGCGGGGCCGAGCTCAACCATATCGGTTTGCTGATCGATTTCAAGGAACTTAAAGCGGCAACGAAGAAGGTCGTTGACTACCTCGATCACAAGAATATCAACGATCTGCCACCATTTGACACTGAACTCAACCCTTCGGCCGAAGAGCTGGCCGGATACTTCTTTGCCGAAGTCGGGCGAGAGATCAATGACGATCGCGTCCAGGTCTGGAAGGTACGTGTCTGGGAGACAGATACCTGTGCCGCAACCTATTCGATCGAATAATCGCCGCGACTTTTATCGCGGCACTTTGGACTGGAGGTAGGAGCAATGCCGGAACAGGAACCAAAACCAATCAATCCGATCAATCTGTTGATCGACACCTTGTGGGCGTTGATGCCCGAGAAGACGGCTGACGAGATTGCCAACTTCAAGAAGATGGCGCTGCTCTCGCTGAGGGATACGCTCGGCTGGGCCGTCTCCAAGGAGATCGAATGGACCGATCGGCATCTGGAGAACGCGCGAAAGATGCGTGAACAATACCGCGAGAAGTCATCGGGGGAGGCCGTCTGAGGCCGCAGCCGCACGCGAATGGAGACCGGGTATGACGCGATAGTCGTTGGTGGCGGAGCGATCGGATGTGCGATCGCCTGGCGCCTGGCACTCACCAGCCGGCGGGTGGTGATCTTCGAGCGCGGTGAAGTCGGGCGTGAGGCGACCTATGCTGCCGGTGGGATGCTGGCACCGCTCTCCGAAGCTGACGAGGATGATGATTTTCTGCATCTCTGCCGTGCCAGTCTCGCCCTCTATCCCCGGTTTGCAAGTGAACTCGCGACAGCCAGCGGCATCGATATCGAATATCGCCGCGAGGGAACTCTTTATCTTTCACTGAACTCCGATGATGATGAAGAGCTTGACCATCGTTTCGCCTGGCAACGATCGGCAGGTATCGATGTTGCGCGGCTGACACCGGAGCAAACCCTCGCACTCGAACCCTCTCTCAATCCCGCACTCCGTTTTGCTCTCAGCTTTCCCGATGATCATCAGGTCAACAACCGTCGCCTGATCGAGGCGCTGCGCCTTGCATCAGTCGCTGCCGGCGTGACTATCAAGGCCGGAAGCCCGGTCAGCCGACTGCTGATCGAACCGATCGCCGGCGTCCCGACAATCACCGGAGTCATCACCAATCGTGGCACCACCCGGTCACCACTCGTAATCATCGCCGCCGGCTGCTGGAGCAGCCTGCTCTTTGAGACTTCCGGCATCTCGCCATCTCCGTGGCGGATCGGCCCGGTGCGTGGTCAGATGGTCTCAATCAGGACACCCGCCGATCGACTCCGCCGCGTCATCTACTCGCGACGCGGCTATCTCGTCCCGCGCCTCGATGGAACCATCATCGCCGGCTCAACCACTGAACATGCCGGCTATGATTGCCTGATCACCCCGCGCGGCATGGCGACGATTATCGGGAATGCTGGTGAGATGATGCCCTCCTTCGGTGACTATCCGCTTGCCGGGACCTGGGCTGGTCTCCGCCCACACACCGCTGACAGCCTTCCAATCATCGGCCCCGATCCGCGAATTCGCGGACTGCTGCACGCGACCGCCCATTATCGCAACGGTATCCTTCTGACTCCCCTCACCGCCGAACTGATTGTCAGCCTTGTCGATCGTGGCCGAACCAGCCTTGACCTCGCACCATTCAGTCCCGGACGATTCGCAGTCCCTCAGGCTGCCGGCTGAGCAGCATCGTCAGGCCGATCAGCGTCTTCGCGTCGGCAATTTCACCACTGGCGATCATGGCGATCACCTCTGCCGGTGCAAAAGGCCGCACTTCGTCGATGACCTCGCCAACGTCGAGGGACTGCTCCTCCAATGTCAACTCCTCGGCAAGGAAGAGATGGATCACCTCGTCACTGCTCCCGGGCATCGCGTAACACCATCCGAGCTTCTCGATGCGCCCGGCACGATACCCCGTCTCCTCCAGCAGCTCACGACCCGCACAGTCCGCCGGATCCTCGGCCGCCACCACGCGCGATCCTTCTTCTCGCCCGCTCAGCGTGCCCGCCGGCAATTCCCAGATCATCTCTCCGATCGGATAGCGGTACTGCTTCATCAGCACGATCCGTCCGTCACTCAGCCGCGGGACTATGACGCAGATTCCGGGATGCCGAATCGCTCCGCGCACCATTTCTGTGCCTCTCTCTTCATCCCGAATCGTCTCCTGGTTGAGCTTCCAACGCAACTCGCTGCCGTGAATCGATGGCCGCTCCTCGCGATGACGAGTCTCTGTGGCGATGGTGGTGAATCTTTTCATATTATGGACTATGGACTATGGACAAAATGGACGATATGGACTATGGACTATGGACAAAATGGACGATATGGAC
>CAIKMY010000430.1 GCA_903828635.1 uncultured Acidobacteriota bacterium
AATTGTGGATACTTGCACGTGTGCATGATTTACTATAGCACGACTTATGCCGTGGACCAGCTTCAGGTCTATCTTACCTTCAGCAGCAGTTAGTGAGGTGAGCTTTCGGTGGCTGGCTGGTGCCGGTCACCGAAAGCTCACGGTTATTATGCCTTCCTGCGGAAATCCTCCATAAAATCTACCAGCTTTTCGACGCCGGCTCTGGGGAAGGCGTTATAGATTGATGCACGGAGACCACCGACTGAGCGGTGGCCCTTGAGGCCGTCGAGTCCGGCTGCGGTTGCCTCTTTGATGAACCTCTTTTCGAGATCCTCGCTGGGGAGGCGGAAGGTGACATTCATCAGGCTGCGGCAATCCTTTTGGGCGTGGCCGCGGTAGTAGCCATCGGAGCTATCGATAGCATCATAGAGAATTTGCGCCTTTTCGCGATTGAGGGCAAGGACTTTATCGAGACCACCGATTTCGTGGCGCAACCATTTGAAGACGAGGCCGCAGATATAGATTGAGAAGCAGGGGGGAGTGTTGTACATCGAGCCGTTTTTGGCAAGATTCTGGTAGTCAAGCATTGCCGGAGTTGAGGCAGGTGCCTTGCCGAGCAGATCCTCGCGGACGATGACAATGGTTGTGCCCGCGGGGCCGGCGTTTTTCTGTGCACCGGCATAGATCAGTCCGTAGCGGGAGACATCTACCGGGCGGCTGATGAAGTCCGAAGACATGTCACAGACGAGTGGGAGATCGCCGGCAACCGGTTCCTCCTGGAATTCAACGCCAAAGATGGTCTCATTGGAGGTGAAGTGGAGGTAGGCCGCCTGCGGATCAAGGTTGATCTCCCCGGGGGCAGGGAGGCGGTCGAAGTTGGTGGCGGCGGTTGAGGCGGCCTCGCGAACGGAGCCGAGCTTTTTGGCCTCCTTGAAGGCACCTTGTCCCCAGCTTCCGGTCAGAATATAGTCGGCGCTGCCCCCGGCGGGGAGCAGGTTGATGGGAACCATCGAGAACTGGAGGCTGGCTCCACCCTGCAGAAAGAGCACCTTGTAGTTATCGGGGATGGCCAGCAGCGCACGCAGGTCGGCCTCGGCCTCGCTGATCACCTGCTCGAAAGCGGCTGAGCGATGGCTGACTTCGAGGATTGACATTCCCACTCCCGGAAGGGCAAAGAGGTCACGCTGCGCCTGCAGCAGCACGCTCTCCGGCAGAACCGCCGGACCGGCACTGAAATTGAAGACTCTTTCGGTCATTCGCTGTTTCTCCTTATCTCCTGTGATGATGATGAAGACCACGTTAATGGGCACGTGGTGGATGAAAGTATGCCTCAGATTCGATAGATGCTGGCATCGAGAATTGCAGAATTGTCCTGGCGAATCCGGTCGATCTCCTGCGGTTCGAGTGTGCCATTGAGTTGTATCCTCGCGATGGCGCTTTCACCCCCTTCAAAGAGGAGGTTCTCCATCTCCTGGACATTGATGCCGGCGGATTTGACCTCGTTGAGGACGTGGGCCAGCACACCGGGTCGATCGAGGTGGCGAACGACGAGCAGGTGAGTCGCGGCGGAATGGCGGGCCATGTTGACGACATTGGGTGGTTTGCCGGTTTCGCAGTAGACGGCAACAATGCGTACGGTCTCGGCCGCGATTGCCTCCTGCGCCTGTTCGGTCGAGGCCCCGATATGGTGAGTGCCATAGAGATCGGGCAGGGCGACGATCGGATCGGTGAAGGTCCCGGTGGCACCGCTCGGTTCGCCGGCAAAGACATCGAGCCCGGCTCGCAGCCCCTTCGCTTCGATCGCGCCGGCGAGGGCGACCTGATCGATCACCTCGGCTCTCGACGTATTGATGACAAAAGCTCCCGGTTTCATGACCTCGAAGATTCGCCCGTCGATGATCCCTTTTGTCTCCGCAGTCAGGGCAAGATGGATGCTGAGGATGTCGCAGTCGTGCGCGACCTCGAGTATCGTCTGGCGCCAGGAGACACCCAGTTCGGCGGCTTTTTCGGGAGTCAGGCTGCGGCTCCAGGCGACGACCTCCATCCCGAAGGCGTGAGCGCGGCTGATCATCTCGCGCCCGATCTGACCGAGGCCGATCAGACCGAGGGTTCGGCCGTGGAGGCCGCGGGCGTTGCTATAACGCTTCTTGTCCCAGCGGCCGGCACGCAGATCGGCGACATTGTCGGGGATGCGCCGATCGAGACTGAGCATCAGCCCGAAGGCGAGTTCGGCAACCGCGATCGAGTTCCGGCCGGGACAGTTGGAGACAAAAATCCCGCGTGCCGAGGCGGCGGCAACATCGATCGTGTTGTAACCGGCACCGGCACGCACGATCAGACCAAGGCGGCTGCCCTCCATCGCCGACTCGCCGACCTTCGTCGAGCGGACGATCAGCACCTCAGCACGAGTCTCTCTGATGGCGCGCGCGAGGCTCTCTTCCTTCAGTTCCGCATCCTGAATGACGCTGCAACCGAGCGCCTTCAGCCCGTCGATGCCACTCTGCTCGAATTTGTCGGCAATCAGAACCTTCATGGATCTCCTTGATCTCCGGTTGGTCTCCAGGTGGTGACCAAATCGGAACAGGCAACATTGGGACACTGCACGCTGAAATCGCCGCGAACCAGGGATGTGTTCCAATGTTGCCTGTTCCGATGCCGGCTGTTTCTATTCAGATTAAGTGACTCAGCAGCCCGTCTCGCAGCTTCGGTTCGAACCAGGTCGATTTCGGAGGCATGATCTCACCGGCATCTGAGATGGCCATCAGCTCATCCAGCGAGACGGGATAGAGCGAGAAGGCGACGGCGGCCACGCCACCATCAACCAGCCGTTCCAGTTCAGCCGTACCACGGATGCCGCCAACGAAGTCGATGCGCTTGTCCGTCCGCAGATCATCAATCCCGAGGACCGGCGAAATCAGCAGGTCCTGCAGGACACTGACATCGAGTCGATCGATCACCCGGGGCCGCGATTGGATGTCGATCCGCGGCCTGAGGCCAAACCACTGCCCGTCGAGGTACATCGATATCTCACCACGCCGTGTCGGCGATGGTGAGCCATTTTCGCTGACCTCGAATGAGCCATCGAGAGCCCGGAAGAACTCCTCCGGGCTTTGTCCCGCCAGATCCCTGACTACCCGGTTGTAAGGCAGGATCGCCAACTGGTCAGCCGGGAAGATGACACACTGAAAGAAGTTGTATTCCTCATTGCCGGTGTGCCCGGGGTTGACCTCGCGCAGCGACTGGCGCACCCGGCTCGCGCTCCTGGCCCGGTGATGGCCGTCGGCGATATAGAGCGTCGGGATGCGAGCAAATCCTTCGATCAATGCCTCGTTGAGCGCCGCCGGCACCCGCCAGATCGTGTGGCCGATGCCATCGGGAGCGACGAAATTGAAGAGCGGATCGAGACTGACAAGTGCTCGGGTCAGCTCGTCGATCAGGACTCCTGATCGATAGGTCAGGAAGACCGGGCCGGTCTGCGCGTTGATTTCAAGGATATGCCGGGTACGGTCATCCTCCTTGTCGCGCCGGGTTACTTCATGCTTGCGAATGATATCGTTGTCATACTCGTCGACCGCACAGCAGGCAACCAGTCCGGTCTGCTGCCGTCCCTCCATTGTCAGGCGATAGAGATAAAAGCTCGCCACCTCCTCGCTGACCAGCGGGGCCTCGCTGATCAGTCGCCGGAAATTGGCGGCAGCACGCTGGTAGACCTCGGCGGAATACGGGTCGAAGTCATCGGGCAACTCGATCTCCGGGCGCGAAACGCGCAGGAAACTGAGTCGATTGTCGCCGGCAAGCGAGCGCGCCTCGACAGTGTTGACCACGTCATACGGGACGCTGGCGACCTCGGCGGCAGACTCCGGAAGCGGACGCAGCGCGCGAAATGGTTTGACGATTGCCAAGTGAATGATCTCCTTTCAGGGCCACTTCAGTGGCTTTTCAGTGCCTTCTCAATCTCGTTGAGCAGGACATCACGATCGACGATGCCAAGTCTGGTGAAGACGAGGCTCCCCTTGCGATCATAGACAAATGTCGCGGGCAGCACACCGGGCCAGTCCTTGTTGACGACATCGATCATCTCCTGCGGATCGTCGACATCCTGGATAAAGTTCTCATAACCGGCCTTCTGCTTGTTGAGAAACGGTACGACCTCGGTATCGAGATCGGCAAGGTCATCGGCGGTGATACCAATGAAGCGCACTCCACGTGAGCGCAACTGCTGATCGAGTCTGACCAGTTCCGGAAACTCGGCAACGCACGGAGGGCACCAGGTTGCCCAGAAGTTGACGACGACGACACGCCCCGCCGACTCGGAGATCAGCTTTGAATATCCCGCCGGCTTGAGTCGCGGAACAACCGTTCGCCCGGGAGCCGGCACACTCTGACCCGGCTTTCTGACGGGCGACTGCCGGCGAGCCTGCGCCAGAGTTGACGGCCGGGCACGGTCGATCAGGCAGCCCATTGCCTGGGTCTCGGCGATACTCACCGGCCGGCCGGCAAGCAGTTCGTCAAGGGCAATTTTCAGATCCTGCCGATTGACCATCCGGGGATTCTGTGAGTTATCGATGCGGCCGCGGTAGCGCAGGATGCCTGCCTGGTCGATGAGGTAGACCTTCGGTGTCCGCTCCGCCTCGTAGGCATCAGCAATGAGGTTCCCGTCATCCTTGAGGATGGTAAAGTCGAGGCGATGTTCTGAAGCGTGGCGGGCAACCTCCTTGCGGTCTTCGTTGGCCGATGAGTTGATCGCCAGAAAGACGACATCCCGGGCCCGGTACTCGCCGGCGATGTTTCTGATTCGATCCTGGTAGGCTCGTGAGATTGGACAGCGTGCCGAAATGAAGGTGAGCAGTACCAGCCGGCCGCGATAATCACGCAGCGCGTGGCGCTCGCCGCGCAGATCTTCAAGCGCAAATTCCGGAGCCGGCTGCCCGATTGGCTGTGCACCAATTGGCTGTGTACCAATTGGCTGTGTAATTGATGGCGCGGCATCGGCCGGTACCGTCAGCAGTATTCCCGGCAGCATTGCCAGCGCCAGAGAGAACGCCATAGAGAGCATTTGCAGTGCGATCCGTGACCGCCAGTAGCTGATCATCCCTGGTTCCTCCTTGTCTCGTTGTCCGGGCTCAGTCTCCGGTTGTCACAGTTTCTCGGCCACCGATTTGGCCTGAAGGAAGAGGGCAAGGTAGTCGCGTCCGCCCGCCTTCGAATCGGTTCCCGACATGTTGAAGCCGCCAAATGGATGAACATCGACCAGTGCGCCGGTACACTTGCGGTTGATGTAGAGATTGCCGACGTGGAAATCCTGCCGGGCAATCTCGATCCGCTCGCGATTGCGTGAGTAGAGCGCTCCGGTCAGCCCGTAGATGGTATTGTTGGCAATGGCCAGCGCCTCATCGAAATTGCGAGCACGAATGCAGGCGAGAACCGGTCCGAAGATCTCCTCCTGGGCGATGCGGGCGTCGGGCGCAACCTCGGCGATCACCGTTGGCTCGATAAAGTAGCCCTGCCCGGCAAGCGGGTGAGGCGAACCTCCGGTGAGCAGCTTCCCCTCGCCCTTGCCGATTTCGATATACCCGAGGATCGACTCGAAGGCCTTGCGGCTGACCACCGGGCCGGTGAAGCAGCGGCCATCCGCGACCGTGCCAACCGTCAATGCTTTGGTTCTCTCGACCACCCTGGCGATGACCTCATCCCAGACCGAATCGACGATCACTGCCCGTGAGCAGGCGGAGCATTTCTGACCCGAAAAGCCGAAGGCTGAAGCGACGATGCCTGCCGCCGCCTCGTCGAGATCAGCCGTCTCGTCAACGACGATCGTGTCCTTCCCGCCCATCTCGGCGACGACACGCTTGATCCAGATCTGGCCCGGTGACGCTACCGCCGCCAGGCGGTTGATCCGCAGTCCGACCTCCATCGATCCGGTGAAGGAGATGAAGCGAGTCCGCGGGTGCTCGACCAGCAGATCACCAACCCTGCCTCCGCTCGCCGGCAGGTAGTTCACCACACCTGGCGGCAGCCCGATGCTCTCCAGTAACTCGACAAACTTCGCGGCAATCACCGGGCTGTCACTCGATGGCTTGAGAACCACCGTGTTGCCGGTGACCAGCGCCGCCGTCGTCATCCCCACCATGATCGCCAGCGGGAAATTCCACGGTGGAATGATTACTCCCACGCCAAGCGGAATCAAGGTCATTTCGTTGACTTCATTGGCGAGCGGTGATGGCGTCAGCGGCTGCGGTGCGGCATAGCGCAACGCCTGGCGCGCGTAAAAATCCATAAAGTCGATTGCCTCGGCCGTGTCCGCCTCGGCCTCTGCCCACGATTTGCCAACCTCAAGCACCATCCACGCGTTGAACTCGTCCTTGCGCCGCCGCATCTCTGCCGCCGCCTTGAAGAGGTAGTTGGCGCGATGCTCCGCCGGCACCCGCTTCCATTTATTGAAGGTCACCGCTGCCGTCTCGATCGCTTCACTCGACAGCTCCGGTGTTGCCCGATGCACTCGCCCGATCACTTGTGCAAATTCTGCCGGGTTGACCGAATCGAGCAGATCGCCTGTCTCGTGTCGCTTCCCGCCAATGATCAGTGGATATTCGCGCCCGGCCTCCGACGCGACCTTCGCAATCGCTTGCCGCATTGCCGCCGCGTTCTCTTCCCTGGTAAAATCCCGATATGTCTCGTTACTGAAAGCCGGAAGGTTGATCATATACTTATCTCTCTCCCTCTCTGGATACTTCTCTCTTCTGACTTTATGTCAGTTAATCAGTCAATAAAAACCGTTCAATAAAAACCGTTCAATAAGACAAGTAAGTAATTCTACAAGACTCGGCAGCTAATCTCCACCCGCTCGAACGTCAGTTTCACCAGATGGTCTGAGGTTGACGATCGTTGCGCCAAGCCCGCCAGCCTCGGGAGGGGCATCGCCATACCATTCGACGAATGGAGTGATGGCCAGCACCTCGCGTACCATCCTCCGCTGCACACCTTTGCCCTTGCCGTGGATGATTCGCAGGTAACGGTAGCCACACCGGTGTGCCTCGGAGAGATATTCGATAACCACGGCGCGACACTCTGCCGGTGGAATCGGGTGAAGATCGATGATGTCAGTGATTTCGAGGATAACCGGTGCATCGAAAGGATCCTCATCCGGGCCGAGCGGGGGCTCTCCGGCCGGCAGGGTGGCTCGACCATTCGGCCATCCGGGAGTTGCCAGGAGACGTGCCAACAGGCGTGCAAATACTTGTTTCACGTCAGGGATGATATCGCTTAAACTGTGGGGCGGGGAAGTCCGGCGGGGGCACAATCCTCACCATTACTCATACCATCGTGGGCTGACGCATCGGAATCACCGCAGACCTGTCTCGCGTCAATTAGTCAAAAGGCTTTTTGTTGTAACGCCCGCTGTCAACAGATACTGAGAAGGATACTGAGCAATGACCTTCGATACCGGGAATCCGTGGCGCGTCATCGAGCGACGCGTCGCCTACGAGAACCCCTGGATCCGCCTGATCCACCACGAAGTGATCCGTCCCGACGATCAGCCGGGGATCTATGGTGTGGTCAATTACCGCAACATTGCCGTCGGCGTCCTGCCGATCGATGATCAGGGGAATATCTGCCTCGTCGGCCAGTACCGATTCCCGATAGACCTCTACTCGTGGGAGATCCCTGAGGGTGGTTGTCCCGAGGGTGAGGATCCGCTCGATGCGGCGAAGCGGGAGCTGCGTGAGGAGACCGGGTTGGTGGCTTCATGCTGGGAACTGCTCGGCGAGTCCCATCTCTCCAACTCGATCGGGGATGAGCTGGCGAAGATCTATGTTGCCACCGATCTGCAGCAATCCGCTGCGTCGCCGGACGGAACCGAGGTCATCGAACTGCGTCGCCTCCCGTTCTCCGACGCCCTGCGTATGGTTCTGGCCGGAGAGATCACTGACGCCATCAGTGTCATGGCGATCCTGCATTGGGAGTGTCGTCGCCACTCGTCATGATTACGATTCACCGTGAACGATCACCTGTGATATTTCGGCGGGGAGAAGCATTACCCGTCGCCGGCTGCTTTCATTTGAAGTTACACTTTGCGATTGGGTATCCTTGAGAATTGACAGCAGGTTGAAACAACAAGCGTCCATCAACAGTTTGTCTGAGGGCCTTGAGCCTGATGGTGACTGAATAGAGACAGAGTACAGACAGAGCACAGACTGAGGAGAGAAGTATGGAGAGAGGATTGGAGAGAGGTTCAACAGATACGGAGAATGCGTCAGCACCGGACATCCCGGGTAGCGGGCGTAATCCATCAATTCCCCTGAGCCGGAACACCCATTTGCTGCGATGGGTGGAGAAGATGGCGAAGCTGACGCAGCCCGATGTCATTCACTGGGTCGACGGGTCAGAGGAAGAGTACCAGTCGCTCTGCGATTTGCTGGTGCGCAATGGAACCTTTACCAGGCTCAACGAGGAGTTGTGGCCGGGTTGTTACTATGCACGGTCGGATGCGAGCGATGTCGCGCGGGTCGAGGATCGAACCTTCATCTGCTCACTTTCGCGGGAAGCGGCGGGGCCAACCAACAACTGGGAAGACCCCTACACGATGCGGCGGCGATTGAAGGGGCTCTTCAACGGAGTGATGCGCGGACGGACGATGTATGTGCTGCCCTTCAGTATGGGGCCGGTGGGCTCGCCTCTCTCGCAGATTGGCGTACAGCTGACTGATTCACCCTATGTTGTCGTCAATATGCGCATTATGGCGCGGATCGGGATGCCGGTTTATGGGATCATCGATCGGGACGAGAAACGGGTGGTGCCCTGTATGCATACTGTCGGGGTGCCGCTGGCTCCGGGGCAGGCCGACGTCGCGTGGCCGTGTCAGAAAGAGAAGTACATCGTCCATTTCCCGGAGACGCGTGAGATCTGGTCGTATGGTTCGGGGTATGGCGGCAATGCACTGCTTGGCAAGAAGTGTTTTGCGCTGCGGATTGCCTCGAACATTGCGCGTGACGAGGGGTGGATGGCTGAACACATGCTGATTCTCGGGGTTGAGAGTCCGCAGGGTGAGAAGACCTATGTCACTGCTGCCTTTCCGAGCGCCTGTGGAAAGACCAATTTCGCCATGCTGATTCCGCCGGATGGCTTCGAGGGGTGGAAGGTCTGGACAGTCGGCGATGACATTGCCTGGATCAAGCCTGACAAGGACGGGCGATTGCGGGCGATCAATCCCGAGGCAGGCTTTTTCGGCGTTGCGCCGGGGACCTCGGCCAAGACCAACCCGAATGCGATGGCGGCACTCTCCCGCAACACCATCTTTACCAATGTTGCCCTGACGCCCGAGGGTGGGGTCTGGTGGGAAGGGATGACCGACGAGCCGCCGGCCGAGTGTCTCGACTGGCAGGGCAATCGCTGGACGCCGGAGATTGCACGCGAGACCGGCGCCAGGGCTGCCCATCCCAATGCCCGCTTCACGGCACCGGCCAGCCAGTGCCCGACGATCGATCCTGACTGGGAGAACCCTCAGGGGGTGCCGATCAGCGCGATCATCTTTGGCGGGCGGCGCGCCCGCACCATCCCCCTCGTTTACCAGGCATTCAACTGGAGCACCGGCGTTTATACCGGCGCGACGATCGGATCCGAGATGACTGCCGCCGCCGGCGGAACCGTTGGCAAGGTGCGGCGCGACCCGATGGCGATGCTGCCATTCTGCGGGTACCACATGGGCGACTATTTCCGTCACTGGATTCGCATGCAGCGCAATCTGAGTGAGACACCTCGTATTTTCCACGTCAACTGGTTTCGCAAGGATGACGAGGGGAACTTCATCTGGCCGGGATTTAGCGAGAACATGCGGGTGCTCAAGTGGATCGTCGATCGGGCTCACGGCCGAGCCGTTGGTCGCGAAACGCCCATCGGCTGGATGCCGGGCTATGATGATATCGAATGGAAGGGGCTCAACTTTCCACGTGAGAAGTTTGAGCATCTCCAGTCATTCGATCGTGCCGCCTGGCGTGAAGAGGTTCTTGGCCACGAGGAACTCTTCATTCACCTCCACGACCGCCTTCCCCCCGAGACGATCTATGAGCGTGAACTACTCATCTGTCGGTTGTGACCGATTCTGAAATAATCAGCAACAAAATCAAAAGGGGAGGGCCGATGAAGATCGATCCTCCCCTTATTGCACAACTCTGGTCGCGAAGATCAGTCAGCAGCGATCAGCTCCTCAACGGCGGCCTTGATGCGCGGGACGCTGAAGACCGGGTGAAAGCCGACAAAATGCTTTTTGATGACTCCATCACGACCGATGATCAGCGTCTGCGGGATGCTGTTCTGACCATTCATGATTTCGCGATTAAGCAGGCCATTCGAGAAGCCGATCTCGTAGTTGATGGCGAACTCCTTGCTGAAGTCGCTGACGAGTTCGCGGTCGAGCATGGGATCTTCAGTCGTCAGGCCGAGCACCTCGACGCCCTTGTCACGGTAAGCATCAGCCATCCTGATGAGGTGCGGGATCTCCTGTCGGCAGGGGCCGCACCATGTTGCCCAGAGATCGAGAATGACCACCTTGCCGGAGTAGTCGGCGAGTTTGCGTTTCTCGCCACCGAGGGTGACAAAGCTCGACTGCCTGACCTCATCGGGTACCTCACGCGGAGTAGTGGCGTTGCCGGAGTCCGGGCCCCTCGCGCCGGATGGCTTGCGGTCATTTGGCGATGAGGGATTATAGACCGTCGAGGCAATGCCGATCACCAGAATGAGGGCGGCAACGCTCATCCCGATTCGGGTCGGCGTCCAGAAAGAACTTCTTTTTTGCGGATCCTGGTCACTCATAAAACAGAGGATAGCCGTCGCGCCGTGATACTGCAAGGAGCAAACCCGGCGAAGCTCAGGCTGCCAGCCAGATAATCTGCTTGAGCAGCATGGCGAGTGCGGCCGAACCGAGAAAGCAGCCAAAGGGGATGGCCGTTGCCAGTCGTGCGGTGCTTGTGCGCATCATCCACAGGCCGACAAGCGAGCCGGCAATCGAACTGATCAGCAGAATGCATAAGGCACCCTGCCACCCAAGAAAGGCGCCGATGCCGGCCATCAGCTTGACATCTCCGAGGCCGAGCCCCTCGACTCCGCGCACGAGGTAGTATCCGGTACGCAGCCACCAGAGCGGCAAGGCTCCGACAAGAGCCCCGGTGACCGCGCCGGTCAGGCCTGACCACGCACCTTTCCATGCCAGCGGATCATGATTGCCGAGGCGAAGCGCAAGGGTCACCCAGAGCAGGCTGCTGACAATGGCGATTGCCATGGCCAGGCGCTTCATTCGCCGATCCTGATGCTCGTAGCTGGCAATGGCTGTTTCCTCTTCCGCGGTGAGTTGGCGGGTGCTATCCGTTTCTGTTTGCCAGTCGTGATATTTGTTGAAGAGGAAGATATCGAGCCGATCGATCAGCCAGAAGGAGGGGACGGCAGCGGCGATCAGCAGGCCCCCGACAATCGCGGCACGCATCGCCGGGAATCCGGTCTCAGACTCGGTCGCGAAGACGAGTGAGAGATCGAACGGGTAGGCGACCGGCTCACCCCAGCCGCCGCGCCAGGCCGCGGCCAGCAGGGTAAAGAGCAGCAGCGGGCAGGTGATGACATCGGGCAGCAGTTGCTCGCGTGCATCAGTAAAGATCAGGGCAATCATTGCCGAGGCGAAGATTGCCTCCAGCGCGGCATCAATCGTCAGGCCCGACTTGATGGCAATGGCCACGAAGATTATCCCGGTCAGCATCTCAACCAACGGATAGCGCCGGCTGATTGCCGCTCCGCAGTCGCGACAGCGGCCACGCAGCCGTAAGTAGCCGATGACCGGGATGTTGTCGCCGGGCCGCACCCGGTGACCACAGGCCGGACATCGTGATCCGGGCCTGACCACCGATTCACCACGCGGTATCCGGTGGATGACCACATTGAGAAAACTGCCGATCGCCAGTCCCAGCAGAAGGACGAGTCCGATCAGCGGAAATGATGAAATCGTCGAATCGATCACGATGATGTCTCTCAGGTTATGTTCTCACGATGCTCTCCCAAGGGGTTCTCTGTTATCATTCACCCAACGATGCGAATACTTCAGGTCTGTTCTGCAGAGAGTCTTGGTGGCGGCGAGCGCCACGTCATCGATCTGACCCTCGCCCTGATCGGGCGTGGCCACGAGCTGCACCTTGCGGTACGTCCGGGCAGCCCTCTCCGGGCGCAACTTGCCGACTCTGCGGTCGTCTGGCACGAGTTGCCACTGCGTAATGCCCTCGATGCCATCAGCGTTTGCCGTCTCGCCGGAATTATCCAGCGCCACCGGATCGACCTGCTTCACGCCCACGTCGCCAGGGACTATCCGATTTGCGGTGTGGCCGCGAGAATTGCCGGCGATGTCAGACTGGTTATTACCCGCCATCACTTCCGGCCATTGCGCGCCGGATGGCTCTATCGCCAGGCTCTCGCGCCGGCAGCGGCACTGATTGCCGTTTCCGGCGCTGTCGGTGATCGCCTGCACGAGGCCTTTCCCGGTTTCACCGGGCGGATCGTTGTCATCCCCAACTGGATCGACCCGGCCATTTGTGGCAGCCTCGATCGTCAGGAGGCACGCCAGCGCCTCGGAATTACCCGACCGACAGTCGTGGCCATCCTCGGACAGATCTCGCCTCTCAAGAGGCAGGATCTCTTCGTCGAGGCGGCGATGAAGCTGATCGACGACCGCCACTTCGACGAAGTTGAATTTCTCGTCATCGGCTCGCCTGCTCCTGAGGATCTCCGTTTTGCCCGGCGCCTCGAAGAGAGGATCAGCGCGGCCGGGCTCGCTGACCGTGTTCGCTTCATCGGCTTCCTTGATCGACTGCCGAGTTATCTCAGCGCAATCGACATTGTCGCCGTTCCCTCGCGTAACGAGGCCTTCTCGCTGGTTCTGGTCGAGGCCATGGCTGCCGGCTGTGCAGTGGTGGCCACCCGCGTCGGTGGCATGGCTGAGATCGTCGAGGATGGCGTCACCGGGATCTTTATTGACCCCGATGACGCCACCACGCTCTCATCAGCGATCGCCCGTCTCGTCACCGAGCCCGGGTTACGCCGCCTCATTTCTGATAATGGCTGTCAGCGCGCGCGTCAACGCTATGCACGTGACCGCCTCATCGATCGTCTCGAAGCCGTCTACTCCGGTTGTCACCGGGAGGCCTCAGGCGAATGATTTGCGCAGCAGGGCGAGACTCTTCGGCACCGCAAGGTCGGCCGCCTCTTTCCCCTCCATTTCGAGCGAGATGTAGCCCTTGAAGCCCGCTTTGCGCAGGATCCCGGCGATGCGGTTGTAGTCGAGTTCCCGGGTGTAATAATGTCCGCCGCCATAGTATGTCTTTGCCTGGACGACCATGGCGTGTGGTGCCAGCTGCTCAAGTTGCGAGTAGGGGTCACCGACGAAGTTGCCGGTATCGAGGTTGATCGTCAGCCACGGTGAGTTGACTCCCTTGTAGATGCGCAGCAGACCCTCGACTGATGTCGTCAGCCCCCAGTGATTTTCAAGCGCAAGGACGACCCCGGCCGCCTCGGTGTATGGCAGGCACTCATTGATCGAGTCGATGCACCATTTGAAGGCATCATCGTCACTGTAGCCGGGCAGGGGGGCCTCCTTGCCGCCGGCGTCGAGCATCTTCTGGAAATCGGGGATCGTTCCCCACCGACCGGAATTGAGGCGGATTGCCGGACAGCCGAGCGCTACTGCAAGGTCGATGCAGCGCTTCGTGTGGTCAATGTTCTGCTGTCGCTTCGCCGGATCGGGCCAGACGAAGTTCTGGTGGATCGAGAGGAAGAAGAGATCGAGCCCCAGCGAGAAGGCCATCTTCTTCAGGTTGTTGACATACTGGCGATCCTCGCGCTCCATCTGCCGGTGGAGAATCTCCACTCCGTCGAATCCAAGCCGTGCCGCATTCTCGATCACCTTCTCGACCGGATATTTGACCTTGTCAAAGTGCCAGTACGAATAGGTCGAGACTCCAATCCGGATGCGCGGCTTCACCTCTGCCGCCACCACCACCGGCTCGATTTCACCAGTTGCTCCAAGGCTCAGCGCGGTCCCCGCGGCGAGCGAATGGCGCAGCATTTCGCGTCGTGTCTGCTTCATGCTCCTCCTCGATTCAGGCAAAATACCAAACTGAATACAGTGAATAAAAGTTACTCCTCTCCGCCAGTTTCGCGGAGAGGGCACATTATAGAGCCACTTCCCGATTCTGTCGCCCTGCGATGAGCAGACTGCTGTTTTGCCAGTCTGCTCCCGGGGTATTCAAAGTGGCTGACCCAGATAGTCGCGATACCATTCATAGGTGCCCCGGAGGCCCTCCTCAAGGGAGATCTGTTCTTTCCAGCCGAGGCGCTGCGTCGCCTTGTCGGCGGAGAGATACTGGGCATCAATCTCGCCGTCAATTTTCCGCTGAAGCATGACGCGCGGTTCAAGCTCACCCTCGCGGCCGGCAATGCGGATCATCATCCTGATCAGATCGAGGATGCCGATCGGCGCATCGGCACCGAAATTGAAGGCCTCACCGCGGCAATCGTCGATGCGCTCAGCGAGCATCAGGTATCCTCTGGCGACGTCGTCAACGTGGACGAACTCGCGAATCGGAGTGCCGTCACTGCGGACAATCGGAGCCTCATTGCGCAAGAGCGAGAGGAAGGTGCCGGGAACGATGCGCGAGAGGTTGAGATCTCCCGGACCGTAGATGTTGGCAAAGCGGGTGACGGCCACCGGCATCCCGAAGGAGTGAGCGAAGGATCGTGCAAGGATATCGGTGCAGGCCTTCGAGGCGTCATACGGGAAGAGCCCGAGCAGCGGATGCTCCTCGGTGTAGGGCAGTTCGGCATGGCTGCCGTAGGCCTTGTCACTTGAGGCGACGATGATTCTCCTGATCAGCGGACTGCGCCGACAAGCTTCAAGCAGCAGATAGCTGCCGCGGATATTGGTCTCGAGTGTCGAGAGCGGTGAACGATTGGCCGCTCCGACGATCGCCTGCGCCGCAAGGTGAAAGACGCTCTCGATCTCATACTCGTTAAGAATGCGCTCCATCAGTGCCAGATCCTCGATCGATCCCTGCACGATCGTCGCCCGCCGCCTCAGATCAAAGACGTCAAGCGAGCTGTGACGGACCCCATCCCGCTGCAGACAGACGATCCTCGCTCCCTGCTCGACCAGCATGAGCGCAATCCGGGCGCCGACGAAGCCGGCGGCTCCGGTGATGAATACGTTGCGGTCTCTCCAGAAGTCACTCATTACTATCCTCCATCTCAGGTTTGATCGCCTCTCTTTTTCGCCGCTACCCAGGGAGCGTCACCGCTCTCCCAGAGCTGATTGAATTCGAGATTGTCCTTGTAGGTGTCCATGCATTTCCAGAAGCCCTCGTGCTGATAGGCGATCAGTTCTCCCTCACTCGCCAGCCGGCGCAACGGCTCACGCTCGAGAATCGAGTCGGGCGTCAGATAATCGAGAATACGTCGCTCGAAGACAAAGAAACCACCGTTGATCCAGTCCTGCATCAATGGTTTCTCCTCGAAGTCACGAACCTCGCCAGCTGGGCCGAGTCGGATGATGCCAAAGTTCGAGCAGGGACGAACCGCACAAAGTGTGGCGATCCGCCCGTGAGCACGATGGAAGTCGATCAGCCGCGTGATGTCGATGTCCGCAAGCCCGTCACCATAGGTCACGCAGAAGGTCGATTCGCCTTCAAGGTAACGGCTCGCTTTCAGAATTCGACCACCAGTGTTGGTCTCCGGCCCGGTTTCGGCAAAGGTGATCGACCATTCGTCGCGCGCAAGGTCGTGCGGCTTCAGCGACTCAACCCCGGCAGCGGTCGTCCGCAGCGTGAAGTCGACCGCGCGCCACTGCTCTTCAAGGAAATACCGCTTGATCGATCCCCCGAGATGCCCGAGACAGAGCACGAAATCGCTGAGCCCATGACTGGCGTAGAGGCGCAGAAGATGGCGGATGATCGGCTCCCCGCCGATCTCAATCAGCGCCTTGGGTACCGTGGCTCCATGCTCCCCGAGCCGTGTCCCCTTTCCGCCGCACAGAATAACAGTCTTCATTTACCCCTCCCTTAAGTCGTTATTGCCGTCACCTGCCCCGTCGCGATTACTTTGATCACTTTCCGGACGCTGTCGCTCCCAGAGTTTGGCATACTTCAGAAAAAGACTGTAGGCGGTGAACATCGCGATGATCAATCCCGGCATCCCATCCCGAAATCCCTGTTTCAGCAGGTAGGTGCGGAGGAAAGCGGCAATCGGCAGCGTGAAGATTTCGATGGCGTGTGCGCGCTTTCCCTGCTCAAATAAATGTTCGGCGGCAAGCGTCGTGTAGGAATCAAGAACCTGGTGATGTTCGCTGAGATTACGCCGGGTATAATGTGTCAGATGACCGGCAAGGATCTCAATCGGCCCGTTGACGCGAGCCGTCTCGTGCGGGGCTACCCCGCCCCAGTAGCTGAACTCCTTGCGATAGAGTCTCATCTGATAGTCGGGGTACCAGCCCGAGTGGGCGATCCATCGCCCCTGGTAGAGGGTCTGCCGGGCGATGCGAAACCCGGCAGGCAGTGTCTGCGGATCACGATCGCGCAGCGCGGCAATCGCGGCCCGCAGTTCCGGCGTTACCCGCTCGTCGGCATCGATCCAGAAGATCCAGTCACCGGTTGTCTGCTCATCGGCGAACTGGTGCTTGTCCTTGTAACCTTTGAACGGCCGGTTGAAGACACGGTCGGTGTAGCGTCGCGCGATCTCAACAGTGTGATCGGTCGAATCGGAGTCGACGATGACGATTTCGTCCGCCCAGTCGAGCGACTCACAGAGGGCGGCGATGTTGTCCTCCTCGTTGCGGACGATGATTGATGCCGAGATCTTCATGAAATCAGTATGGAATCAGTGAGCGCAACGCCTTGCCGGTGTGTGACTTGCGGTTGCGCGCTACCGTTTCGGGAGTCCCCTCGGCCACCAGCCTCCCGCCACCGGCCCCACCCTCCGGACCAAGATCGATCAGCCAGTCGGCCGACTTGATGATATCAAGGTTATGTTCAATGACAATGACGGTGTTGCCGAGGCTTACCAGCCGCTGCAGGACGTCGAGCAGCTTGCGGACATCCTCGAAATGGAGGCCGGTCGTCGGCTCGTCGAGAATGTAGATGGTTCGGCCGGTGGCCCGTCGCGAGAGCTCCCTTGCCAGCTTGATGCGCTGTGCCTCGCCGCCGGAGAGCGTCGTTGCCGACTGGCCGAGCTGGAGATACCCGAGGCCGACTTCGTCGAGCGTCCGCAGCTTCTGTTTGATCTGCGGGTGGGAGTCGAGCAGTGAGAGTGCGTCCTCGACTGTCGTCTCCAGTAATTGAGCAATATTTCGGCCCTGGTAGCGAACATCGAGCGTCTGACGGTTGTAGCGCTGACCACGGCAAACTTCGCAGGTGACGTAGACATCCGGAAGGAAGTTCATCTCGATCCGCTTGAGTCCGTCACCCTGGCAGGCCTCACAGCGACCTCCCTTGACATTGAATGAGAATCGACCCGGCTGGTAGCCCCGCTCGCGACTCTCGGGCAGCATCGCATAGAGTTCACGAATCGGCGTGAAGAGCCCGGTATAGGTTGCCGGATTGGAGCGTGGCGTGCGACCGATTGGCGACTGGTCGATCTCGATGATCTTGTCAATCAGGTCAAGCCCCTCGATCGAATCGTGAGTGCCCGGCTCGGCGAGACTCCGGTAAAGATGGCGTGCCAGTGAACGGTAAAGAATGTCACCGACCAGCGTCGACTTGCCCGATCCGGAGACTCCGGTGACAACCGTCAGCAGGCCGAGCGGAAAGCTGACATCGATATTCCTGAGGTTATTGGCTGCGGCACCGCGGATGACGATCGCTCGCTCACCGGGCGGGCGCCTCTCGACCGGGATCTCAATCTTCATCCGGCCGCTGATGTACTGCCCGGTGATCGAGGCCTCTGCACCCGCAATCTCCTCCGGGCTGCCGGCGGCGACGACCTCGCCGCCGTGTGTGCCGGCCCCGGGCCCGAGATCAACGACATAATCTGCCCGCCGGATTGTCTCTTCGTCATGCTCGACGACCAGCACCGTATTGCCAAGATCACGCAGCCTCCCGAGTGTCATTAGCAGCCGCTCGTTGTCACGCGGGTGGAGCCCGATCGACGGTTCATCGAGGACATAGAGCACTCCGCGCAACTGCGAGCCGATCTGCGTCGCCAGCCGGATCCGCTGCCCCTCGCCTCCCGAGAGCGTCGCGGCCGCCCGGTCGAGCGTCAGGTACCCAAGCCCCACCGAATTGAGGAAGCCGAGCCTCCCGCGAATCTCGTTGAGGATCCTCCCTGCAATCTGCTCCTCGCGCGCCTGCAACCGCATTCGTGCGAAGACCCCCTCCGCCTCCTCGATCGGCATCGCCGCGTATTCGGCGATCGACAAACCCTCGACCCTCACCGCCAGCGACTCCGGCTGGAGCCTTGCTCCGTGACATTCGCGGCAGACCACCGGCGAGATCAGCGATTCGAGCGCCGCCACCTTTTTCTCTGAAAAGTTCTCTCTCTCGTCTGCCTGAATCCGCTCCATCGCCTCCAGCAGATACCGCGTCGCCCCTACCCACGGAGCACGATAGTTGTAGTCGCCATATTGAAATTCGACCTTCTCCTTCAGGCCAAAGAAGAAGGCGTCACGCACCTTTGACGGCAGCTTCGCAAATGGCGTTTCTCCATCGTGGCCGAAGTGGCGGGCGACCGCCAACAGTGCTTCACGCAGGTAGTTGTCAGTCGTCTTGTCGCCATCTCCGGTGAAACGCATCTGCCGGAGCGGGATCGTTCCGTCGATCACCAGCTTTGCCGGATCGACCTCCGACTTTGTTCCCAGCCCATGGCACTCGCCGCAGGCACCGTAGGTCGAGTTGAACGAAAATGAACGCGGCTCCAGCCGCGGAATCGAGACGCCACAATCGACGCAGGCCATTCGTTCCGAGTAGAGCCGCTCCTCCCCGTCAACCACCGTGACGATCACCACCCCCTCGGTCAGCCTCGTCGCTGTTCGAATCGACTCCTCCAGTCGCGGGATGATCCCTTCCTTGATCAACAGCCGGTCGACCACCACCTCGATCGTGTGATTGCGCCGCTTGTCGAGCCGAATGTCATCGTCCAGCGATGTCATCACCCCGTCGATGCGCGCTCGCGTGAATCCGCTCTTCTGCAACTTCTCCAGCTCCTTCCGGAACTCACCCTTGCGCCCCCTGACAATGGGCGCAAGAATCATCACCCGCTCACCCTCGGGCAACTCCCGGATGTTCCGTACTATCTGATCGGTCGATTGTCGCGAAACCGGCTGCCCGCAGAGGTGGCAGTGGGGCTGGCCGATCGACGAGAAGAGCAGGCGCAGGTAGTCGTAGACCTCGGTCACCGTCCCGACCGTTGAGCGTGGGCTGCGGCTCGTCGTCTTCTGCTCGATCGAGATCGCCGGCGAGAGCCCCTCGACCGCATCGACATCAGGTTTCTCCAACTGCTCCAGAAACTGGCGCGCATATGCCGAGAGCGATTCGACATAACGCCGCTGCCCCTCGGCATAGATCGTGTCGAAGGCCAGTGACGATTTGCCCGATCCACTCAACCCCGTAATCACCGTCATCCGGTTACGCGGGATCTGCAGACTGATATTTTTCAGATTGTGCTGCCGTGCTCCCCGCACGGTTATCTGTTCAATGGCCATAAATCACGACAACTTGCAAAAAACTGCGACTGAGAGCTGATCAAGCCGCAAACAAAGATATACTCGACGACAGGCGTCAGTAAATAAATGGCAATTCTAGCGGAGTGGTGGCAATCGGCGCAAACGGTTGTCAGATCACCGGCGACGCCGGCGGCGAGTTGATGTTGGTCAGCATCCGTTCAGCGCCGGAAAGATGCCGATATTCGGCAAATTCCACTCTTCGCACGGCAACCTCGTCAAGCAGATCCCTCACCTTGAGATTACCGCGGACGAGCATCGCCTCGATTCGCGGCAGGCAGCTTCGATGCCAGATCGCAGCCAGCGGGTGGAGTCGTCCGTCAATGCCAACCGGCACCGTCACCCCGGCTCTCTTCCCGGCAGTATTGGCAGCATCATGAATGCGGACGAGCAGCCCGAGAAACTCACCCGTCAGGCAGGGCATATCACCGGCAAGGATCACCGCGTTCTCGCCCGGGCAACAACGATCGAGTGCGGTGGCAATACCCCCGAGCGGACCAAGGCGATCAACGCGATCGTCGATAATCTCGCCACCTGCCCGCTGTGCAAGCTCAACATACCGCCACCTCTCCGGCATCTCCCGCCGGATGACCAGTCTGACCCGGCCCACTTCGTTCGCCGCCGCCACCACCCATTCGATCATCGGGCGTCCTTCAACCTCGACCCAGGCCTTGTCCCGCCCCATACGCCGACTCTCGCCGCCAGCCAGAATGAAAGGCGTGAACCGGCCGGTCGGCGGGCTGCCAGCGGCATGCACGATATGGTCTCGATCGACGATGGACATATCCGGATAGTACTATTTTTACCGATATTCCATAATGCTTTTATTGTGATATCTTGTATGGTCTTCATAACAAGAGAGGTACCCGATGATCAGGCGAATGGTGACACTTTCGGCATTGATATTGCCAGCCAGGATATTGACCATAATATTATTGACCATAATAGTGGCGTTTCCCGTGACGAGCACGCTGGCACAGGGGCGACCGGGAGCGGCGTCGGATAAGTTCTTCCCGCTCGACGAACTCAAGCCGGGGATGCGGGCCACCGGCTACACGGTCTTCGTCGGCAGCGAGCCGAAGCCCTTCGAACTGGAGATTCTCGGGGTGCTCCAGGGCTTTCCCAACCCGCGCCAGTCGGCAGTGCTCAGTCGGCTGATTGGCGACGAGTTGAACCACATCGGCGTCTTCCAGGGGATGAGCGGCAGCCCGGTCTATATTAACAATCGATTGCTGGGCGCAGTCGCCTTCGGTTACCAGTTTGCCAAGGATCCGATCGCCGGGATCACCCCGATCGAGCACATGATCGAGGCCTTCGAGGTGCGTCAGCCGGGCGGGGTTCCACCTGCGAGGACCAGCAGCGCACAGCCGCGCTCGATCTCCTTTTCGGAACTGGTCTTTAATGAACAATCACCCGGCTATGCGGATCTGCTCAAACGAATCGAGGTGGCCGATCCGGTTGCCGTCAGTGCCGGCAGCGCGACACTCATGCCCATTGCCACTCCGCTGGCGATCACTGGTATTGCTCCGGAGGCAGTGGCACGCTTTGCCCCGTTCTTTCACTCGCTCGGCTTTGCACCGGTAGCCGGGGCGGCCGGTGCCGCTCCGGTGAGTGACCTCAAAAAAGCCGATGCCTCGACGCTCAAGCCGGGATCGACCGTGGTCGTTCCGCTGATTCGTGGCGACTACTCGGTCTCGGCTGCCGGCACGGTAACCTTTCGTGATGGCAATCGAATCTATGCCTTTGGCCATCCCTTCCTCTCGCTGGGTAACGCCGATTTCCCGATGCACGAGGGCGAGGTGGTCACCGTCCTCTCCTCAACCGCCTCCTCATTCAAGCTCAGTTACCCGACCGGGATGGTCGGCACCATCAGGGGGGACCGCTCGCCGGGGATCTATGGTGAGCTGGGGGTCTCGCCGCGGATGATTCCGGTCGAAATCGGGATGAGAACCAGCCTCGGTGCCCGCCAGACATACCGTTTCGATCTGGTTGCCGACCGCTTCCTGACGCCGGTGCTGCTGCAGATGACCCTCATTTCGACCATTGCCACCACCGAGCGGACGATCGGTGATTCGACATTGCTCGTCAGCGGATCGATCAGTCTCAAGGATCTGCCGCCGATCCGCACCGACAACCGCATTTCGGTCTCCGCCAACGCGCCGATCTCGGCGGCCATTGCCGCCTCGGCTCCGATCAGCACCATTCTCTCCAGCGGTTTTCCCGACCTCCGCATCGAGAAGATCGAATTTGACATTGTCTCGCGCGACAGCCGGCAGCGCGGTCAGGTTGATCGCCTCTGGGCCGACCGCACCGAGCTTCGACGTGGTGAGAAGCTCGGTTTGCAGGTCTTTACCCGCCTTGAGGATGGTTCGGAACGCGTCGATCGTCTCGACATCACCATCCCTGCCGATGCGCCATCCGGTCGTCTGCAGTTATCCGTCGGCGATGGTCAGGCATTGCAGGCCACCGATCCGCGCACCGGCTTCACCCCCAGATCTCCGGCTCATCTCGTCAGCGAACTCAACCGAATCCGCAAGCCTGGAAGGCTCTATCTCCGACTCACCCAGTCGGAGAACGGCGCGATCATTAAAAACGAAGAGCTGCCGAGCCTGCCCCCATCGGTGCTCGCGACTCTCGGCTCTGACCGCACCAGTGGCGGTTACACGCTGACCACCTCGCGAACAGTTCTCGAAATGGAGCTTCCCTCCACCGAACTCGTCATCTCCGGGCAGCGAAGCCTCACCCTCAATGTCATCGAGTAAGGAAAGTATGACCAACAACAGCAATCGCCGGCTGGTTTCGAGCCGATCCATCTTCGCCCTGATCATCGCCATCGGGCTGCTTCCGGCCGCCCTCGACTCGACTGAGGCCGGCGGGCCACAGTTCTGGAGGGTCGATACCTCCACCGAATTTGCCAGCGGCGAGGCCTCCGGCGTCTCGATCGCCGGCAACGGCACCGTCACTCTCGCTCCCGCCGTCACCACGGTCTTTGATACGAAACAGGCCCATATCTGGTCGGCCGTTGCCGATCGCGCCGGCAATATCTACCTTGGCGCCGGCAACGACGGCCGCATCTTTCGCGTTGATCCCTCCGGCAAGGGGGCACTTCTTTACCAGGCACCCGAACTGAATGTCATGGCCCTCGCCGTCGATGCCGGGGGGACCCTCTTTGCCGGCACCTCGCCCGATGGCAAAGTCTACCGCATCAGCCAGGCCGGCGAGGCCCGGGTCTTCTTCGAACCACGGACGCGCTACATCTGGTCACTGGCCTTCGATCCGCAGGGGCGCCTCCTCGTCGGCACCGGCGACAAGGGAGTGATCTTCCGCGTCAACTCCGATGGCACCGGCGCGCCACTCGCCACCACCACCCAGGCCAACATCACCAATCTTCGCGTCGATGCCACCGGAACGATCATCGCCGGCACCGATCCCGGAGGCATGGTGCTGCGCATCGATCCTTCCGGCCGCATCTTCACCCTCTTCGACTCGCCACTGCGCGAAATCCGTGATCTTGAGGTTGCCCCCGACGGATCGATCTTCGCGCTCGCACTCGCCGAGTCTGCCGGCAGCGGGGCCACCAATGCCGCTCCCGCTCCCGCTTCCTCAACCCCGGGCCTCCAACTGGGAGGTGAGGGCAGCGTCACCGTTACCATCGGAGACCTCCAGGTGGTCGACTCCCCGACCAGCAGTTCCTCCTCCTCCAGCGGGGCATCATCCGGTGGCGAGTCGCGGAGTGCTCTCTACCGCATCGCTCCCGGCGGAGCCTGGCGCACCGTCTGGGAATCACGCGAGGCCACTGCCTTCGCCTCCATCCTCTCCGGTGATGGCCGCCTGCTTGTCGGCACCGGCCAGAATGGCCGTATTCTTGCCATCCCTGACCAGCCGAATGACCGTACCCCGGCCCTTCACGCCCGGCTCCCCGAGGCCCAGGCCTCACGCTTCATCCGCGCCGGGAACCGCGTCTATGCCGCCTCGTCCAATCTGGGCCGACTCTTTCTCCTCTCCGCAGAAACCGCCGCGGAGGGCTCACTCACCTCATTCGTTCACGACGCCCGCAATCACTCCACCTGGGGACGCCTTGCCCGCGTCGGTGACGGACTGATCGAGATCTCCACGCGCAGCGGCAATACCTCGGCTCCCGATCAGACCTGGAGCGACTGGTCACCGCCACTTGCCGATGGTGCCCCCATCACCAGTCCGGCAGCACGCTACCTCCAGTGGCGCGCCGTCCTCAAACGTTCATCATCCGCCCCGGCTCCAAGCCTGCGCGAGGTCACCATCTCCTACCTCCCCACCAACCTTGCCCCACGCATCTCCAGCCTCTCACTTCTCCCCGTCGGCGTCTCTCTCCAACCCACGCCCGCACAACAAATCGATGGCGTCGCCGACTATCTCAAAAATGAGGCTGCGACCATTGCCTCCATTCAGCCCATGCCTCCTCGTCGCACCTTCCAGCGTGGTGCCATCTCTCTTCAGTGGCAGGCCGATGATCCCAATGGCGATGGCCTCGAATACTCGCTCCTCTTCCGTGAACTCTCCGGATCGACCTTCTACCCGCTCCACTCCGGTTTCCGTGAAACTTTTCATACCATCGATGCCAGCGAACTCCCTGATGGTCGCTACATCTTCCGTCTCGTCGCCTCCGATCGTCTCTCGAATCCCGATGTGACCGCCATCTCCGTCGAGGCCGAGACCGAACCTGTGACCATCGATAACACCCCACCCGGTGTCTCTCCACAACCACCCGCCATCTCCGGATCTCGCGCTGAACTCGCCTTCCGCGCTTCTGATGCCTCCTCCATCATCCGCCGTGCCGAATATCAGATCGATGGCGGCTCATGGCTGACCATCTTTCCCCATGACGGACTCGCCGATTCCCGCGAGGAACTCTTCAAACTCTCTCTTCCCCTCGCCGATTCCAGGCCTCACTCCGTCGCCTTCCGCGTCATTGATGCCAATCTCAATATCGGTACGGCGCAGCTCACCGTCAGAGCCAATTAACCGACACCCTTAACCAACAGACTCCAGAGACCCGGTCGACCAGGTGACCTTCCCGTCATCCTGATTGACCGGTCTCCGGGGTTATATTGTCTGTGTGAAAATTAATGAAAAGACTTCTTGACAGTAATGCACTCAAGTTTTATATTGCACTTGTGCTCAGGAAAGAAGAGTGACGCTATGCAAGTGATCGCCATCAGTCCTGAGCCAGGAGAATGAGGGAGATAATGAATTACCGAAACCATTCAAGGAAAGGAGAAAGAGAGATGACCTGGATGATAAGGCGTGACCCAATGAGTGAACTGAGGAATGTGCAGGAGGAAGTGAATCGGATTTTCAACACGACATTTCCAAAGTGGTTTCAGAATGAGGAGGGACTGGTGAAAGGCAATTGGACACCGAGTGTCGACATCTATGAGGGAGAGAATTCGATCGTGCTGGAGGCTGACCTGCCGGGGCTGAAAGCGGAGGATTTCCGGTTGTCGATCGAGAATTACGTCCTGACGCTGACGGGAGAGCGGAAGTTCGAGAAGGAGGCGAAGGGAGAGAGTTATCATCGGGTGGAGCGGCAGTATGGGAGCTTCACGCGGACATTTTCGCTCCCGACGACGGTCAACGTCGATCAGGTGGCGGCGGAGTTTCGTGACGGAGTGTTGCGGGTGACATTACCTAAGCGTGAAGAGGTGAAGGCGCGACAGATTCAGGTAGCGGTAAAGGCGGAGGGAGCCCGCGCCAAGGGAGCCTGAGAGCGAAGGGTCGCGGGGCAGAGCTGCAGTGGGGGGGGGGCGGCTCCGGGCTGATGATGGTCCGGGGCCGCCCTTTCGATTGGTGAAGCTCGATGGGAATGGTCTGAAAACCGGGGGGAGCAGAGATGCGGTTGGACAAGTGTACGGTAAAGGCACAGGAAGCGATCGAGGGAGCAGCGGGTTTGGCAGAGGCCGGAAGCCATCAGCAGGTGGAGCCGGAGCATCTGCTGGCGGCGCTGATCAGGCAGGAGGAGGGTGTTGCGCGACCGCTGCTGGGCAAGGCGGGGGCGAATGTCGACGGGCTGCTGGCGGCGGTAGAGGCGGCGATCCGGAAGCATCCGCAGGTGAGCGGGGTTTCGCAGCGTTATTACGGGAATCGGTTGGGAGAAGCCTTTGCCCGGGCGCGGAAGGAGGCGGAGAGGCACAAGGACGAGTTTGTCTCAACGGAGCATCTGCTGCTGGCGCTGGTCGATGAGAAGCAGGGCGATGCGGGGCGGATATTGCGCGAGGGTGGGATCAATCGTGAGAGTTTATTGAAGGCGATCGAGGGGATGCGTGCCGGGGCCCGGGTGACGACTCCCAATGCCGAGGAGACATATCAGGCGCTCTCGAAGTATTCTCGCGATCTGACAGATCTGGCGCGGGAAGGGAAGC
>CAIKMY010000431.1 GCA_903828635.1 uncultured Acidobacteriota bacterium
CGATCAAGGGTTATTAGGGGAGCTTTCACCAATTATGCAAGCGAAAGAAATCGTGGTACCGACGTCGGCCATCTCGATGCTCCGCAAACCGGATCCGCTCTCGGATACGCAGATGACCGTTTCGATGGGACCGCAGCATCCGTCGACGCACGGTGTGCTGCGTCTCGAGCTGGTGCTCGATGGCGAGACGGTGATCCGGGCGATCCCGGATATCGGCTATCTCCATACCGGTATCGAGAAGACCATGGAGAAGGAGAAGTGGCAGCAGGTGGTGACGGTCACCTGTCGCATGGACTACCTCAACTCATCCGGCAACGATCTCGGGTACGTGCTCGCGGTCGAGAAGCTGATGGGGGTCGAGGTGCCGAAGCGGGTGCGGGATATCCGCGTTCTGCTGACCGAGCTCAATCGCATCACTTCGCACCTGGTCTGGTTTGGAACGCACGCCATGGATATCGGGGCGATGACCGCCTTCTTCTACGCCTTCACCCAGCGCGAGAAGGGGCTTGACCTCTTCGAGTGCGTCTCCGGGGCGCGGCTTCACCAGAGCTACTTTGTGGTCGGGGGCGTGCGCTGGGATCTGCCGCCGAACTTTCTCGACCTGATGACCGAGTTTCTCGACGGTTTCCCGTCCTTCCTCGATGAGTGCAAGCGGCTTGTCACCGGCAACAAGATCTTTCAGCGCCGGACGAAGGGAGTCGGAGTCATCTCGAAGGAGGCGGCGATCGACTGGGGGCTCTCAGGCCCGACCATCCGCGGCAGCGGGGTCGATTGGGATATCCGGAAATCGGAGCCCTACTCGGGCTTTGACACTTACGATTTCAATGTGCCCGTATACCATGACGGCGATGTCTGGTCCCGCTACCTTGTCCGGATGGATGAGATGGAGGAGAGCTGGAAGATATGCAAGCAGGCGGTTGAGCGGCTCCGTGAACCAGGTCCGTACATGTCGGATCATCCCAAGCTGAAGCTCCCCGAGCGGGATCTGATGAAGAAGCATATCGACGTCATGATCCACCATTTTCTGCTGGCCTCGGAAGGGTTTACGGTTCCGGTTGGTGAAGTCTATCAGTCGATCGAGTCGGCGCGGGGTGAGATCGGTTTCTATGTTGTCAGTGACGGCGGCGAGCGCCCCTACCGGGTTCGTGTCCGCGCACCATCCTATGTCAACCTCTCAGCCCTGCCGGCGATGGTCGAGGGCTCGCTGATCGCCGATGTCGTCGCGGTCATCGGCAGCATCGATATTGTGCTCGGGGATGTCGACAGGTAGCGGAAATAATTGGATTATTCAGGTCAATCATATGTTCAGTCAGGTCAATGAAGCGAAATTGGACGAGATCATTACCCACTATCCGGTGAAGCGGTCGGCCGTTCTGCCAGCGCTTTATATCGCGCAGGAAGAGCACGGATACGTTACTGACGAAGATGTGCGGTACATCGCCGAGCGTCTCGATATGCGGGTCAACGAGGTTGAGGAGGTCGTCACCTTCTACACTATGTACTCGCGACAGCCGATCGGGAAGTACAAGCTCCAGGTCTGCCGGACCCTCTCGTGCATGCTCCTCGGCGCGGAGCAGATTACCGGACATATCGAGCAGAAGCTCGGGATCGGTGTCGGGGAGACGACTGCCGACGGCCGGTTCACCCTCCAGGAGGTCGAGTGCCTCGGGTACTGTGACCTCGCGCCCTGTCTCCAGGTCAACTTCGATTACCACGAGAAGGTGACGACCGCGGGTGTTGACGACATAATCAACAAATTATCGTGATCCGTATAATCACAGGGAACAGCTTATGACACAGGTTCTGACAAGCAGATTTCATCTCAAGGGTGAGGCCTGCGACATCGCCGTCTACGAGCGCACGGGCGGCTACGCCGGCCTTCCTAAGGCGCTGAAGGAGTTCACTCCGGATCAGGTCATCGAAGAGGTGAAGAAGTCGGC
>CAIKMY010000432.1 GCA_903828635.1 uncultured Acidobacteriota bacterium
CCAGGTCTGTCGCGTTTAGGGCCATGTGTGTGTAGGTTGTGATGAGGTGGTCAGCATTTGTTGGTCACCTCAATTTTTTTGCCTGCACAAAAAAATAGCGGCAACACCATTGCAAAGGCTTGCCGCACGCGAAACTCACACATTATGGAAGCGCCTGCTTCCACAGGAATAGACGACCGAGCCGCGTCGAATTTGCGCCTCCCATAAAATAAAGCTGACATAACCGACACGAGGAAGCCGGAGCAGCCGGCCGAGCAGATAGCAGTATCGTTACGAGGCGCGGGTGGCACGGGCGACAAAGCGGGCGAGAGGCTGGCAGCGGGTCAGGAAGGCAACGGCGGCGGGTCTGGCGACGGGGTGGAAGGCGAGTTGGCGGAGGGTGGAGACGGCGCGGTATCTGAGGGAGAAGAATTGGCGATGGCGATGGTCGTAGTCGCTGATGATCGACTCTCTTTCGGGACGAGTTTGGGCAAAGTGCTGATTGACGGTCCGGCCGGCGAGGATACCGCTGGAGAGGGCAAGGAGCATGCCGCTGCCGGTGAAGGGGTCGATGAAGGCGCCGGCATCACCGACGTGGAGGATACCGGGGAGGCTCTGTTGTTTGCCGTAGGAGATGGGACCGGTGCCGATCCATTCGCCGGCGGTGACGGCGTGGCGGAGACGCTCACGGGCAGCAGGGTTGGTGCGGAGAGTCAGATCGAGCAGTTTTTCGCGATCGCCGCGAGCCTCGATGAGGGTGCGCTCGGTGGTCAGGAAGCAAAGATTGGTGCGATCCTCCTCGATAGCGGAGAGGCCGCCGTAGCCATCGGCAAAGAAGAAGAGTTCGCCGGTCTCATCGGGTTGAGTGATGCGACGGAGGTGAACCTTGCAGCCGAAGAGGCGTGCGCCGCGAAAGTGGGAGGCGGTCTGGCCGGTTTCACGATGGAAGGTGCCGTTGCGACCCGAAGCATCGATCACGAGGTGGGTGGTGAAGGACTCTGTCGCTTCGCGGCGCGGTCCGTGGCCGGTAATGATCGCGGCCTCGCCCTCGAACGTCAGTTTGGGCGAGACGGTAAACTCCTCGCGAACCTCGACACCGAGTTCGCGGCAGCGGTCGATTAGAATTTTGTCCATCCGGCTGCGCGAGAGGCCGATGGCGTATGGTGCCCTGTTGGCGATCCACGACATGGGGATCGCCAGACGGGCACCCTCCTGAGAGTGGAGGGAAAAGGTGCGGATGATCGCCGCTCCGGCATCGAGCATCCGCTGCCGCACCCCAAGCTGGTCAAAGAGAGGCAGGCATTCCGGAGTGAGGAACTCGCCGCAGAGCTTTTCGCGAGGAAAGCGGCTCTTTTCCAGCAGGAGAACGCGCCGCCCCTCGGCAACAAGGGAGATCGCCGCGGCCGTACCTGCCGGGCCGGCACCGATGACAATGACATCATAATCGATCAAGCTTCAGCCTCCGTAACATTCTTCTCCCGACTGTTCCTCAGTTACCCGACCATGACTTCCCGGGCGCCAAGATTACGGGCGAGGCGCTCGGCCCGGTCAGCCTGCGAGCGACGCACTCTGACGGCGACAAGACATTCGTGCGTCGCCGTCAGAGTCGGGGGGCTGGCCGCAGTGGCAGCCCTGCCTTGTCGCCAGGGCAGCAGGCGAAAGAGCAGGACGGTGATCGCGGCCCCGATGGCATAGAGAGCCAGACTGGCAACTTTGGGCACCGGCAGCAGCCCGCTGAGAATGCCGATCATCATGCCGAGCAGACAGGCGAAGATCAATGACCAGTCGGTCTTCTGCCTTGAATCGAGCTGGCGTGGACGATTCTCCAGCCGTGGAGCTGCCGGCAGCCGGCGCATTTCCGGGGTCTCAACCCGGACAATCGTCGACGATTCCGGATCGATGCCCGCACCACGCAGCTCACCAAGCAGGCTCTCCGCCCTCGATTCCGACTCGCAGATGACTACCATCCAGCAAACTTCATCCATACAGTCTCCGGGGCAATCTCCGGGGCAATCTCCGGGCAATCTCAAGGATGTCGTGACCCCACCACCGCGCAACATTGACACCGTGTGGCGATTCGTAGTCTGTTATAATCCACGTGCCCCCAAGGCAAGAAGCTAATGCGAACGTCGTTCAGTGTCAACCAGTCGATTGAACGTCTGATTATTCACGGCCCCGGCCGGGTGAAACGTTTGGTGTGTGGGCATATCCGGAACAGGGAGGACAGGGGATGGCAGCAGGAGTGAAAATGATGAAGAGAATACTGATATTGTCTCTGGCGGCAGCACTGGTGCCGGGAGGAACGATCCTGGCACAGTCGCCGTCGAAGGGTGTCGTTAATGATCCGCCAAAAGCAGCCGCGGCGCTGACACCAACGCAGGAGTCGCTGCTGCGGCTGACGCCACGCTCCGATCTGCTGGCGACAATTGATCTCAGGCAGCTCCTGGTTGATCTGCTGCCGCGTGCCGAGAAGCTCAACTCTGCCGATATCACCTCAATGACAGCCTGGGTAACAAAGCTGGCGGCCTCGGCCGGTACCGATCTGACGACACTGCAACAGGCGGTCGTCGGCCTGACTCTCGATGGGTTTCAGGCTTCGGGAGTGATCCTCGGCCAGGGGATCGACCTCAATCGCGCCAGGCTCGAACTGCTGCTCAAGCTTTACAAGGTCGAGTACAAAGTCGAGGAGCATCGCTCCATTCCGCTGTTGACGATCCTCTCCCCGGTCAGACCGGTCTCGCTTGGACCAATCTCGCTGAAGACTGATGATCTGACAATTGCACCTCTTGGTGAGCGGCGACTGGCCTTGGGCAATCCGGGCGCGGTCCGTGCTGTCATCGATCTCCAGGCAGCAGAATCAAAGGCCGAAAGGGTCTCTCCACTGCTGGTGGCCGCCCTGCGTGAGACCAGCCTCGACGGTGTGCTGCGCTTCTCCTTTGACCTGCCCAAGTCACTGCGCGAGGAGGCTCGCAACCAGGGCGACCTTTTCGAGTCGATTGCCGCGGTCAGAGTCATGCACGGTAATCTGAATGTCTCCGATAAACTTGATCTCTCCCTCGACGCGATTATGCGCACCGGCTCGCCCAGGGAGGCTGCCGATCTCGACCTCGGTCTGCGGGGGCTGCTCAACCTCGCCCGTGCTCTTTTCGGTTCTGATCAGGCAGGAAATTCTGCCATCAAACAGGCACTAAGCAGTGTGCGCCTCTCGACGAGGGCGGCCGATGTCGCCCTCTCACTCTCGCTGCCGGGCTCGATACTCAGGTGAAGCATAGTTACTGCTGAAAATATCACTGCTGAAATAGTCAGAGCCATCAGTTGCGGAAGTTTCATCCTTCCGCAACTGACGGCTCAATTGTTCAGCCCCTCCCCCGACAGTCTCCTGTCGGAGTCTGACTACTGCTGGGCCGTCGTCGTCGCGTCACTGGCGAAGATCTTGTCGATCCGGTCCTGGTAGATCTTCAGTTTGCCCGATTTCTCATAAGCCTGACGCAGCGACTTGAGGAAAGCGTCAGCCGCCTCACCCTGTCGCTCCGAGATGATCGAGCCGCGAATGCTGTTCTTGTCAGTCGCCAGCTTCGAGAGATCAGCCTCTACCCGCTTGGTGACGCCAAAGATAAGGTATGAAGTGCCAACCTTGAGCGGCGACCTGGCAACCTCACCCTCCTTCAGGATATAGGCCATTGTGCGAGCCTGGAAGGTGATGGTCGTGAAGGTCGAGGTTGAACCCGGAAAGGTGTAATTGTTAAAGTTGGTGTCGGTCTTGACTTCGAGCCCCTCGGCCTTGGCCAGTTTCTCCAGATCGGCAGGAGTCTTCGATTTGGAGAGAATCTCCTGGGCGCGGGAGAGAGCAAGTGTCGGCTCCTTCTCTCGACGCAGCTTGTCGTCGACCTGGTTACGTGCCTGCTCGAAGGTGAGCTGCTGGCCATTATCAAGCTGGTCGAGAAGCCGCGGGACAGCCTGTCCACCGGGGATGCTCACCTTGTCTCCGATATCACCCTTCTTGAGCGTGGCGACTGCCTCCTCGAAGGCCGGGTTGCTGGCATAGCCGGCACCCTTTCCAAGATCGGGCAGCGGGTCGCCATTCTTGAAGTATGGCGTTGATTTGACCAGGGTGTCGGCGCTGACCTTCAGCTCTTTGGCGATGACCTCGGCTGCCTTGCGCAGATCGTTGAACTCCGTGGCCTTCTCATAGGCGAGGTCAGCCAGCTGCGAGGCCTTCTGGAATGCTTTGTTGTTGCTGACGGTCGCGCGCAGCGTCGCACGCATCTGCTCGAAGGGAACGTCACGCTGCTCGGTCACCTTGACGATGTACCAGCTCTGACCGTCGCGGAAGGGCCCGTCGATATCGCCAACCTTGAGGTTGTTGCTGTAGACGCGCTGCTTCCAGTCCGAGGATTTGTTGGGATCCTTCCTGATCCAGCCCAGATCTCCCCCCTTGCTCTTGGACGGATCCTAGA
>CAIKMY010000433.1 GCA_903828635.1 uncultured Acidobacteriota bacterium
GCCAGACCAGCTGCTGATCATCAAGGTCGATGAACCGCGGCACGAAATGACGCAGATCATCCTCAATCGACAACTGATTCTGGGATGTCGGCGGGACAATTTTGGCATCGGTGATCAGGCCGTCGGCATCGACCGTGTAACGATGGTAACAGATGCCTCGTGGTGCCTCGGTGCAGGCATAACCGGTGCCGGCCGCCACCTGATACTCAACGGTCGGCGCGGTCGGAGTGATGTAGCTATCAATCAGTCGTATTGATTCTTCAACCGCGAGCAGCGCCTCGATGGCGCGGACGATGATGCTCCGGAATGGATTGCGAACCACTTCCGACAGCCCTGCTTCACGTGCCAAATCCCTGATGCTTGCCGGCAAACGGTCAAAATTGAGCGCATAGCGGGCCAGCGGTCCGACAAGATAGGCGCCACCTCCGATAATCCGCGAATGGAGCGCGTTGGAATGCTCGACGTGCTCCTCGGCAAAATGATCATCATAGTCGGAGATCGGCAGATCGAGCCCGCGGTTTGAGGCCAGCTTTCCCTCCATGATCGGGTACTCTTCGGAATGACGCAGGGCAACAAATTCGTAATCACGCTCAAATTCGGGGAATGGAAAGCCGGCCGTCCAGCGAACCAGCGAGCGTGCCGCCTCCTGCGCCCATTCAAGCTGCTCGCGCAACGGCTCCAGTTCGCGCCTGGTCGGGACCCGATAAAAGCCGCCAACCCGCAGATTGACCGGATGCACCTCGCGACCGCCGATCGTCCGGATGATCTCGTTGCCGATCCGCTTCAGCCGCAGGGCCATCCGCACCGTCTCCGGGTGATCCTTGGCCATGGCAATGCCATCCTCGTAGCCGAGAAAGTCCGGGGCATGCAGCATGGCGACGTGCAGGACGTGACTCTCGATCCACTCGCCGCAGTAGATCAGCCGGCGCAGATCTCGCAGCGCTCCATCGACGCGCACACCAAACAGACTCTCCATTGCCTGAACTGCACCCATCTGGTAGGCAATCGGACAGATTCCACAGATGCGCGCGGTAATGTCAGGAGCCTCGCGGTAAAGCCTCCCGCGCAGCAACCCCTCAAAGAAGCGTGGAGGCTCGAAGATCTTCAGCCGGACATCGGTCACGCGGTCGTCGCGAATGGCAATATGGAGCGCACCTTCTCCCTCGACGCGCGCCAGATAGCCGACATTTATCGTTCGCTGGCTGTGATTACTCCTTTCGCTCATGGCGCTCGCTCTCCCTGCGGAATGGCTCAGCGTTGGCAGTAAATCCCCGAAATGCCCGCGTCACTTCGTCGGGATTCATCCCCTCGCGCAGCCAGTGATCGCTGAGCGATGACGGGTTGGGACTCTCCATCGGGCCAAAACAGCCATAACATCCGCGATTGTATGATGGACAGATCGCTCCACAACCGGCGTGAACCAGCGGCCCGAGGCATGGCGTTCCGTGAGCCACCGTAACGCAGACATTGCCGCGCCGCTTGCATTCGATGCAGACACTCGCCGCTGAAATCCGCGGCTTGCGCCCGTGCAGAAAAGCAGTGATCACCTCAAGAAGCTGCCGCTTGTCGATCGGACACCCCTGCAATTCAAAATCGACCGTAACGTGATCAGCGATCGGTGTCGAACGGTCGAGCGTCCGGATATACTCCGGTCGCGCGTAAACCAGCGGAATCAGCTGCCGGACATCGCCAAAGTTGCGCAGTGCCTGGATGCCGCCGGTGGTCGCACAGGCCCCGATCGTCACCAGTCGCTTTGAAAGCCGCCGCACCTCACGTATCCGCGCGGCATCGTGCTCGGTCGTAATCGAGCCCTCGACCAGTGAAAGGTCGTATGGCCCGCGTACCACCGCGCGTGACGCCTCCGGAAAGTTGGCGATCTCAATCTCTCCCGCCAGCGTCAGTAATTCATCCTCGCAATCAAGCAGGCTCAACTGGCAGCCATCGCAGGAGGAGAATTTCCAGACGGCAAGTTTTGGCCTGCGTTTCTTCCTCATCTCAAATCTCCGCTGTCAGATTTCCCGCACTCCGAAGAGCCCGCCAATCGAGTGAAAATCGAAGACCGGCCCGTCACGGCAGATAAACTTTGGCCCGTACTGGCAGTGCCCGCAAAAACCGATCGCGCATTTCATGTTGCGCTCCATCGAAAGGTGGATCTGCTCTTCGGCAACACCGCGCTGGATCAGATCCCTGGCGACGTGGCGCATCATGACCTCAGGGCCACAGATCATCACCGTGGTGTGATCCGGGTCGAATTGCACCCGTGGCAGGAGCGTCGTCACCACTCCGACACTGCCACGCCACTCAGGCGCCGCCCGATCGACCGTTACCTCGACCTCGATGTCAAAACGTGCGCGCCACCGCTCCAGTTGGCGACGATAGAGAATCTCACGCGGACTGCGTGCGCCATAAAGCAGCGCCACCCGCCCGTAGCGATGGCGCTCGGCCAGCAGGCAATAGATTGCCGGGCGCAGCGGCGCCAGTCCGATCCCGCCGGCAATTATCAGGACGTCGTTACCCGCCGCCGCCTCGACCGGCCACGGCCTCCCGTATGGCCCGCGAAGCCCGAGCGCATCGCCCGACCTCAATCTTCCCAGCGCCTCAGTTACCGCCCCGACCGAGCGTATTGTGTGAATCAATTGACCGGTTTGCGCCGGATCACCACTGATTGAAATCGGTGCCTCACCAACACCCATCGCGTAGAGCATATTGAACTGCCCCGGGCGATAGACGATCGGCGCCATTCCCGGTCCCGGCGTCAATTCAAGTGTAAAGGTGTCGTGCAACTCACGCCGAAACCGCTCGACGACGAAGATACGCGGCGTCATCGGATCCGACAAACTTCCTGTTGCTTCAGACCTGATGGCCATAAATATCCAGCAGTTGCAGTCGTGTCGCTTCAAGCCGCCTGACAATCACCAGCGTCAACCGCTTGAGCAGCTCATAGCCAAGATCGTGGTCGGCTTCGCACTTTTCGCGCAGGCAGCGACCGTCGAGCGCGATCGCTCTCACAAGATCGACCGCCCGCGCGTCAAAGCGCCAACGATAGGGAGGTGTCATCCACGACCAGCCGAGGATCTCACCCTCACCGATGGTCTGCACCGTTAACCCGCCACGCTGCGGCGCGTGAGTGTCGATCGCCACCCTTCCGTGCCTTATCAGATAGAAGCTCTGTGCCTCCTCACCCTCGTGAAAGATCTTCTCTCCGGCCGCGAAACGGACGCTGGTCGCGCAATCGGCAACCACCGCCAGATGTTCAGCCGCCAGCCCCTCAAAAAAGGGATGGGTTGCGAGAATCGACTCGATCCTCTCCGCCTTCATTGCACTCCCTCCTCAGCGGCGTGCTCGCGGTCAGCCGCTTCACGCATTATCCGCACCTCCTCGGTAATGTCGATCCCCACCGGACACCAGGTGATACAGCGACCACATCCGACACATCCCGACGTCCCGAACTGATCGATCCAGCTCGACAGTTTATGGGTCATCCAATGACGATAACGCGCTGACGCTGATGGCCGCACACTTCCGCCGTGAATCCACGAAAAGTCCATGGTGAAGCATGAGTCCCAGGAGCGCCAGCGCTCGGCGTGATCGCCCGTCAGATCGGTGACATCCTCAACCGTCGTGCAGAAGCAGGTCGGACAGACCATCGTACAGTTGGCACAGGTCAGGCAGCGCTTCGCAATCTCATCCCATTGCGCGCTCGTCGCCCGTGCCTGCAGCAATTCGCGCAGTCCGTCGGTCTCCATGCTCCGCCCCATCGATGCCTCCGTCGCCTCGATCCGGGCACTTGCCGCCGCGAGCTCCACCGCACCAGCCTCCCTCACCGGCAAACGATCAATCAGAGCGCGCCCGGACTCGCTCCCCGCCTCAATCAGAAAATAGTGCCGCTGCTCGTCAATCACCTCGGTCAGCGCCAGATCATATCCGGCACCCGCTCGCGGCCCCGTTCCCATCGAAACGCAAAAACAGCTTCCCCCGGCTCGACCACAATTGACCGCCACCAGAAATGAGTCCTGGCGATTGCCACGATAGGTCGCATCAACATACTCACCTTCAAGAAAGATGCGATCCTGCCGGGCGATCGCTTCCAGTTCACAGCCGCGAACCCCGATGAAGGCATACCGGGGAGACTCGTGGCCGGCCTCCTCGATTGCCAGCCTCTGCCCCTCACGCCGTGCCGACCAGAGCCTCACCTGTGGCGGATGGAGAAACCTCTTCCACGAATGTGGCCCGACAACAAAATCGAAGCAGCCGTCACGCCCCGATCTCACCAGCCGATAACTGCCCGCCGACTGCTCATCGATCCAGCCGATCGGCAGGTCATTGTCCGTGGCGATCTCATCGTAGACGATTGCGCCGTCGCGAACCGTTGGCCCGACGATCGTTCGGCCCTCCGCCGCCAGTTCGCGAAAGAGTGCCCCAAGGTCGCTCCGCTCAAGCTGCTTCGAGCCCATCACCTCTCCCCCGTATAACTTGCGCCTTCAGCCAGGCTACCCACTCCTCCAGCCCCTCTCCCGTGCGGCAGGAGAGCGGCAGGAGTTCAGCCGCCGGATTGACCGCCCGCACATTGGCTCGCAGTTCGTCAAGGCTCACGCCTGCGTATGGCAACAGGTCGATCTTGTTGAGCAGGACCACCGCTGCTTCATGAAACATCACCGGATACTTCCGCGGCTTGTCGGCACCCTCGAGCGTGCTCCAGACCATGACCCTCACATCCTCACCCAGATCAAACTCCGCCGGACAGACAAGATTGCCGACATTCTCGATCACCAGCAGGTCAAGGCCGCCAGGGTGAAACTGCTCCAGCGCCCTCCCAACCATCTGCGCATCGAGGTGACAGACACTACCCGTGGTAATCTGAAAGACTGGTACTCCAAGTGCCCCGATCCGGTCAGCGTCAATCGTCGTCATCAGGTCCCCCTCGATCACTCCGATTCGCAACTCATCCCGCAAACGCTCAATCGTTCGCTCCAGCAGAGTCGTCTTCCCCGCCCCCGGTGCCGACATCAGATTAACGACAAAAACGCCACTGTCGCCAAATAGCTGACGATTCCGCGCCGCCAACCTCTCATTGGCCTCCAGCACCCGCGTCTCTGACACTACCCGATGCATTCAACCTCCAATCCTAATGCAACCACGCCAGATCGAGCGACTCAACCACCAGGTCCTGCCCACTGATGATTCGTAAGATACCGCCACATTCCGAACAGATCAGATTTAACTCACCCGGTGCCATCTCCCTCTCCCCGCAAAGATTGCAGGCAACTCTGAGCGGATCCACCCCGATTTCAAGATTCGCCCCCTCCGCCAGCGTCCCGATACGCATCACCTCGTAGGCGAACGTCAGCGCCTCCGGCACCACTCCGCGAAACTCCCCCAAACGTACCCGAATCGAGATTATTCGCGCTGCACCTCGCCGCCGTGCTTCCTCCTCGGCAATGCTGATTATATTACGCGCTATCGCTGTTTCGTGCATATTATTGGTATGGGGGGGGTATGGACTATGGACAGAATGGACTATGGACTATGGACAGAATGGACAGTATGGACAGTATGGACCATGGACAAATGGACGAATGGACAAATGGACGAATGGACGAATGGACGAATGGACGAATGGACGAATGGACGAATGGACGAATGGACGAATGGAC
>CAIKMY010000434.1 GCA_903828635.1 uncultured Acidobacteriota bacterium
GTCAGGACTTACGCATTCAAACCACTCCGGACAGAGCAATGCCATTCTCGTCCCTGAATTCATGCACCTTCGTGACTTCGTGTGAGATCAATTCGTGTGAGATCAATCTCAATGAATGCCACCACTTAACTCGCATATGCGTAAGTCCTGTGAGTCTGCGATTGCGGCTTTTGAGCCTTCCTCTCGACGATCTCCGCGTGTGATACATCCAGCGCTTATGATTTGTCCCGGTTACTTCACCACCTGAAATAGTGGTGCCTCGTAAGTAACTCCAACGGTGATCCCGCTACGCGAACTGTCCCGATGGAGTCCCCGCAGTCCGGCAATATCCCAGGTCAGTCCTGCGGCCCTGATCCGTGCTCCAAATCTGGCCATGCCATCTGACTCGGTTCCGCGCGGAGCCATGTTGCGCGTGTTATACCGACCCTGCAACTCGCCTGCCAGCGTCAGTCGGTCTGACCATCTCCACGTCGCCGCAATCCCGTAGAGAACGACATCGTTCTGCGTGAACAGTTCGAGCGGGGCGGTCAGAATACCGATTCCGAGGTTGCCATATACTCGCAGGCGGCCGACGCTTTTACCGGCAATGACAGTGGCAAAGAAGTTGTTTTGATTGACACCAATGCCGCGTGACTGGTTAGAATTGGGAAGTTCGGCGCCGAAACGAAACCCGAGCGACGGCCTTCTTCTGGTCTCGGGTCGCAGCCGGATCTTCGTCGCCAGATAGAAGTCTCCGGTGTCGTGTGTCGAGTTGGTCGCCGCGGTCAGCATCAGCGGTGTCGCACCGGGCCGATATTGCCGGTTGATGCTCAGGTAGTTCTGCATCACTCCGCCAGCCTCAACCTCGACGTTGGGCGCAAGACCAAAAGCCATTGCCACCACTCCAAGGCGGCTGAGGTCTCCATTCAATCCTGAGAGCGGATAGTTGCGGTTCTGCTGCAGGTCGAAACCGATTTCGAAGCGCACTGACCCCGGAGGGACGATATCGACATCCTCGGTGACCAGCGGGCGCTGTTGGCTCAGCCCATTCACTGCCACCATTGCCGTCAGAAAAATCGTTGCCGCCAAAGTTGCCGCTGATTTATTCACCATTTCACCGCCACCATTTCACTGCTGCAGCCTGACTGTCGCCGGCTCGCGGACCACCCTGAATCCGATGTCGGCGCGTACCTGATCCGGAAAGTAGAATGCTCTCACCGCTCCTCGCTCACTGATCAGGTGCCGCGGGTAGCGACCGCCTCGAATTACCCGCGCCGGCCCCTCAACTCCGCTGATTGTCACCACGTGGCGCGGCCCGGCCGCCGGATCAATTCCCAGCCGTGCCTTCAACGCCTCGCGATCGTACCAGTCGAGGCACCACTCCCAGACTCTTCCAATCGTCCGGAAACTACGGCCGGCATGGCGCACCGCCTTTTCCCATTCGGCCTCCGTTGGCAGACGCCACCGTTGACCAGTCTCTCGCGTCAGCCACTCACAGAAGGCGACCGCATCATCCCAACTGACAAAGACCACCGGCTGATCCGCCTCCCCCTCACGAAAGCCGCCGTCAGCCTCACGGTAGCGGTGTCCGTTGGGTGCCCGCCATCCCGTCGCCTCGATGAAAAAATGATAGAGACGATTGGTCACCTCACCCTCTGAGATCTCAAACTCCGGCAGCCAGGCGACCTGCTCTGGTCGCTGGTCACGCTCTCCGCGATTGTTACCCCTGATGAAGGGACCTTCCGGCACTCTCACCGTCACCAGATCGAGCAGTGGTCTCATTCTGATCAACACCGGCTGCGCCTCACCGGCCACAACCGTCACCAGCCCGTGCCAATCCTCGAACCCCTCCCTCACCGCCCGTAATTCCATTCCTCCCGGCTTCAGCCCGGTGATGACCGTCGCTCTCCCCTCATTGCTGCGCCACTTCTCAACCCCGTCGATGATGATGAGTGTTCCTGGTCGATCGACCGTCAGCATCAATGCCCCCGTTGTCCCCGGTCTCTCTCCGAGCGCTCGAAGCCTCGTCGGCCCACTCTCATTGTCATTCGCGCGATCATTGGCGAACTCATTATCCAATCCCCTTGTCATCGGGAGCCCGCTCGCCGGCGCTTTCTCACTTACTCTCACCGGACGCGACCCGGGTTTCCTGACTCTTGTTCGTGCTTTTGCCGGTCCGCGCCGCTTTGTGACCCTCTTCGCCGGCGTTTTTACCCTCTTCCCGCGCCTGAAATTGATTACCCGCCCCGTGCTGTTCTGCGCAGCTGCCTCGCCGGGCCAGCGACTCGCGAGCAACAGAAACGAAATGACCAGTGACAATGAGACAACAGACAGACTCCACGCCCGTCCACTCCCTGCCGCAGGTCTCCTCCTCTGCCATTCAGTCACTTGATTTCACCATCTGCTCGAACCACGTTGAAGGCTGCATCTGCTCCGCCGTCGACAAGGCCCGAAAGTCATTGCCGGGACGCATCCCTGACACAGCGGAATCCGGTCTTGTCAAAGCGCTTCTCCGCCGGCAGTACACCACGATAGGTTGCCGTTGCCCTCTCCGGGCCCGCATCATAGGCGCCTCCCCGAATCACCCTGCCCGGGGCGAGAGCGGCTCCGCTGCCGTCATAATTAACGAGGTTATCTGCTGTCCATTCCCAGACGTTACCGCTGAGATCGAGAACTCCAAACGGACTCGCCCCCGACGGGAACGATCCCACGGCCATCACCCTGCCCAATTCTGTCACTGCTGCGTTCGCCATCATTGTTTTCCAGTCATTGCCCCACGGGTAGATCCGACCGTCCGATCCGCGTGCCGCAAACTCCCACTCCATCTCTGTCGGGAGCCGTTTTCCTGCCCACAGCGCGTAGCTCTGTGCCTCTCCCCAGGTAACATTGACCACCGGATGCTGCCCCTCTCCCTCCGGGTAGAGGCCTCCAACCCAGTGCGGAGGTGCCGGCCGCGCCGCCGCAAGGATGAACTGCTGGTATTTCTCGTTGGTTACCTCGGTCCGGTCGATGAAGAACGGCGCCACCCGAATCTCACGCCCAAACCTTTCATAATTTTCTCCATCTTCCCGACCCGGTACTATCAGCCCGCCCGGCACCAGCACCATCCCCTCAGGAGCCTGAATCTCAGCCACTGACTCTTCTCGTGGTGCCACCCGGCTACTCACCGTCGCGCCATCCTGCCCGCCACTGCCTGCACCTCCGGGCGATCGCATAAACCACCATGCCCCGGCAAGACTGAGCACGATCATGACCACCGTCCCAATGCCGAACGCCCTCCACGCCGCCTGCTCCCGCTGCTGAGCCTGATGATTCTCGATGGCTGCGGCCGACAGACTCTCCGCCTCCCTGCCTGTGGTGACTATCGCCCCGTGAGTCTTATCCGACCCCGGCATCCGCCTGCTCATCGCCTCCCGAATCCTCTCCGTCCCGACCATCAGACCTGTCGCTCTCCCCGATCTCTCCTCCGCCGCGACCTCCCTCATCGCCCCCGGCCTCAATAGCTCGGCCTGCCCGGCTTCACCTCCGATCAGATCATCCGACCCTTCAAAAAACGTCCCCGTCAATCCCCCAATCCTGCTCCTGCCGGCCTCGTCCGGTGACGCCGCCTCCTCTCCCGACAGCAACGGCCCCGATATCGGACGTGATAACGGCGCAATGCTTCTCCCACACGCCTCGCAATATCTCGAATATGGCTTGATACTTACCCCACACGTCGGGCAGGGGATCTTGTCTTCATTACCTGCGCTACCTGCCTTACCTGCCTTTTCACCGCCAGACACGCTGCCGAGCGGGATGTTTCCGGCTGTTGGTAATATCGGCCCCATCAGCGCCTGCTCACGGTCCAGCCCGCATTGCTTGCAATAGAGCCACCCGTTGCGCCACGCCGTCCCGCAACCATAGCAGGCCCCGACCACCGTCTCCTGAGATCGCTGGCTCACTCGCAAACCACACTGCTGACAGAAATTCTCTCCGCGAATGAATCTCGCCCCGCATCGCGTGCAACAAAGTGTTTCCGCCAGTCGCTCGTTCCCGGTGTTGACCAGCGCGTTGCCGCAGCGTCGACAGAAGTTGAGATCCTCGGAATAGTGTAAGTTACACGCCCCGCAGAACATAGGCCAATCTCCTCTTGCTCCTTGTCATCATAAAGGTACTGCTGTGAAAGGCGCAACCTTTTGGTTGTCTGACCTCGCGCTTTCGTTGCCTGAGTAAATGAGCGGCTGTCAATCATTCAGTTGAAAAATTGTGCTCTTTTTTTGTTCGATGCAGGAAAAGTACTTGTAATGTTCGGTAAGTTTCGGTATAGTTTCGGTGTTGTTGAGGGCCGGCACCGGCGATTGCCGCCAGTGCTCACCCCTCTGGTGCGGCAGGGGCACCAGTCCGCATGTTGCGGGCTGATTGCCAGGGCTGATTTATGGGTATCCATTTTGGTATCGAGTTTGGTATCAATTTTGGTATCAATTTTGGTATCAATTTTGGTATCAATTTTGGTTTGGTATCAATTTTGGTTTGGTATCAATCATGATGGATGGATGTCAACTTATAGGTATCTTGGGTATCTCATAGGTATCTTACAGGTATCTTACAGGTGGCAATCTATCTGGTGTCGCTCTGTCAGATGTCATTTTATTCGTATCAGGCTATCTGACCGCCGCCGTTTGTCAAAACCTGCAAGGTACCGGGAGAGACTGTCGATGACGAGCAATTTCAGGATGTATGCAATCTTCAGAGCCGATCCGATCTTCAGGATCGTCTGCTACGTCAGTTCCACCAGGTACCGGGGAATAATCACTTTATGGCCCTGACACGCAAATTGCGAGAAGTATACGACTTCCTGATCAGATTTCAGCAGAGTAACGGCTACGCTCCGACGATTGCCGAGATTCAGAAGGAGTTTGATCTCAGCTCCCCGGCAACGGTGCACGAGCACCTTGCCGCACTGGAGCGTGAGGGGCTGATTCGCCGCCAGAAATATGAGCGACGCGGAATCGAGATCCTCACATCGACGAGTGGGACTGCCTCGAACCCGATCGCATCGACAGTCGACAGCGAAATCCCGCTCCTTGGAGTCGTTGCCGCCGGTCTGCCGATCGAGGCAATCCTGACGCGGGAGACGCTTGCCGTCTCACCCGATCTTTACGGGCCAAGGCGCTTCGCCCTCCGGGTTCGTGGTGACTCAATGCGCGATGAGCAGATTGCCGATGGCGACCTGATCATTGTCGAGCCCGCTGAGGATGCCAGAAATGGGCAGACCGTGGTCGCCCTCGTCGATGATGCTGAGGCGACCGTCAAGAAGATCTACTATGAGAAGGCGCATATTCGCCTGCAACCGGCCAACGAGAACTTTAAACCAATTCTCGTCAATCCTCCGGATCGTGTGCGTGTTCAGGGAATTGTCGTCGGTTTGATTCGTCGCTACCGCCAGTGATCGGCCCCCCGATCACTGGCGCATGGCAATCACTTCAGGCTTGTCTCACGCCGGGACACTGGCCATCCGGGAAGAGAGATGAATGGCAGGGCACGAAGAGTGGCTCTTCAGATACTCTTTTGTCTCCCTTACCTCTATGCCCGGGATCGATCACCTGCAGTGTTTGCCTCATCACCGTGAAGCTGTGACTGTAAGCCATAACGACCCGGCCAGGATACCGGGTGTTGCCGTGACTATATCGCAGCACGCAAGCCCAATGGAGTCAGCACGAACCAGCTCAGTGTTCCAATGCTGCGTGTGACGATATCGGCTGTTTTCTATTATCGGCTGTTTTCTATTATCGGCTGTTTTCTATTTAGTCCGGCAAGGCTCATTTTGCATCAGTAATCATTCAGGTTTTTCAGGTAATTAGTCGTCCCGGGACGAGTGGCGGGTCTTTCTCTGCCACGTTATTGTCTCAGGGTGCAGGATTTTCTGTCTTTCATGTGTTTCATCTGTGCAACATTTGTGTGATATTGCGGCATGTATTCAACAACTTGCGAGGAGTGAAGCAGCGAGGAGGCAGAACCAGTCTCTCCAGCACAACCAACCAAACCACCACCAATGATCGAACCAACTCAGCCATGGCGCTCATCCACTCAGGTTCCCGCGCCTGAGTGGATGGACCCGGCGCCTTATCGGACAGGTGGGAAGTTCCCGGAAAATGGGTCAGGCGGGTAACCGGCTGGGCTTGGAAGAGGCAGGAAATTGGAGCAGTGAGAGAGGAGGATCAGAGATGAGAAGCGAGCAGGGAGGAGTGGTGAAGGTACGGATACGGATGGCGCAGATGAGTATGGCGCGGAAATTGACGACAGTGGTTGCGTCCGCCGGCATCGAGGGTGCGGAGAGAGATGGAAGGTACAGAGAGGTGGCTGAGGACCTGGTGGAGCATGTCAGCGAAGCTGGTCTGAAGCTCTGGGGGCTTGATTGGGAATTTATCTGCCGGGGTGGAGAAGAGATCAGCAATTGATTCGACAGCAGATTATCCCGGGAAAGATGGGAGCAGCGATCAACGTCGCACAAGTCAGAGGTTGATAGAAAGACAAACAGAAAAAGGAGAGGCAATGAGCACGGTCAACCAGGCATTCAAACATAATCGACAGCGCAAGAACGTGGTTCTGGGTGGGGCCATAATATTGATCTGCATCACACTGATGAGTTGTGTTTCGTCATTCATGATTTACCGCGAGGGGTTCACGGATTTACCGCAAGTGATGGAGGTGACTCTGTCGCTCTTTGCCGTAGTCGTGGTCGAGGGAGCCTTCGTCTGGCTGGTTTATGGATTTACGAGAGCCTTCTCGTCATCACTGGAGAGGTTGATCTCGCTGGCAGGGGTCTTCTTTCTGGTTGGGGTGATGCTGATGAACATTGTCACCCATTTTATGATGGTCAAGGGGAGTCAGTTGCATCCATTTCAGGATATGTGGCTGGCATGGGGAGCGGTCTCGGTCTTCATTGCGGTCTTGTTGATAGTGTTGGCGATCACGCTGGCCGATCCGGTAATCCGTTTGGTAAGGTTGGAGCTGAAGTATCTTGGACGGCAGCAGGAGATCATTCTCGAGGCAAAGACTGAAGGTCTGGAGAGTGACACTCTTTACACGGCGATGGCCAGCCGGGCCGAGTGGGAAGCGGGGCAGTTGGCGGCGAAGGTGATGCCGGCGGAGTTACCAGCAGCGGCACCAGCGCGAGGGGTAACGGGCTTCAGTCCTGAAGGCGGCAAGCGTGGATCTCTGGGGAGGGGGGGGACGATAATCAGGGGGCAGGTGACAGAGGTTGACAGCCCAAAATAGAAGCGCCGTCTTCAGCGGATAACAAGGAGGTTCGGGGATCCGGGTTGTCCGTGGTGGAGGATCGACTTGCAGAATTGCTTGACGGGACGACCGGCAATCCTCCCGGAGCAGGTATGCGTCTGATGACACCAACGGGGGCGGCGAGGAGGGTAAAGCTGGTGGCGGCGGTCGATTCCAGTGGAGAGGTCCGACGGCGTCGCCCACGCGGGAGCAGGAGGCCGGATATCGATTCTCCCCCCACGCCACGGGGATGTGAGTGGCGGCGCGGTGAGGATGGTTGGAGTCTGTGGCGTTGTTGGACGGAGACTGATCCTCAGGGCGGGAAGAGGGTGAAACGCAGTCGTTACGCCGGCCACCTCAGCAACGAGGCATGGTCAGTACTGAAGGAGTACGAGTATGAGGAGTTCCTCGCGATCATCAGCCAGAGGCTTCGCCGACACGGCAAGCGGTAATCCATTTGCCGCCTTTGAGATCGTCGCGGATGCACGCAAGATCCTGCGGCTCTGCGCCGATGGCGAGGCGGCGGAATCCGCGCGCCGGATCGAGCTGCACGCTGATGGCATGATCAAGACGATTCTCGGAACCTCAGATCTCTCGACTGCCGAGGTGCCTACCGCAGTAATCGAACAGATCGTCGAGATGCTTCGCCCTTACCGTCATGGCAGGTAGGCGAGGCGTACCGATCACGGAGATCCGAGTTCCGTGGCAATGGTCCTCGCAAGAGATTCTGCAAGGTGGCGAATATGCAACTCATCGCGCCCCTCGATCATAATGCGTGCGATATTTTCGGTGCCCGAGTAGCGAGCGAGCAGGCGACCACTGCCGGAGAGTTGCTCCTCGACAACGGTGATTGCTGCATTGATCTCCGGGAGAGAACGTAGCGGAGGCTTGCGAGCTACGGGAACATTGATGATCACCTGCGGGAATCGGGTAAAACCGGCTGTAAGTCTGGAGACGGGCTCTCGTGATTCCGCCATGACGCGGAGCAGTTCGAGTCCGGTGATCATCCCATCGCCGGCAAGGCTGATCTGCGGGAAGATGATGTGGCCTGACTGCTCTCCACCGAGCGAGCCGCCACTGCGAAGCAGCTCATCAAGCACATATTTGTCACCAACCGGGGTGCGCACCAGTTCGATGCCGAGTCCTTTGAGTGTCAGTTCAAGGCCAAGATTGCTCATGACGGTAGCGACGACGCGGCGCTTGGCCAGTTGTTGGTGACGGTCAAGGGCGGTTGCCAGAATGTAGAGGATGGCATCGCCATCAAGTAGTTCTCCGCGTTCATCAACGGCCAGCAGCCGGTCGGCGTCGCCATCGAAGGCGATGCCGAGGTCGGAGGCCGTCTCGATTACCCGCTGTTGCAGTGACTCAGGGTGAAGTGATCCGCAGTTGAGATTGATGTTGCGACCATCCGGTGCAGCGTGAAGCAGATGCAGGCGCGCGCCGAGTGCGGTGAAGAGTTCGGGGGCGAGACGCGACGCGGCCCCGTTGGCGCAATCGATCGTCAGCGTCAGCCCGGCAAGGTTCAGGCCTCTGCCGACACTCTCGCGGAGGTAGTCGAGGTAACGGCGTGACAACTCCGGCTCGAAGGTGGCGGTCGCCTCTCCCCGGCTGGTCACAACTATATCCGTCCCGGGATGATGAGCCCGGGAAGTCAGCGGATCAAGATCTGCCTCGATCGCCCCCTCCATCTGCTCACTCAGCTTGCGACCGGATGGTGAAAAGATTTTGATTCCATTATCCTGGCTGGGATTGTGAGAGGCCGAGATCACTACTCCGGCGGCGGCTCCGGTCTCCCTCGTCAGATAGGCGACACCGGGTGTGCTGATGACACCCGCCGAGACCGCCTGACCACCCGCAGTCCTGATCCCGAGAGCAACCATCTCCTCGATCCATTCGCCCGATTCTCGTGTATCCCGGCCGAGGAGAATCGTCACCGTCCCGCCGGTTTCACGCCGAAGATGGTTAGCGAGTGAGAATCCGATCCGCTCAACCGTCATTGCGTCGAGCGGGAAAGAACCCGCACGACCTCTGATTCCATCAGTACCGAAAAAATGGCCCATCTGACACTTCTCTCCAGTCCGTTAAGGCTGACGATCACGCTGGCCGGACTGTTGCTTGATCAGCCCGGCCTGGCTGATGCCGCCTGGCTGAATCGGATTACGCAACATTGGAACCTGGCCCGCTGCCGGCTCTTTCCAGTCGGCTGTATGTAGTTCGATCATCGCGATGCCGACCTTTTAAATCTGATCTGAGGCGGGAAGATCCCGGTTATGCCGACATCCCGGATGGCCCGTTGCGGCAGAGTGACGACCGGCACCGCCAGCCTCGTGACCTCTGGCAGGCCGGAGGTTGATATCCTCACCTGCACCTCGCTGTCAGTAATGCTCTCGACGATCGCCTGCGGGCCGATGATCTCCAGATCGACATGTTGTGTTATCAGGAAATCCCCGGTTGAGCGATCAGTCCAGAGCACCGGGATCTTTGTCAGGCGCCGTTTGACCCTTTTCTGAACGATCTCGACTGCTACCCGAATCTTCTCGTTGCCCCTTCGACGTAGCGAGGGTGACGGCATCTCGACGTCGACCGGGGCCTCAAACGAACTCGATTTATTTTCGATATTGACTCTCTCGGTGGCGACCTCTTTGCTCTCCTCAAATTCCGAACGTGGGCCCTCGATCTCAATAGTTGGCGGGATGACGCGAGTACTCAGGAGCTCAAAGCCGGGGAGAACTTCGCCCGCAGTCATGGCCCTCAATGGCACAGTGCGCGTCTCCGTCTTCTCGATATGCAGCCTGATGTTTCGTGGAACGATCTCCAGTACCTGAATCTGATCCGGACCGACGACATCCTCCGGATGCAGTGGCACGACGCTGTCACCAGCCTCTTTTTCTCCAATGTCAGCGACAACCGAGATCTGGCCGGGGTTGAGCCCGCGGATGATATTCTCGGGACCGCGGATTCTGATGCTGACCGTTGGATTCAGCGTCCCGACAATCTCGTGTCGTGCCGGAACGCCACGAAACTCGACGGGAATATCGCTGACTCTGATCTCGACGGTAGGTTGTCGTGAAACATTGCTGAGAATCAGTGCCAGCGCGAGCGAGAGCAGCTTGAGACCGAGGTTGTTGGTCACCGCCTGCTTGAGGTGGTTCAGGGCTTTTAACTCTTTATTCCTCAACGCCCGCCCCCATCCTGAGTCTTCTCCGTGCGGGCTGCTATCATTTCTCCACCGCGCGATGAGACCAGCGCCTCGATCTCCTGCTCACGCCTTCTCTCTTCGGCCTCCAACTGCTCCGATTCAGCTTCGCTTCGCCACGGCTCCATTGCAGTCTGAATCATGCGCCGCAATCCGGGACCATCAAGATTGCGCTTCAACATTCCATCGATCGCAAATGAGATCACCCCCGTCTCCTCAGAGACGATTACCGCGAAGGAGTCGCTATCCTCCGTGACCCCGATGGCCGCTCGATGCCTCGTCCCGAGATCGCGTGAGATGCGTGGATTCTGTGTCAGTGGCAGAAAGCAGCAGGCCGCCGCCACTCGCGAGTTGCTGATGATCACTGCTCCATCATGAAGCGGCGTGTAGGTGTTGAAGATTGTCACCAGCAGGTCATAATTGACTCGCGCATCGAGCCTGATACCACTCTCGATGTAGGTCTTGAGTCCAACCTCGCGCTCGAAGATCATCAGTGCCCCAGTCTTTTCGGATGATAAGGTGGTCGCGGCCAGAACCACCTCGTCGTACCACTCCTGCCCAAAGGGATTGTCACTTATTTTTTTCTTGAAGAAGATATTGTTGCCGAGATTGGTCAGACCTGCCCGAATCTCATGCTGGAAGAGAATGATGATCGTAAAGCCGAGATAGACAGTCGCCGTGCGCATCACCAGTTCAAGCGTTGCCAGCCTGAAATGGGTTGAAGCAAGGTTGAGCAGTCCCACCAGTATCAGGCCCAGGGCCATCTGCGTCGCCCTCGTTCCCCTGACCAGCCGCAATACCTCATAGATCAGGAAGGCGACGATCAGAATATCGAGCATATCCCGCCATCCAAGGGCAATAATGACCGATCTGAGTTGTGACAGTATTTCGCCCATCTTACCTGAGCCTCTGGCCGGATCAATTGGCCGGAGTGACTGTTTACCTGTGGCAGGCTGATCGGCCATCTCGCCAATGGGGAGTCGACAGGAAGTCCGGTTGCCTGATGCTGCTGCCGGTCTGATTCAAAAAGCGGCATCAGGATAACACAACTTCAATATAAATGGTCGGCACTTGCACATTCCTGCCTGAGAAGAGTCTCCTTATTGCTGGTTGTCGTGCTCGGGATCATTTGTTAATATCTCTTCAAGATGCCCCCCCCCACTGCCAGACTGATGTCCGACAACCATTACTGCTGCCTGATCGCAGCTCCTGAGGTGAATGGCTTTTGTCTGGTGATTGAATTATTGAATTGTTTAATTGTTCGGCTGTACAATCAGCGGATAACTGAAACATTGGAAAACATTGGAAAACATTGGAAAAC
>CAIKMY010000435.1 GCA_903828635.1 uncultured Acidobacteriota bacterium
GACAGATCACGTTATCAGTCCGCGACCGGCTCTCCACCCCGGGTAGTGATCCCCTGTATCCCCAGATATCCCTGTCAGATTTTCTGCGCAGATATTCGTGGTAACCTTCCATACCGGAATTTGTCTCAAGTCGGCATTATAACCAATACCCGTCCGGTTCGTCGATCCATCTGTCATTTCGTCCGGCCTGCCGGTTCGACTGATCCGCTCATTTGACCTGCCAGTGTGATTGATAATCTATGTCATCAGGCAATCGACCATCTCCATCACCGACCACCCTCAACGCGCCACCTCACAGGCAGGGCTTACCTCTCGATATCAAATTTCGCCTGCTTGCTCTGCTTCCGCTGCTTTTCTTCGTGGCGAGAGTGATCGAATATGTCGTCATCGCCCACACCCCGGAGCAGATTCTCTGGTGCTGCCACGTCTCGAATCTGCTGCTGGCTGTCGGACTCGCCTCCGCCTCGCCACGGATCATCCGCATTGCCGTCATCTGGCTGCTGCTGGGCATTCCACCGTGGGTTCTCGATATGGTGATGACCGGCCTGATCACGCCGATCTCAATCTTCACCCACCTTGGCTCTGCCGCTCTCTCCCTTGTCGCCATTCGCGTTGTTGGCATGAAGTCCGGAGCCTGGCTGCAGTCACTTCTCTACTTCATTATCCTGCAACAGCTGACGCGCCTCGCCACGGTGCCCGGTCCGTACACCAATGTCAATGTCGCACACTTCGCTTATGGGCCTCTGAAAGATATCTTTACAAAATACTGGATCTATCTGCTGGTCAATTCGCTGATTGTAGCATTGGCTCTCTGGCTGATCGAGAGGCTGTTGATCTGGTGGGCACCAGTGAGAGGCGATTGAGCGCCATGGGCCGGCGCTCAATCGATCTGTCTGTACAATGTTTACACTTTTCTGAAGAGGAGTGCGGCGTTGGTGCCACCGAATCCGAAGCTGTTGGAGAGCGCATGGGTGAGATCAGCCTTGCGCGCAACGTGCGGCACGTAATCGAGATCACAGTCGCTGTCCGGGTTGTCAAGGTTGATCGTCGGTGGAATCATCTGGTGGTGGACCGCCAGCGCCGTGATCCCGGCCTCCAGCCCTCCGGCCCCGCCAAGGAGGTGGCCCGTCATCGATTTGGTCGAGCTGGCCGCCAGTTTCCAGGCGTGCTCGCCGAAGGCCCGCTTGATCGCCATTGTTTCAAGGATGTCTCCCCGTGGCGTCGAGGTTCCGTGAACATTGATATACTGGACGTCAGTCGGAGAAGCACCCGCATCTTTGATTGCCTTGAGCATGACACGACGCGCTCCGTCACCATCCTCGGATGGCGAAGTGATGTGATAGGCGTCGGCCGTCATCCCGTAGCCAATGACCTCGGCGTACATTTTCGCGCCACGCGCCAGCGCGTGCTCATACTCCTCAAGGACCAGCACTCCCGCCCCCTCACCCATGACAAAACCGTCCCGATCCTTGTCGAACGGGCGTGAGGCTCGCTGCGGCTCGTCATTCCTTGTTGAGAGTGCATGCATTGCCGCAAAGCCCCCGACTGACATTGGTGTGATCGCCCCTTCGGTACCACCACAGATCATCGCGATCGCATCACCACGCTGAATGATCTTGAAACTGTCGCCAATCGCGTGTGAACCCGAACTGCAGGCCGTCGCCGTTGCTGAATTCGGCCCCTTTGCTCCGTGGTAGATCGAGACATACCCCGACGCCAGATTGACGATCGACGCCGGAATGAAGAATGGAGATATTCGTCCCGGCCCCCCCTCGATCAGCTTCGTGTGCTCACGTTCAAAGACACTGAACCCGCCAATGCCGCTCCCGATATAGGTCCCGACCATTTCGGCATTCTCCGGAGTGATCCGGAAACCGGAATCGGTAAGTGCCTCTCTTGTCGCCGCAATGGCGAAGAAGATGAAATAGTCCATCTTCTTCAGTTCCTTCTTCTCGACAAATTGCAGTGGATCGAAGTTTTTGGTCTCGGCCGCAAAACGAACCCGGTGCTGACTGGTATCAAAGCGTGTGATCATCCCCACGCCGCTTCTGCCAGCCAGCAGCCCATCCCAGGTCTCGGCGGTTGTGTTGCCGAGCGGGCTTACCAGCCCGATACCCGTAACCACCACACGTTTCTTGCTCATAGAAACCTTTCCAACACTCCTGTCTGTTTACCCTGTCCGATTATCCTCGTCCGGTTATTCAGGTCAGATGACAGCAACAGGTACGATGGCCACGATATAACCAACAGAAACGAGCAGCAAAAAAGAAATAGCGAGAGTGAAGGGAAGCCGGCCGGGATCCCTTCCGGCCAACCTGCCAATCGCTTCTCAACAAGATTTCAATCAGGCTGCCTCAGCATGGCCGATTCACTGTATAAAGGTCCACGTCTGGTAGTGATTCGACGCCGACGATGTCGGCATTCAGCACCCCACAACGCTGGCGAAAATCTGCCCGGAGGTCTTCCCCCTTGCTCTTGCTTACTTGCTCTTGCTTACTTGCTCTTGCTTATGCTTGCCACCCAGAGATGTCTACTCACCGGCAGCCTCAGCCTCAGCCTCTGCCTCTGCATCATACTCATCCTCTCCAACCTTGTATTTGACGACATAGGAGATGGCTTCACCCACGGTCTTGATCTTCTCCGCAATATCGTCCGGAATCTCGATCCCGAACTCCTCCTCGAAGCGCATGATGACTTCTACCGTGTCGAGAGAGTCAGCACCGAGATCCTCGGTGAATGATGCATTGAGCGTGATCTCTTTTTCATCAACGCCCAATTCATCGATGATGATCTGTATCATCTTATCTTTAATTTCATCGGCAGCAGTTAAATTTGACATGTGTTCCTCCAGATAAAATGTGCCTGCAGATACAA
>CAIKMY010000436.1 GCA_903828635.1 uncultured Acidobacteriota bacterium
CCACTCTCCGAAAGACGATTCATCTTGCCGCCAAAGGTTGGCCCCTGTTCACAAACGGTGACGGCGTGGCCAGCTGCAGCCAATCTTAACGCAACGGCCAGCCCACCAAGTCCACCGCCAATGACAACAATCTCTTTCTTCTTCATATTTGTCTTTCTGATCACTCTTCACCGAGTCGCCCTCACGAATCAGTTTTGGTAGTAGCTGCGACCTTTCCACTCAACCCCCTGCCCTGTCCGGCAGCGCCACCACGAGGAGATACCAAGTAAGAGCAGCAGAACCTGTGAGAATGGATGGAAGATCACTGTCCAGGGCGGCTGTGAGAAGCGAATGGCCAGAAGCAGCCTGGTCAGCAGAATGGCAAGGACCACCAGCAGGAGTCCGCCGGAGGCCGATAACGGCAGAAGCAGAAACGGCCCGAGGTAGAAGGTCGTGTGGAAGAGCATAAAAGCCCAGAAACTGATATCGGATCTGAAGGCCGGGTAGAAGTTCTTCTGAAAACCGAGCCATATCTGAGCAAACGAGGAGTACATGCGAACCGAGACAACCCCATGACCATCAAGGCAGAGACCCCGCAGGCGACGTTCGCGCCAGAGACGGGCGAGCCGGGTATCCTCGAAGATCTGATTGCGAACGACAGAATGGCCGCCGATCTCACGGTAACTTTCGCGCTCGATCATCAGGCAGGCCCCATGGGCAAGGGCCAGTGACGGATATGAAAAGAAGAGGGACATCGGGCCGGGATAGATCGAGAAGACAACAAAATTGAGCATCGGCATGAGAGCCTGCTCGACAAAGGTCAACATCTCCAGCCCGGGCCAGCAGGAGAGAAGCTGAAGTCGACGACACTCCATCTCCGTGACGAGACTGGTGATGGCGTCATCGTGAAGCCGAGCATCGGCGTCGAGAAAGAGAAAGTAGCGACCGCTGGCGGAGTCAGCGAGATTGGCACAGACAAAGTTCTTGCCGATCCAGCCGGCCGGAAGTGGACGGGCCGGGATGGCACGAATGCGTGGATCACGATTGGAGTAGTCAGAAATGACCGTCGAGGTGGCATCGGTCGAGTGGTCGTCACAAACCAGAATCTCGGCAACAACGTCACCCTGCCGCATCACCCGATCGAGACAGTCTGGCAGGTTGCCTTCCTCGTTTCGCGCCGGAATCAGCACCGAAACCGAGGCATCGGCGGCGTTGAGCGAAGGTCTTACACGCGGCCAGAAGAGAACATTGGCGAGAGTGATGAGCAGAAAGAAGGCCGTTACTGTCAAAAGCAGAAGGGTCATGACGCAGCCAGCACCTCATCGATTTTCTGGCAAAGCTGCTGAAAACTCTGGCTGCCGGCTGCTCCAAGGATCCTCAGAACAATCGCTCCCTGCCGATCGATGAGGATCAGATTGGCCCTGCCTGACTGGTAGCCGTAAGACTTCGAAATATCGCCCGTCCAATCGAGCAGTACCGAATACTTAACCTGGCTTTTGAAGATGGCACGCACCACACCGCGCATGAATGAAGGTACGGAGTCAAGGACGGCCACCCCTTTCTGATCGATGCGCTCGCGGTAACGATCCCAGAGAGGGCGTGACCATCCCTCAATCTGCTCCGACCCCTTGCGGTCACCAAAGACGAGAACCGTCACCTTCTGTCGCGGAAAGCGATAGGTGGATGTCTGGTTATACTGATCCTTCAATTCAAAATCGATGGCCCTCGTCGGCACCGGGGGGTTATCGGCCGACACCGGAGTGCAGACGGCAGCAAGGATGGTCAGGACAAGGGCAACGGCTGCCAGCCGGACCGGGACGAGATCAATTATCTGGTATGGCGTGAATTTGAATTTAAGCATGTTGTTCAGGCCTGTGAGCCGGGTGGAATCAGGCCGAGGCTTCAATCAAACGCCCGGCTCCTCCGAGAATGATGCGCGAGGCATCCTCGATCAGGTTGATTGCCGGCCGTGAGCCGAAGCGATCCTGCAGTCGCTGCAGGCCGGTAGTAACAAGATCCGACGCAAGGCGGTGGGCACCTTCGACACCAATTTCAAGAACATGGTTTGAGCGCGAGTGACGGGCATCCTGATGGGCCGGCTTGCCCAGGTCCTCACTGGCGGCCAGTTCATCAAGAAGGTCATCGCATATCTGATAGGCCATGCCAAGGGTGGCGCCAAATTCGGCCAACTCAGCGGCATCGCTCTCCGATGCACCACAGGCAAGGGCCCCGGACATCATTGTCAGCCGCATCAGTGCTGTTGTCTTCAGATTGCGACTGACGAGACTCTCGTCTGACTGACCGTCTCCCTTAAGAACAAGGTCAACGACCTGCCCTCCGATCATACCATCAGCGCCGATGCAGTCGACAGCCTCACCAACGAGGGTGATTCCCGCACGAAAACACCCGTGCCGTTCGGCTGTCCGCGAAAGCAGCCCGTATGACTGGTTGAGGAGCGCCAGCGCGGCAAGTACCGCAAGGCTCTCGCCACAGACGAGATGGAGCGTCTCTTTCCCGCGACGCAGGCAGGCGTCATCCATCGCCGGCAGATCGTCGAAGATGATCGAACTGGTGTGCAGATACTCCATGGCACAGGCCACCGGCATCGCCTTGCCCGGCGCAATCCCGGCAACCTCCGCCCCAAGCAGTGTCAGCAGCGGACGCCACCGCTTTCCACCGGGAAAGATGGCATATCGCAGCGCCGCATTGAGCCGGCTTGCACCGGTCTGACTGCTGACAGGCAGATGCTCTTCCAGCGCTGACTCGATCGCCTCACGATGCTGCTCAATATATTTGACAAGCGTTTCCGACATATGCCCACTCCGACAGATTCAGCCATAAAGAATGCAACTGAGATCCGCAGTCGCCTCCTCAACGGGAAGGTGGCCCGCGGCACTCAGCTCATGAAGACGCAGGTGAGGCCAAATCTGTCGCCACATCGATACCGACTTTCTGATGGCGCCAAAGGTGCGAGCACCATAGAGCAGATCAGTCGGCAGCATGATTCCTTTCCACCGGTCGATACTCTCAATTGAGGTCATGATCTCAAGATAACGATAGGAGACAGCGAGATCGACCTCACTGAACGATTCGGTGAGATCGCTCTCCTCCGTTCGATGACCGGCCAATGAAAGATTGGTCAGCCAGCGACCGATCGGGTTGCCAAACGACGAGTAGTAGGCCAGTCTGCCAAACACGGGAGTAACCAGCAGCCTGAAATACCACGGCGTGTAGGCAAAGGGGTCAATCATGACAAAGCGCTCGATCTTCTCAACCATCTCCGGATGTCGCTCAATTGCTGCTAATCCAAAGAGTGCCCCGCTACAGTTTCCAACCAGCGTAAACGTCCCGTCGAGGGCAATCATCCCGGCAGCAATCTCGTCGGCCAGCGAGTCCAGCGTCAGTCGGCCCGCGAGGGGTGAGCGACCGCACCCGGGCAGATCAGGACAAACCAGGGTGGCATCCTCCGGCTGATGAGCGACAAGCGGAGCAAAGCTTCGGTGGTCTCCGCTCCAGCCGTGCAGTCCCAGGAATTGTCGCGGCCCATGGCCGTAGCGCTTAACGAACACGCTCCAATACTCGCTCCGCTGTCAATTTGCCACCGAGGACGACCATCGGCATCCCCGTTCCGGGAGTGGTGCTGGCACCCACAAAGAAGAGCCCTTCGACTCGGCGGGAGAAGTTTGGGGAACGGAATGGACCAACCTGGAAAAGGGTATGAGCCGAGCCAAAGGCTGACCCGTCGTAGAGGCCGAAGCGACGACGCCAATCCTCCGGAGTCAGTACTCTTTCAACGGCAATCTGTGACGGGTCGATTACTATTCGCTCTGCACTGAGACGGTCAAGCACCACACGTCTCACCTTGTCCACCGTCTGTACCTTCCCCAACTCCGGCATCTCGCTCAGCAGCGGAGTCGGCACAAGCACGAAGACCGTGCTGTCTCCCGGGGGGGCAAGATCAGGATCGGTCTCCGAAGCGACAGACACATAAAACGGGAGATCTTCAGGGATCTTCTTCTCGGTCAGCAACTCATTGAAGGCCCGACGGAAATCATCGGGCAGGAAGATCGTGTGGTGGCCGATCCCTTCAACTTTTCCGCGTACTCCCCAGTAAAAAGTCATGACTCCGGGAGTCATCCGTGGCGCGGAATAGCGCGCCGGGGCCGGAGCAAGAAGTTCCGTCTCGGTAGTTGGTACATCGACGTTGGAGACGACCACACCTCCCTGCCCGACCGGGATAAATCCGCCATCCTGTAATTCGACGCCCTTCACCCGTCGTTGCTCAACAACAATTCTCGCCACCCGATGAGAAGTTCTGATCTCGACTCCAAGCTCGCGCGCCAGTCGCTCGATCCCCTCCACCAGTCCGTATATCCCACCCTTTGGCAGCCACAGTCCATAGGCGAGCTCGCCATAAGCAAGAATCGAGAAGAGTCCCGGCAGATCGTAGGGAGACCCGCCAAGGTACATCCCGTATGATCCGAAGGCCTCACGAATGTAACGCTTCTTGAAGAAGCGTCCAAGTTCACTGTCGAGTGATCGCCAGATACTCAACCGGGAGATCTCTCCCGGTGCAAGCGCACTGAACCATTTTAAAGGGTTATCTTCGTTGCGATTGACCAGCTTTTCAAACGACATCCGATACTTGATCGAGGCATCGTGAAGAAAGGCGAGCAGACCGGGACGTGATCCGGGCTCGATGCGCTCGCACTCGGCCAGCAGACTCTGGAGGTTGGATGAGAGGTTGAACCGCGTCCCGTCCCGCCATTGAAAACTGACCGAAGGATCAACGGCTATCGGCTCGACATAATCAGTGAACCGCTTTCCGGCAGCACTGAAGAGATCCTCAAATACCCAGGGGTAATTAAGCAGCGAGGGACCGGTGTCAAAGGTAAACCCCTGCTCGGTAATGCGGTTGGCACGTCCGCCAACCAGCTCATTAGCCTCGAGAATTGTCACCCGGCAACCCGCCAGACGCAGGTGAATACCGGCGCTCAGGCCTCCGAGCCCTCCACCGATGATAATTACCTCTCTCTGCTTGATATCTGTTTTCATATCTGAATATCAGTCGGATTATCAAGTACCGGCTATGGGCGCAGCCAGGCAAGAGGCAGCCGCCAGTACTTGCTTGTCGGCAGGACCCTGAACTTCTCCCTCATCGGCACACTCTCGCGATGAAGGATGCCGCGCGGATTGCCGGCAATTCTGCTGTTGAGCTGTCGGTAGACGTCAATGCAGGCACGAATCGCCACCCGGCTGTCAGGATTGAAGGCGTCGAGGTTGGCGAGCGATCTGGCGTAATAATCCTCTGTCATGGCCGTCAGGCGCACCAGCACACGATTGAGAGCGGGATGCTGGCGCGGGTCGGAGGCGTCGAGCAGATCAATCCCCTCGGCCCTCAGCATATCCTGTGGCAAATAGACACGACCACGCCGTTGATCTTCGGCAACATCCCGCAGAAAGTTGGTCAACTGCAGGGCAATGCCAAGGTCACGGGCGCTCTGCAGCGCTCGCGGGAAATCCTCCGGACGAGGCGAACCGTAGACGTATGTCAGAAAGTAACCGACGACTATCGCACTGCCGTAAATGTATGACTCGATCAGATCATCGAGATCGGCAAAATTACGCGGGGAGATGTCGAGGCGCATCGCCTCAAGAAACGAGCGGTAGTGATCCGCAGGAATTCCTGCACGCCGGACAACCTCGGCAAAGCCGGCAACGAAGACCGGGATCCCGGCCCGCAACGACTCGACAAGGCTCTGGCACTCCAGTGCCTGCTCATAACCATCCGCCCACAGATTGAGCAGCCTGACCTTTTCGTCGGTCGGGAGCCTGAAGGTATCAACGATCTCGTCAGGGTAACGTACCGCAGCATAGATCGCCTCTACCTGTTCACGCTTCGCTGGCGGGAGAAATCGGGTGACAATGAAGAAACTGGTGCTGTATGTTTTCAGTACGGTGCGTGCCCGTCGTGAAACGATGCTCCAGGCGGAAAACTCCCGGGCAAGAGCAGTCATCCGGGTATCGCGATCAATACTCTCCCAATAACTGAGACTCCAGACTTCACTGGCCGATGCAGGGATGGCGTGCGCGGTAGTCGCGGCTCTTTTCTGTTCCGTCAATTCACTCATTAAAACTAATCGGTCAACTAGTCATTTATCCTGGCGACACGGTCGATGTAGGCCGCCACATTAAATTTGCGCGCACAACCGGTGTCGACCATATACCTGATCAACCCGAAGATCGGACGCTCAGGCCCCCAGGGTCGGTCATGCTTGCCACCGATTGCCCAGGCAATACCGGTGTAACCATTGGGATCACGGCCATCAAGCTGATAGCGATCATTGAGATGCACAGCGATCTCAAATGCCTCCTCCGGTGAACGGCTCCACTCCAGAATCTTCTTGGCCCAGTACATTCGCAGGTAACCGTGCATTCGGCCGCTAATGACCATCTCCCGCTGAGCAGCATTCCAGAGGGGATCGTGAGTGGAGCCCGCCTCAAACTGCTCGCAAGAATAAAGATAGGGTCTCCGATCGTTGGCATGCTTTTCCAGCGACCTGATCGCCCAGTCATGGCACCCTCGGAGAGTGTCGTAGTGGTCATTGCGGCAGACATAATTGATCGCCAGCTCGCGGCGGACGATCATCTCCTCAAGGAAGGCGTCTCTTGCCGCAGCCGGAGCGTCAGCCTTGCGAATGGCGAGGGCGATCGTGTGCGGCCCAAGCTGACCAAAATGCAGGTAGGCCGAAAGCTCGCTCGTCCCCGCTATCGGTGGAAGATTACGTGCAGTATCGTACTCTGAGAG
>CAIKMY010000437.1 GCA_903828635.1 uncultured Acidobacteriota bacterium
GCACCGCGTCGGCGCCGGCGTGTCGTGCCTCGTGGAGCTGATAGCTGTCAAAGATGAAATCCTTCCTCAGCAACGGCAGGCTGGTCACCGGCCTGATGGCGCGCAGATATTCGAGCGATCCGTCGAAAAAATCCTCCTCAGTCAGGCAGGAAATCGCCGCTGCTCCCGATCGGGTGTAGCTTTGGGCAATCGCCACCGGGTCGAAATGCTCGCGAATCACCCCCTTCGACGGTGAGCGTCGCTTGATCTCGGCGATAATGTTGATCCCCGGGTTCCGAAGTGCGCGCACCAGCACTCCCGACTCGGTGCGCGGCGGGGTCTCGGCAAGCAGCGTTGCCAGTGGCCTGTGCCGCTGTGCCTCAGCCAGCCGCTCTCTTTTACGATCGAAGATCTCACGCAGAATATCGCCCATGGCGAACTCATCCCTCCCGCGTCGCGCGACGGAACTGATCGAGCTTCGCCAGCGCGCGACCGCTGTCGAGGCTCTCACGTGCAAGCGCAACTCCGGAGACCAGATCACTGGCGACTCCGGCGACAACCAGTGCTGCCGCGGCGTTGATCATCACGATATCGCGTGCCCCATCACGTCGATCGGCCGCAAGGACCGCGCTGATAATCGCCGCATTGCCCTCTGCCGTCTCCCCGCGCAGATCATCGATCGGTCGGGACTCGATCCCGAAATCATCAGGTGAGAGCTCAAACCGCCTCACCTCTCCATTTTCTCCACCGGGAAGAATCTCGTGAACAACCGTTTTCGTCGCCAGCGTGATCTCATCAAGCCCGTCCTCGCCGCGCACCACCCAGGTGCGTGTCGTGCCCAGTCGCCCAATGGCACGCGCCATCTTGTCGAGTGCCGCCCCGTTGGAAACCCCGATCAACTGATAGGGCGCGGCCGCCGGATTGGTCAGCGGCCCGAGCAGATTGAAGATTGTCCTCACGCCAAGCTGGCGCCTGACGGCACCGACACGCTTCGTCGCACTGTGATGCCGCGGAGCCAGCATGAAACAGATCCCGGTCTCATCGAAGATCTCAGCAACCCGCTCCGGGGCAAGGTCAATCTCGACCCCGAGCGCACGCAGCACATCGGCGCTGCCAGACCGGCTCGTCACCCCGACATTCCCGTGCTTGGCCACCGGCACTCCGCAGGCAGCAACAACAAAGGCTGAGGTCGTCGAAATGTTGAAGACCTTGGCCGGACTTCCGCCGGTTCCACAGGTGTCGATTGCCCCCGTCCATCGCGACCTCACCGGGGCCGAACGCAGGCGCATTGCCCGCGCAAAGCCGGCCAGTTCCGCTTCTGTCTCCCCCTTTGTTGCCAGCGCCGCCAATGCCGCCCCGATCATCGCGTCAGTCGCTTCCTCCGACAGCAGTCCTCCAAGGAGGTCGGCGGCCTCCTGCTCCGTCAGATCCCCGCGCCCGATCACTTTGTTCAATAGTGCGCTCAGCATCTTGTCACGGCCAATTAGTAACAGCCAATCAGTAACAGCCAATCAGTAACAGCCTTTTAGTAACAGCCTTTTAGTAACAGCCTTTTAGTAACAGCCTGTTAGTAACAGCCTGTTAGTAACAGCCGGTAGTCACATCGTCAGAAAATTCTGCAGCAGCCTCTTTCCCTGAGTCGTCATGATCGACTCCGGATGGAACTGTACCCCTTCGCAGAGATATTCACGATGGCGAAGCCCCATAATCAGGCCGTCAGAGGTCGTCGCCGTGATCTCCAGCTCCGGTGGCAGCCCCTCGCGATCGACTATCAGCGAGTGATACCTTGTCGCGACAAAAGGGTTCTCGATCTCACGGAAGATGGTCCGGCCATCGTGAAGAATGCGGCTCGTCTTGCCGTGCATCAGGTATGGGGCACGCACCACCCGACCGCCAAAAGCCTGGCCCATCGCCTGGTGGCCGAGGCAGACTCCGAGCAGCGGGATCCTCCCCGCAAAGTGGCGAATCACGTCGAGGGTGATGCCCGCATCATCCGGAGTGCACGGCCCCGGTGAGAGAACGATCCTCTCCGGTCCGATCCTCTCAATCTCCGACAACCCGATCCGGTCGTTTCGCTCGACGCGGATATCAGCCCCCAGCTCACCAAAATATTGCACCAGATTGTAGGTGAACGAATCGTAATTATCGATTATCAGGATCATATGCTCTCACCAGCGTTGGCTGGTCCCGTCAATTCAGGGCTTTATCACCGCCTCGATCAGGTCGACACGCTCGACCGGCGTCTGGCCATCCCCTCCGCGGACCACCTTCTCCAGCTTATCAAGAGTCTCGAATCCATCGACCAGCTTACCGAAGATCGTGTACTTTCCATCGAGATTGGTTGCCGGCCCGAGGACGATGAAAAATGAGGTCGATGCCGAATCAGGATCATCTGTGCGTGCCATTGAGAGAGCTCCACGCAGATGCTTGCGTGTCTGACTGAACTCCGCCTTGAGCGTATGTACCCATTTGTCGGCGAAATGGGGCTTCTGGTCGACCCGCGTGCTGCCAAGACCTCCCTGCACGACAAAGCCGGGGATGATTCGATGAAATGCCGTCCGGTCATACCAGCCCGACTGTACCAGATTGAGAAAATTGCGCACGTGCTCAGGGGCAAGGTCGGGATCGAGCGCGAGCGTCATGTCACCCTGCGATGTCCGCAGGATGACCTCACGCCTCATCTCCTCGATCCCCGCATCCTTGAAAGGCTCCTCGCGGTAGGGCTCGATCGTCAGCGAGATGATTCTCACCGCATTGAGGGCCCGTTCCTGCTGATCGGTCGGGGTAAGTGAGATCTGCTCGACCACCTCCATGCCCTCGGTGATCTGCCCGAAAGCGGTAAACTTGCCATCGAGCGCCGGCTGATCGGTAACGCAGACAAAGAATTGCGCGCCACCGCTGTCCGGCTTCCCCGGAATCCTCACCGTCGAGACGATACCGCGCAGATGACGGACCTCCGAAAACTCATCCGGTAATTGATTGAGCGCACCCGATCCCCATCTCGCCCGTGGCGTCTTCGGATCCTTGAGCAGCGGATCTCCTCCCTGAATAATGCCACGCGGAACCATGCGGTGAAAGGCCGAACCATTGTAATAGCCGGCACGGGCATTACGAATGAAGTTCTGGATGTGCCTGGGTGCCTGCGAGGGAAAGAATTCAAAGCGAAAGGTTCCGAGATCCGTCGTCACCACAGCCTCAAGCCTGGCCGCTTCTTTGAGTGAGACCGGGGGCGGCTCGACACCCGGCGGTGGCGCATTCTTCTTGCGTGGAGCCTGCGCCGCTGCCACGGCAGTGAAGATCGTCAGCAACAACAACGGGCAGACGAACATCCCCGGTCGGCCCATACGCGCCATGCACGGTATGCTTCTCATAACTCACTCTCCGCAATCTCGATCGCTCTCACCAGCGCACGCGACTTGTTGACCGTCTCCTGAAACTCGGACTCCGGGTCAGAGTCGGCGACGATGCCACCACCAGCCTGAATCAACGCACGCCGCCCGCGAACATACATCGTCCGCAGGGCAATGCAGGAATCGAGGTTGCCAAAGTAATCGAAATGGAGCACTGAGCCGGCATAAACACCGCGTCGCGTCGGCTCAAGCTCATCGATGATTTCCATCGCCCGCAGTTTCGGCGCTCCGGAGACCGTTCCCGCCGGAAAGACTGCCGCCAGCGCGTCGAACGAGTCGACATCCTCGCGACGCCTCGCCTTCAGACTCGAAACGAGGTGCATCACGTGAGAAAAACGCTCGATGAACATCAGCTTCTCGACGCGCACCGTCCCGTAATCGGCTACCCGCCCGAGATCATTCCGCCCGAGGTCAACGAGCATGATGTGCTCCGCCCGCTCCTTCTCGTCGGCCAGCAGATCCCGCGCCAGCCGCTCGTCCTCTTCCTCTGTCACTCCGCGACGACTCGTCCCGGCAATCGGTCGATACTCCAGCTCGTGCCCGGTGCAACGCACCAGCATCTCCGGCGAGGCCCCCAGCAGACTCTCATCCTCCCCAAGCTTCAGGAAAAACATATACGGGGATGGATTGACGACCCTCAATGCACGATAAATCTGAAAGGCAGTCGCCTCGATCTCCGCTTCAAATCGCTGCGCAAAGACAACCTGGAAGGCATCGCCCGCCCGAATGTACTCCTTGATCCGCTCGATGCAGGAGAGATAGTACTCCCGGGTCATATTCGAATTGATCGAGAGCGGCCGGCTGCGGCGCACCGATGGCGGCAGCTCAACCGGCGTCGCCAGACAGGTCTCCAGACGAGCGATCTCCGCCACCGCCGCATCATAGCGCGATTGGAGCACCTCGCCATCCGTCTCACCTCCGGTCATGACATTGGCGATAATGTGAATCTGATGCATGACATGATCGAAAACGAGCATGCTCGAAAAGAACATGACCACCGCCGTGTCAATACCCAGATCATCACACGCCGCAGATGGCAGTGACTCGAACCATCCCACCGCATCGTAGCCGAAATAACCGACGGCACCGGAGGAGAAGGGCGGGATCCCCGGCGCTGGTACCGGACGCTCGCGCTCAAACATCTCGCGCAGCACGTCGAGCATCGCCGCCCGACGCACCTCCCGCGTCCCGTCGCTTCGCTCGATGACAATCTCCGGCAGCTCCCCATCAATCGTCCCCCCCCTGCCGCGGACGATCAGGTGCGGGACGCAGCCAAGGAATGAGTAGCGTGCAATCTTTTCGCCCCCCTCGACCGACTCAAGCAGGAAGGCCTGCGGAGAGCCGCGCTCGATTCGCAGATAGGCCGAGACCGGTGTCAGCAGATCGGCCATGACCGTCTTCACCAGCGGCACAACCGTCCCGCCAGCCGCCAGCGTCAGAAACTCTTCGTATGTTGACGGAGTGATACGTGACATCATCCTCCTCGCCCCTCTCCCGACTCTTCTTCAACCCTTCTGGTGATACTTCGCCGATGCCGGGCGACCAGTTCGCGAGGTGAGAACTGCGGCAATGTCGGACAGACTGACATCCCGCTCAACCAAGAGCACCAGCAGATGGTAGAGCAGATCGCTGATCTCTGAGGAAAGGCTCCTCCGTCCCTCCGGATCCCCGGCATTCTTGGCGGCAATGATCGTTTCCGCCGCCTCCTCGCCCACCTTCTTGAGAATTTTATCGAGGCCCTCCCGGAAGAGATAGGCAGTGTAGGAAGAGTTCTCGCTCTCAAGGTTCCTGCGCCGATCCTCGATCCGCAGGTAGAGTTCCTGCAACACAATCCCGAGCTCGAGCGCCGGGAGGTTAACCACCGAGAGCGTACTCCCCGCAGCGACCGGAGGCTTCTCCGCCACCGTCGCTGACGTGACTGCTGACGATGAGGCTCCGCGATAAAAGCAGGTCCGCTCACCGGTGTGACACGCCGGCCCTTGCGGCTTCACCCTCACCAGTAGCGCGTCACCATCGCAGTCGAGGCGGATGTCGACTACTTCCTGCCGATTGCCCGAAGTCGCCCCCTTGTGCCACAGCTCACCACGCGAACGACTCCAGAACCAGGTCTCTCCCGTGCGCATGGTCAGCGCCAGGCTTTCGGCATTCATCCAGGCAACCATCAGAACCTCACGCGTCTCGTCGTCCTGGATGATCGCCGGAATCAACCCCTTGTCGTCAAACACCAGCCCCTGAATCAAATCCTGCCCCATGTTACGAGCTATCCCCCCACACACGATTGTTGGCAGTGTCCAAGTTACCTGATGGCGTTACTTTGCGCCATTATTACCATTGCTACCATTGTTACTTTGACGCTTTGACGTAGCGCGTTTCGACCCATTTGGTGACTGCCGCAAGGAACTGTGGGTCGACCGGTCGCGATCCATCAGCATACGAAGCAAAGCTCGGTTTGCCCTTGTTGACCTTCAACAGATGATCCATCTCCGGAAAGGTGATCTGCGTCTTGTCCGGGTGATAGATTCGCTTCAGCGCCTCTTCGAGAAAAACGGAGTCCCTGGTTGTCGACTGCAGATCCTTCTCTCCCTGGAGGATCAGCACCGGGACCTTAACGGCAGCCATGGCCATCAGTGGATCATTGACCAGCAGGCTGACGGTCACCGAGTATTCTCCGATGCGTCGTATCAACTCGGCATCGTAGGGGTTGAGCGGATCAAGCTTTTCACCGGGGAACTCGGTGCGTCCACTGGCGAGTCCGCGCATGACGGTGTCAATCCTGGCGAGATAGCTCTCGATCTCCGCCGGTGTCTTCCCCTCCTCGGCCATCCGCAGACTGAACTCCTCGCGAATCATTCGCCGCAGTGTGCGCCCTGACATCCCGGCAACAATCAGTCCGACCGCCGCGGTATCGTGCTGTGCCAGCAGACTGGTGGCGAGCAGGCCGCCATCCGCATGCCCGAAAAGGAGAATCCGTGAAGCGTCAACCCCGGGCTGTTTTGCCAGAAAGTTGACGGCGGCAAGAAGATCATCGATGTAGTCGTCAAAGACTGCGGCCTTCCGGCACTCGCTCTTCCCCTGACAGCGACGATCGAAGCGAAAGCTGGCAACACCGGTGGCAGCCAGCACCTCGGCCAGTTCGCGATAAACGGGATGCGCGACCTTGCCGACGACGACACCATCACGCGACGCCGTGCCGGCATCCGGAACAATCAGCACTACCGGCCAGCCCTTCGCGCCCACCTCTCCTTTTGGCAGCAGCAACGTCCCCGATAATTTTACACCGAGTCCGTTAAAGCTCAGCTCCCGGGCCTCGGGCGCTGCTGTCACCGCTGAGGCCGGTAACAGCCCCCCCAACACAAACATCACTATTGCCAATGTTACTGCCCGATTCCCATACTCAACCATCTTCATTCACTGCTCCTCGGATTAAACGCGTGATCTCATCAATATCCCGCGTGAACTCAGATACTCCTTTGCTTCACCGATCGTTATCTGACCAAAATGGAAGATCGAGGCGGCGAGGACCGCGCTCGCCTTCCCAACCGTCAGCGCCCGGTAAAGATGATCAAGCGAACCGGCCCCGCCCGAGGCAATAACGGGGATGCTGACGGCTTCGGCCACCGCCCGCGTCAGTTCCAGATCGTAACCATCCTTCCGCCCATCCTGATCCATGCTCGTCAGCAGTATCTCACCAGCCCCCAGATCGGCGGCCTTCATCGCCCACTCGACGGCGTCGATCCCCGTTGGCGTCCGACCTCCGTGAAGATAGACCTCCCAGCGCGGCTCACCTCCGGTTACCCGGCGCGCGTCGATCGCGACGACGACACACTGCGCACCAAAGCGCTCCGCCCCCTCTCGGATCAGTGAGGGATTTCTGACCGCTGCCGTGTTGACCGAGACCTTGTCGGCACCGGCCATCAGCATCCGTCGCATATCCTCGACGGTTCTGATTCCTCCCCCAACCGTGAAAGGAATGAAGACCTGATCGGCAACCTGCCGCACCATCCCGGCGACGATCTCACGCCGATCGGAGGAGGCAGTGATGTCCAGAAAGACCAGCTCATCCGCCCCCTCTCGATCGTAAC
>CAIKMY010000438.1 GCA_903828635.1 uncultured Acidobacteriota bacterium
CAAGCCAGCGATTCCTGTTCCCACCCTCGTTACGCAACAGCAGCGGAGCCGCCCCATTGTTGATCACCAGCAGATCGATGTCCCCGTCATTGTCGTAATCCCCGACACTCAGACCACGCGCCGGAAAGTCCTTTTTGAAGACCTCTCCCGACTGCAGACTTACATTGCGGTAGCGGCCATTGATATTTTCGAAGAGAAGCAGCGGTTCGGCATACTTTACCCGCGAGACCTGACTCTCGACCATGTCGTCCGGATGCCCGTTTGCCAGAAAGAGATCGTCATCGCCGTCATTGTCATAATCAAAAAACTTCAACCCCCACCCGCTCAGCAGCCGTGTCGCCTGGCCAATCTCGCCCGCCTGATCAGTGAATGTCAGGTCTTTCTCGTTATGATAGAGGCTGAAAAGCTCCTGATCGATATTGGCGACAAAGAGATCCTGCCATCCGTCACCATCAAAATCGGTCGCATCAACCCCCATCCCCGACCGCGGGCTGCCGGCGTCGCTGTATCCCACACCCGACGCCAGACCGATCTCCTCGAACCTGCCACCACCCTTGTTGACAAAGAGAAAATTGGCCAGCGTGTCGTTGGCGACGAAGAGGTCGCTCAGCCCGTCGTTGTTGATGTCTGTCGCCACCGCCCCAAATGACTTGCCAGGTGAGCCCGCTATCCCCGAGCTTTTGCTCTGATCCGAGAATGTCCCATTCCCTTCATTCCTGAAGAGAAAGCTTGGTCGTGGCTTGAAGACTCGCGGAATGCAGTAATACCTGCGCCCCATGCGGTTATCTCCGCAAAAGACGCTGCTCTCTGCTGAGTATTGCACGAAACTCGAGACGAAAAGATCCAGCTTCTGGTCATTGTCGTAATCGAACCAGGTGGCACACGTCGACCAGTTCGGTGCTCCAATCCCCGCTTTCTCAGTGATGTCCGTGAAGCTGCCATTTCCGTTGTTCTGAAAGAGGCGGTTGCGACCGTAGTTGGTCACATAAAGATCCTGCCAGCCATCGCCGTTGAAGTCGCCAGCCGCCGCTCCCATCCCGAAATCGCCCATCTGCCCGCAACCAACCCCCGCCTTGTCGGTCACCTCGGCGAAGCTCCCATTCCCGAGATTGCGGTAAAGCGCATTCCGCAACGGCTTCGCCGGCTTGTAAAAATCTGATGGCCCGCTGTTGACAAGGTAAATGTCGAGCAGGCCGTCGTTGTCGTAATCGAAGAAGATCCCGCCTCCACCGCAGGTCTCAGGCAGATGGCGCGCGTCCGAGCGCCCGCTCTCGTGCGTCCAGACAATGCCACTGCTCCGTGACTCTACCTCGACATAGGTTACGCCCTGTCCTGACTGCGCCTCAGGGTGACTGTGCGGCACCACCGCCACCAATGCCAGTGCCAGTACAAACCCGACCACCGCCACCTTTACTGTCTCTCCTCTCATGATCATCGCTTTTTATAAGTTATCGAATATCTTCTCCGCTAATCAATTTGGATACGGGTCTCCCGGGCGGGCGATCCTGATTCGGTGATCGGTGAAGCGAAAATGAGCACCCGGCAGGTCAACCTTCGGCATGTGGCACGAGGCACAATCCCTCTTTCCAACCCGGCAGACCTTTACTGCTGCCTCTCCCTTTGGCTGCCCGCTCGTGTGACAGGCCTTGCACTTTCCATCGTAATGTCCGGCATCTTTTTTTACAGACTCATGTTTTACAGCCTCATGCGGATTATGACAACCAATACAACTTATCCGCCGATCATCCGAATAGCACTTGCTATTGAAGATCCGATAAGGCTGAAAACGGACGTTGAACTTGCCGTCCTCTGAGTTGAGACTGACTATGCGATCGACACTCCGATGGCACGACCCGCAAAATTCCTGGCTGATCTCGTCACCGCTCAGCCTCCCGGGATTGAAGATCAATCCCTTGTTTGGACGCCCCTCCCGTCCGGCCCTGATGTGGTTGACACCGGCTCCGTGGCAACCTTCACAGCTGATCCCGGCCATCATCTTCTCCGGATGCAGCCGCGAATTGCTGACCGAATTGGTCGCATGACACGCAAAACACTGCGCCGCCTCGTCCCGTGACAGTTTCCGGCCAAAGGCCTCCTCCACCGTCCGCGGCACTGTTCCCTGGTAGCCGATCGTCAGGTCCAGCCCCTTGATTTCCCGGTAGAAGCTGACACGGCTTTCGTAGTATTCGTCACGATATCGCAGCAGGTATGTCTGCCCCGCCTGGCCCTGACCGAAACTGTAGAAGATTGGTTCGCTGATCGTCGAGACGCCATCGCTCACAGTGTAGATGCTCTGGTCACCACGCCGGACGATCTCAAAGCTGTACTTCCCCTCGCGAAAGGTCAGTCGCTGATTGGCCCGCAGAATCGGTGCCTCGGCGACATTTTCAAGAGCCGCCCTCATCGGACTCAGCTCGTACTGCTTCGCCATGTTTGCATGGCACTCGACGCAGGCCTGCGATCCGGCAAACTCCGTACCTCCCGGAATCTGAGTCGGAATCCACCGCCGCACCGGCTCCTGCGTTCCCCCAAGTCCGGCAACTGTGGCCACGACGACAAATATTGCCACGGTAATTCGCTTTCGTTGGAGGTCGTGTCTCATAGACGTTCTTCAGCTTTGGTCGGTCTCAGGGTTTCTCGCGCCCTGGCAGCTCGCGCAGCAACGGATTATTCAACCGCTGCGATTCGGCCGTTGGCTGCTTCTTCTGCTGCTCCGCCGCCAGCCGCTCGATGATTGCCTGCTCCCGTCGGGCATCTGCCGGCCGTTTCAGTCGGAAATAGAGCCGCGCCAGCAGGACATGTGCCGGACTATAGTCTGGCAGAATACCCACCATCTGCTCAAGCAGTCGCACTGCCTCCTCCGTCTTTCCCTGTGCCTGCGCCAACTGCCCCAGCTGATACAGCACCCCCGGATCGCCCGGCCGCAATTCCAGCGCACGCCGCAGCAGTCTCTCGGCCTCATCCAGGCGTCCGTCCTCGCGATAAAGCCACCCGAGCCTCGTGTTTGCCTGATAGTTTCGCGGGTTGATCGCCAATTCCGCCTTGAATTCCTCGATCGCCAGCTCACGATTTCCCGTCAGCAGATAGACCACCCCAAGCTGCGCATGCGCCGTCGCGAGCTTCGGGTTGAGCTTCACCGCCTGCATCAACTCCTCCGCTGCCGGCTGCAACTGCTTTCGCGCCAGTTGGAATGACCCGATGATCAGGTGCGACTCTGCCGAGTCGAGCTTCTGAAAGACCTGATCAACCAGCCGCTGCCCCTTGTCGAGCTGATCGTCCTGCAAATACGCATTCGCCAGCGCATAGGCCACCGAGAGATTCTCCGGCTGCACCCGATAGGCATACTCCAGGTTCCCGATTGCCTCCTTCAACTGCCCCTGCTCGAACTGGCAGATCCCCAGCAATGACCGCGCTTGCACGCTCTCCGGCTGTACCCTGATTACTTCCGCAAATTCATTGAGCGCCTGCCGGTACTGTTCGATCTGAAAATAGGCGATTCCAAGGTTGAGCCGAATCCGGTGCTCTGCCGGATCGACCGCCAGCGCCTCGCGATAGCGGGTGATCGCCTGCTCGTATTTGCCCTGCCGCGCAAAGATCACGCCCAGATTCGAGAGCGCATCCATTCGCCCCGGAATCAGCTTCAGTGATGCCTCATAGGCCGCCTGCGCTCCTCCCCAGTCTCCCCGTCGCTGCAACTCGACTCCACGCAGAAACTCGGCCTCCGATTGTCGCACCATTTCACGATCCTGCATCGGCAGAATCAGTATCAAAATTGCCAGTATTGTCGATAAAATCATCGGATGGGACTGCCCGGGGATGGCTTAAGTAATTTGCCGCAAGGGCGATGGAGCGGCGAGGCCATCGACCCCGCCCACTCCATCGCCCTCCTCAATCAGAAGGTGAACTTCAACGCCAGCTCGACCACGCGCTGGCCGCGCTTGGTCAGAATCTGGCCGAACCGGTTCTTTGTGTCATCCGTGAAGGTGAAGCCCTTCGACGGATCACAGACACCTGAGACCGTTCCGCCATTGCCGTTCGGCACCGTCTGCGTGAAGCTGGTCACCGTTCCATCTGCCAGCACCAGCGTCTGATTCGTCGGCGTCCGCGTACAACGCGTGTCGAGCGTCAGATAGATGTCGCTGTTGTTGGCATTGCCGGTATCAATGCTCTTCGAGAATGCCTGATTGAAGATATTGAAGAATCCGGCCCGGAACTGCAGATTCTTCGTCTCCGAAATACGGAAATTCTTGAAGAGGCTGATGTCCCAGTTCTGCTGGTTCGGTGTTCTGAAGTAGTACGGCGAGATCAGCGGGCCGGTCGTCCCGAATCCCGGAATCGAGACCGCCGAGAGATCGAAGATCCGCTCGCCAACCTTCTTGCCGCTCAGCTTCGGATTTGAACGGAAGATCGGTGAGATCGCTCCGGCCGCATACCCGTCAGATGGATAGGCATCCGTGCCAAAGTTCGCGATTTCGATCCCCGTGCTCGTGATGTCGCCAAGGAATCTCAGCCGTAGCGGTGTGCCGCTCGCAAAGGTCGTGATCCCCGAAAGCTGCCACCCGTTGAGCAGCGCCTTCGCGAACCCGTTCTTCACCGGCGAGAGATCCGGAATGTTGTAGTTGTATGAGAGATTGGCCACATGCGTTCGATCGTAGTTGAGCACACCAAAGGTGCGTCCCCGTGCGTCGATCGGATCCTGATCGCCAAACTCTCCCGACGTCAGCCCCAGCACCTTTGAGAAGGTGTAGGTTCCGAAGAACTGCAGATTCTTGCCCGTCTGCCGACTGACCGTTACCTGCAGCGAATGGTAGTTCGACGTCGCGTTATATTCGTTGTAGCGAACATAGTTCATATCCGGGAAGGGACGGAACTTGTTGATCGCCGTGCCATCGAGCGAGCTGCGATGCAGCGGATTGGTGAGATCGGCCTTGACGCCGGTCTGTGTGACGATTTCGCAGTTGCCGCGCCGAATTACCTGGCCCGTCGAACTGACCTGCCCCGGATCGCATCCCGGATTCTTCAGGAAAGTGATCTCGCTTCCCGGGTCTCCCGGAACCGCACCCTTGAGCAGTGCCCCAACCGGGACGAAGTTGATCGGACGCCGGCTTGGCAGATGACGCCCGAACGTCCCCACATAGCCTGCCTCAAAAACTGTCTGGAACGGCAACCGCGTTGCCAGACTGAGGCTGGTCGTGTAGGTGCTCGGCAGCTTGAACGACTCCGGATTTGGCGAGATGATGTCGCCCCCTCCGCTTGCCAGCTTCAGAGGATTGACGTCGATCGTCTTCCCGTTTGGCAGTGTCACCCGACCCATGTTGCTGAGCGTCATTCCACCAAGATCAGCCCAGGTCACACCTCCCGTACCATCCGCGTTCTGTGTCCCCGGGATTGTGGTGTAGATTCCCAGCGCTGCCCCGACGTTCCCGTTGACCGGGCTGCGAATCGTCGCATCATACTGGAAGTTCCCCTGCACGCGGTTGTAGAAGACACCGCCTCCACCACGAACCACCAATTTCTGGTTGCCCCAGATGTCCCACGCAAAATTGAGACGCGGACCCCAGAGCAGCGGTTGTGCGTCGATTGCCCCTGTCTGGATCTCTCCCCGCGCCGCCGAGAGAACCCCATTTGGCCGGAAAGGATCACCGTTGATGTAATAACCCGCACCACGCTTGTAGGCCTGCGGGCTGAAGATGATGTCGAAACCCTTCCGCTCCGCATTGACCGACATGTGGGCCAGGCGCATACCGTACTCCAGCGTGAAGTTCGGACGAACCTTCCACGAATCCTGGGCGTAGAACTCGTAGTTATAGAATCGGAAGTTCCCCGTTGGCGTCCTCGTGCCATGCGACACGCCCGTCAATTGACCGGTCAGCAGATCACCCCAGTCATTCCCCGTGCCAAAGGCATTCCAGTTGTTGAACTCAAGCTGGCCCTCCGACGAATCCTGGAAGTTCTGCTTCTTGTTGCCCTGCTCGACCAGTCCGCCAAACTTCAGCGTGTGGCTGCCGGCAACCTTCGTCAGGTTGTCAGTCACCGAGAAGCTGTCGTTGTAGGCGAAGATCGGATTGGTTCCTGGCGACCAGAGCTGCCCCTGTGCCCAGCTGATCAGTGAGAGCGGTGCCTGTCGGCTCTGCCGGCCAAACGGATTGTCGAACGGCAGCCGAATGTTCTCCATGCCCAGCGCCTTCAGCGAGACCTTGTCAGGATCAGCATACTGATTATCCAGCTTCAGCTTGCTGCCGCTGAAGACCACCTCGTTCGTCATCGACGGATTGATGATCGTCGTCATCCCTACCGCCACCGAACGCCCGAGATTGGTCGAGACGTTGTGCGTCGGCAATTCAAATGTCGACGGCCCCCACCAGATGCCGTATGGTCCGTCCTGTAGCTCACGCTCGCGCGTGATGCGGACGTAGATGTTCGTCTTGTCGGATGGCTTGTAGTCAAAGCGCATCTTCAGATCGCGACGATTCTGAAATGCCACCGGAACCGCAACATAGTTATTGTTCGGTGAATTGAGGTTCGGCGCCGGGTAGAGATTGAGCAGCGACTGGCCGAATGGATTGATGTAGGGGGCAAGGTTTCCATTCGGTGCCTCCTGCCCCGCATTGGCGAATCCTCCCGGAATGCGGACTCCAAGCCCCTTGAAATCACCCTTTCGCTGCGCCAGTGTCGGGACGTTCGAGAGCTTCGGTTGTGCCGAGAAGTTCTGTCGCTGGTACTCGAACCCGACGAAGAAAAAGAGCTTGTCACGATTCTGGTTAAGCTTGCTCAGACCGCCGATCGGCAGTCTGATCGGACCACCAATGTTGCCACCCGGATAGTAGAATCGACCAAGCGGTTTCTGTGCCGCCAGTGAGGTTGGATCTGTCGCCTTGATGTAATTCCGGAAGCGATCATTCGCCGCCAGGGCATCGTGGCGCAGGTAATTGTACAGCGCTCCGTGGAAATCACGGCCGCCCGACTTGGTTGTACCCGTGATCTGCACGCCACTGTTGCCGTGCTCGGCTGCATAGTTGCTCGTCTTGATCGTCACCTCCTGAACCATATCATTGTTCAGACTGACGATCGAGCCGCAGTTGCATCCGATGTCGACGACGCGCGAGCCGTCGACGCTGACGTTGTTGTTGGTGCCGCGCTGCCCGTTGACTGCATATGCCGAAGCATCGCCAAATCCGACGATCTGGTACGATGACTGATCCGGCGCGACGACGCCCGGCAGAATGCGCATCAGCTCAAGGCTGCTGCGGCTGATGATCGAGAGATTTTCGATCTGACTGGCCGTAATCGTATTCGACTTCTCGCCAGTCTCCGTCTTGATCTCCTCGACCGTGCCGGTGACTGTCACCGTTTCTGTGGCTGCTCCCACCGAGAGCGAAATATCGAGCCCGCGAATCTCCGTCGGGCTCAGCAGCAGTCCGGTCTGCGTCAGCGTCTTGAATCCGCCCGCCTCGACCCTCAGCGTGTAGGTGCCCGGCTCAACGGCAGCAAAGGTGTAGGTCCCCTCACCGCTCGTCTCCGATTTGCGTTCACTCTGCGTCCGCGTGTTGATCAGTGTCACTGTGGCCTTCGGCACCACTGCTCCTGTCTGATCGGTAACCGTGCCGCGCAGCGTTGCGCTGCCCGCCGTCTGCGCCATCACCGTCGAGCCGCCAGGCAACAGCAGCAGCGCCTGCAGCAGCATCAGTGCCACTCCATGCATCCACCACTGTCGTTCTCGCGCCACGCCGGCCGGCCGCCTCAGGCGACTCTCTCCAGACCTCGTGTGCATCTATTTACCTCCAGATTGCTTCATTATCTGATAGTCGATTCGGCGTCTCTCCGAACTGCCCGGATGCCGCTTTCTCGAAGGGTTTATTGCTCTTTCCCCGGGGCGTCAGGTCGATAGACGAACCTCAACCTCCGGGTTACTTCAGGGCTGACTATGCTGATGGACTATATGAGATCCAAAGCGGATGGTGCTCTCCGGCACCAATATGTCTCTTAATTGGATTAAAGACCACAATCCGGTTACAGCCGAATATTGAAAAACAGAAGACGATACCGAGTACGAAACAGACAAACTGATAAAGACAAGCCGATAAAGACAAACCGATAAAGACAAGCCGACAGAGATAAACAGATGCACACCTGGTCGAGTGTAAATATTCAGCTATGAGTGTCCGGTAATATTATTTAAACCCTTCCCACTCGTCAACCTGAAAATAGTCCTGAATTGGAACACGCAAAAGTGGAATGCGGCCCGCTGGAATTGTCACGAATGAGGGACGTCTTCCCCTGTCGGCTGTTTCTATTCAGGCTGAACGAGAGCCACTATTTCCATTATTCGTGCTCGCGCCTATAATCCGCTGATATGCAAATGATGGATCTGTTCAATCTGTCGCTGGTCGGGAGATCTTCGGTAACGGGGCTGGAATACGACCTGCCGGGTGGCAGGACCGGCACACTGACCTTTGGCGAGATCGCGCAGCGAAGTGATCGCGTTGCCAGACTGCTGCAATCACGCGGCTTTGTCACCGGCGATCGCCTCGGGATCTTCCTTGCCAACCGTGTCGAGTTCATCGATATCGTCCTCGCCTCCCTCAGGCTGGGAGTGATCATTGTTCCAATCAATATCCTTTACCGCGAGCGGGAGTTGAGCCATATCGTCGCCGACGCTGAGCCGAAGGCGGTCGTCACCACGGCCGAAGGGGCGAGTTGGTTACCATCGGGGACGTCGTTCATCGATGTCGAGGAGATTGGCCGCGTTGCCGCCGAGCCGGGCACTGTCATGCCAATAAGGTTGTCGCTCGATGGTGATACGCCGGCGGCAATCGTCTACACCTCGGGCACGACTGGTCGCTCGAAGGGAGCAGTGCTTACTCACAACAATCTTGCCGCCAACGCTGTCAATCTGCTGACCTGCTGGCGCATCACCCGTGAGGATCGCTACCTTGCAGCACTGCCGCTTTTTCACGTTCATGGCCTTGGCAATGGCGTTATGTGCTGGCTGATCAGCGGCTGTCTGATGCGGCTGGCAGAGCGCTTTGAGATCGACCGCGCGCCGTCACTCTTCAGTGAATTCCTGCCCACTCTCTTCTTTGGTGTGCCGACGATCTATGTCCGGCTGCTCGAATTGCCGGACGGTCTGGCCGAAAGGATCGGCTCGGTGATGCGCCTCTTCGTCTCCGGCTCAGCACCACTGCCGGCCCACATCCTCACTGCGTTTCGCGAGAAGTACGGCCACACCATCCTTGAGCGTTACGGAATGAGCGAGACGCTCATGAATATCAGCAATCCTTACGAGGGTGAGCGGCGCCCGGGCAGCGTCGGCTTTCCGTTGCCGGGTGTCTCTGTCAGGATTGTCGATGGAGAAGGGAAGCCGGCAGCCGATGAAACCGTCGGGGAGTTGCTGGTTCGTGGCCCGAATCTCTTTGCCGGTTACTGGCGTCGCCCGGAGGCGACTGCTGAGGCAATTCTCGAAGGTGGCTGGTTTCGCACCGGCGACCTCGGTGAGCGCTCGGCAGATGGCTACTACACGCTGCGTGGTCGTCGCACCGACCTGATTATCTCCGGAGGCTTCAACCTCTACCCGCGTGAGATCGAGGAGGTGCTGCTCGAATATCCCGGAGTCCGTGATGCGGTCGTCTGCGGAGTCGAGGATCAGCGGCGTGGCGAGGTGCCGGTTGCCTACCTCGTCACCGATGACCCGCTCGATGCTGCCGCACTCGAATCCCTCTGCCGGCGCTCGCTTGCCTCATTCAAAGTTCCCCGAGCCTTCATTCGCGTCGACGCCCTGCCGCGCAATGCCATGGGTAAGGTCCAGAAACACCTGCTTCCACCGTGGAGATCATGAACGCCGCGACCTTCTCACTCCTGGCCCTGCTGGCCGCAATCGTCCTTTCGATGGTGACGCGGCTCAATGTTGGATTGATCGCCCTTGCTCTTGCCTGGCTGATCGGGGGCCTCGCTGCCGGCCTTACTCCTGAGGCCGTCATGAATGGTTATCCGGTCTCCCTCTTTCTGACGATCAGTGGTGTCACGCTCCTCTTCGCCTGTGCCGAATCGAATAACGCCCTGCGAGTCCTTGCCACTCGCACCGTCCGACTCGCGCGCGGGAGGCGATGGGCCTTGCCACTCCTCTTCTTTCTGATTGCCGCCATCGTCTCGATGGTCGGGCCCGGCTCCATCTCCAGCGTCGCGCTCGTCATCCCGCTGGCAATGGCCATCGGACTTCACGCCAAAGTTCCTGCTTTTCTCATCGCCCTTGCAGTGACTAACGGGGCCAACGCCGGTAATCTCTCGCCGGTCAGCACTGTCGGTATCGTCGCCAATAATCGCATGGCCGAGGCCGGACTCGGTGGCCACGAGTGGCGCGTCTTTGCCGCCAACTTCCTTGCCCATCTCCTCGTCACCGCCATCGCCTTCCTCTTTCTGGGCGGCCTCCGCCTTCGTGGCGAGGTCGATGGCCGCGAACTTGAGTCGCCACCCTTCGAGCGTCATCACTGGATCAGCATCGCCATCATCACCGCCTGGATCGTCGGTGTCATCTTCTTCAAGCTGCCACTCGGTCTCAGTTCCTTTGCTGCGGTTACCCTGATCTTCATCCTGCGCGCCGCCAGTCAGGACCTTTCGATCAAAATGGTTCCGTGGAGCGTTGTCCTCATGGTTACCGGTGTTGCCACCCTTATCGCGCTGATGGAGAAGACCGGCGGGCTCAACCTCTTCACCTCTCTCCTTGCACGACTGGCCACTCCGGGCACGGTCAACGGAGTCATGGCGTTTGTCAGCGGCGCAATTTCGACCTACAGCAGCACCTCCGGCGTCGTTCTCCCCGCCTTTCTGCCGACGGTTCCCAACCTTGTCAGTCAGCTTGGTGGCGGCGATCCCCTGGCCATTGCCCTGAGCATCAACGTCGGCTCCGCCCTTGTCGATGTCTCTCCACTCTCGACACTCGGCGCCCTCTGCGTCGCCGCTGTCAAGGATCCCGAAGAGTCTCAGCGACTCTTCCACCACCTCTTTGTCTGGGGAGTCTCGATGATTCTCGTCGGTGCCGCCATCTGCCAGCTCTTTGCCGGCTGGATGGCCCGACTGTGATCCGCCCTGCCGGCCGGAAGAGATTCCGGCCTCAGCGAATTGAAAGGAGAATAAACATGACGCTCTCTTCGCGCCTTGCCCTGCTGCTCTGCCTGCTCTCGCTCTTTGCCATCCCTGCTCGTGCGCAGAAGAGCGAACTCTCGCTGCTCGTCGGCCGCCTTGAGCCCTCTGATCGCACCATCTCCACCAGTTCTGCCATCAGCGCCGCTCTCGGTGGATCCGTCGCCTATCAGGTCAGCTATGCGCGCCGGGTTCTTGATGGTCAGATCGCCTCACTCAACTGGGAGATGGTCATCGCCGGCGCTCCCCGATCCAATGTCAAATCGACCAGTCTCCTTCTGCCGCGGAACTACTCGTCACTCTTCTTCACCCCGGGGCTCAAACTGCGCCTTCTGCCCGGTGCCGGATTCTCACCCTACATCGCTGCCGGCATCGGTGCCGGTCGCTTTGCCCAGGACTCGACCCTGCTCAATAATCGCCCCAACAATGGTGATCTCCACAATACCACATGGGCCTTCAACTACGGCGGCGGCATCGATCTTTCACTCATCGGCCCGGTTGGTCTCCGCGCTGAGATCCGTGACTACCTTACCGGCAATCCCGATCTTCAGGCCCGCCTCATCGGCAATCGCCAGCATAATATTTTTGCCGGTATCGGCGTCGTTGTTAAATGGTAGCCCACGGTCGATTGATTTCGCCTCCAGTTCCACCCGGGCAGTCAACCGCTACCATTCAATACGTGCGCCAAAGATCGGGATCAGTGTCTGCTCCGAGAGGAACGAGATCCCTCCGGTGCGCCACGTCACCTCCGTTACGTTACGATGCTTCGTCAGGTTGAACATATCAAGGTATGGCGCGAATGACCATTGACGGTAATTGAATCGCCGCTCAACCCGCAGATCCATCTGCATGAACTTTGTCAGCGAGGCCGAATTTCGGTCCTCAGGCCGGCGCAGATCATAAAGCGTCACCGCAGGTGTCGTTCCCGAGGAGACCGCCACCAGTGGCGAATAAGGAAGCCCGCTCGCGATGCGGTACTTGGTCGCGAAAGACCACCGGCCAAGTCGCGTCAGGCCGATTAGTGTCAATTGATGCGGTCGCACCACGTCTATCGGGAAGGGAACTCCGCCTGTCGTGAAGCGTCGCTCTCCCCACGTCCACGAATAGGCGGCCTGCCCCGACAGCCATCCCGAGAGTGCCTTTTGCGCCGTTACCTCCAGACCGCGAACCATCCCCATGCCAGTGTTAAAATGGGTTGGCGAGCTGAGCGTCGGTCTCACCAGGACGTTACTGTAATCCTTCTGGTAGCCCTCGATCGTCAGACGTGTATCCTCCCGTACCACCCACTCCAGCCCGGCAATCAGATGAGTCGCTCGCTGTGCTCGCAGGTTCTTATTCTCCGGACCCAGCGCCAGCAGAAAGGTCGTCGGTGGCTGACGATAGACACCCCAGCCAAGATTGAGCGCCAGACTCGGTGCCAGCCGCAATCGCGAGCTTAACCGCGGACTCGTCAGTGTCTCGCCCGTCAATCCGTAGCGGTCAATTCGCACCCCCGGCGAGACCGACAGTCGTGAGGTCGCCTGCCAGTTGAGTGAGCCATAACCGTATGCCGTTGCCGTCGCTCCCAGGCGTGAGCGATAACTTCGCGTCGGCGCAAAATACTCCTCTCGGACCACACTGAAACCTATCGGTGAGCGCTCGTAGGTGTAAAAACTGCCCTGTTGCACCAGCACTCCACCACCCGCCGCAAGGTTGAGTCGTGGTGTCAGCGTTGCCGTCAATTCCTCCTTGACCCCAAACTGCGACTCGCGCAAATCCCGCTGGCGCTGCAACGTGCGATTATCCGTCCGCAGAAAACTCCCGTCACTGTGCTCACCGATCGCCCACGCCGTCAGATTCGAGAGCGTCCGCTCACCCAGCGTCGAACTGAGCGTTAACCCGACGATATATCGATCACTCGTCCTCTCCGTCACCAGTCGGTCCTGCCGATTGCCTGCGCGCTGGGCAACCTGCAGCGGCAGTGTGAATCGCTCGCTGAAACCCATCGCCGTCAGTGACAGCCGATGCCTCGCACTCAGATCCCAGTTCACCTTGTTGATCAGATCCAGATTCCGCGGCTTTCCAATATCTCCGAGATCGAAGATCTGGAAGGCAAGGTCGATATAACTGCGCCGTAACGAAGTGAACCACCCGGCCCGCTGACTCAGCGGCACCTCCATACTCAGCCCTGCAACTCCCGAGTCGGCGAAGATGCTCCCCTGCACCCGATCGCGTGATGCCTGCCTGATCGTGATATCCAGTGCTGATGAGAGCCGATCGCCATACCGCGGCCCGAACCCACCAGCCGAAAACTCCAGTCGGTCGAAGACATCCACCGCCAGAATTGCCGCTCTTCCGCCCCTTCCGTTGTCATATTGGTCATTAAAATAAGTGAAGTCACCGATCGGAATGTTGTCGATAAAGGTCAGATTCTCACCTGGCAGCCCTCCCCGCACCAGCAGATCACCAAACTGCCCGCTGATCGATGTCACCCCCGGTAACGATGATATCGTCCGCAATATGTCTCCACCCGTTCCCGGTAATGAGCGAATCTCTGCTCGCCGCAGGGTCACCTGGCTCACCGGCTGGTCGATCGTCGGCTGGAAAAACCCACCCCGTACCTCGATCGCCTCCTCAATCCGCAGATCAAGCTTCACGTCATAAATCGAGTTGTACCGTGCCGTCACCGTCACGATCCCGATCGACTGTGTCGCAAAACCCTCAGCCTCCACCCGTCCCTCGTATGTCCCCGGCGGCAGCTCCAGTCGATAACTGCCGTCATCACCCGTTACCGCTTCGCCAATCGGCGTCATTACCCCCTGACGCCGCTCCCCGATCTTTACCTTTGCCCCAGCCACCGGTCGGTTGCTTACCCGCTCGACCACTCTTCCGCTTACCACCCCGGGCGGTAATTGCCCGACCACTCCCGCTGGCACCAGACAGAGAAAACCACAAACCACTGCTATCAATCTCTTCATCTCACCCTTTCCACTTCACTTTCGTCGTTTGCTTCTCGTCAACTCCATCACTACTTTCTCTCCCGCCAGTAACAACAGCCGGCCACGCTCAACCCTCCACCCCGTCACCTGCCCTGCCGCCTCAATATATTCCTGCTCAAGCTGGTTCAAATCCTCACAGAACATCCTTGTCATCGGCCCCGGCTCGATCTTCAATTGCCGTCCTCTCAATTGATACTCCCCGCCGATGTTGTTGCACCCTACCGACATCCCTATCCCACCCGTTGCCCGGTCCAGTCGCAGGTAAGGCTCACGCTCACTATCCCTCGCCTCAACCCCGCGCCCGTTCAGCTTTACCAGCTGCCAACGGATGTTCTCCAGCCCGCTGCCGCTCCGGTTCTGACTCAGCGTCTCTGCCCCGCTGCAAATCATCACTGCTATCACTGCTATCAATGACAGCAAATATCCACGGTTTGTTGCTTTGCGCATAAAGGCCCCTCTCTGTCTTTAAAATCCCTGGACATCCCTTTGCCATGATGATTGTCATTCAATATTCGTCCAATATTCGTCACAAATTGTCCCCAAAGTTTTTCTTCCCCTCGATTTTTCAGTTTGTCCTCCATAGAAGACCTGCGGGGAAATATTTTTTGAAAAAAATATTTCCCCGGCTACAAATTCGCCTCACTCATTTCGTCTATATCTACGAAAGCAGATGCTTTCTTGTGTGTAGATTCGAGTCGCGGTGTATCTCTCATTAAAACGGAGGCTACACCGCCATTTTTTTGCCTTCCTTCTCCCGAACAAGTGGCTGGGCACGCAGGCCGCCGGTCCGCTACTCACGAGTGGTGAGATCGATCTGCCCGGGTGTTTTCAGAATGTCATCAACGGCAGGAACTTGTCGATCGTCTGATCTGGTAGCAAAATCCTGGTCACTCCCGGGGAATATTTCCCGGTTGTCATATATGTCTGCGGGCCGGAGGCCCGCGCACCCGGGTCCGTGCGTCCGGGCTCCCCTTGATCCCCGGCCAAGATAAACTCGCCAAAAAATACTGAAGAAAACTTTTTCGTGGTTACAAATTCGCACTTCTCATTTCGTCTATACCCATGGGAGTAGCTCCGAAGCTCGCAGCTGGCCGGATTCCCATACCTGCTGCCATCTTCGGATCTGCTCCTGTCCTTGTTGTCCTGTTATCTCGACGGTTCCCGCTCGCCGCTGGCGAGGAGGAATCCTGCCCAGTAGTGAGGATGGCTGGTCAGTGGATCGCCCATGACACTCAGTGCCGCCCGCCGCAAGGCGCCCGGCATTGACAATGGAGCGATAACCCCGTTTCCCATGTGAAAGAGATGGAAACGGATCAGCAGTTCGGCGCGCCGCAACGGGTCTGTTGACCAACGGTCGATCATTACCGATCGACATCCGGCGCTCAGAAATGCCGCCACCATCCTTACCACATCCCGCTCCCCTGCCATCCCCCTTCCAACATTCCCACAACCCGACAGGACAACAAGGGCAGCATCAAGTCTCAATGACTCGATCTCCCGCCACCCGAGCCTCCCGTCCCTGTCAACCCCCTTACCCGTGTCCGCCATCACCAGGTATTCCCCCGGACCTTCCCCATTTTCTGCATTCCCCGTACTCCCCGTATTCCCCGCATTCCCCGCACCCCCTGTACCCCGATTATCCCCCGGGCCCTCCTGTGCGCCCCAAATCTGTCTCAAGTGTTCCGCAGCCCCATTATCCGCTCTGATCCCGGCATTGATCGGCCTGCTCACCAATGGCAGGGCCACGTGAATTATCCCTGCCCGAGGTGCCAGCTTGCGAAAGGCCTCTTCGCTCGCCTTGATACCTTTCAATATCCGCAATCGCCTGTTGCCAAAGACTTCACCATAGACGCGCATCTCCGCATCGAAATCTGCTTCCACTCCTGCCTTTATCACTGCTTTCGTCCCGATCACACCCACGCTTGCAGCCGAGCCGCTCATTGCCAGCACCAGTCCGGCCCGGCTGCTGCGTGGTGGCCGCGGTCGCGCCTTCACCTTGGCCGACCCCGGCAATCTGCAATAGACAACCTCATACTTCTCCAGCAGATGCCGGCCATCCGGCATTATCAGTGCCTCGAACGGGAGCCCCTGGAGCAGTCCGTCCAGGTTTCCTGACTCCCCTGACTCGTCCTGATCATTCAGCCCATTCAATGCGACCAGCAGTCTCTTCCGGCCGTGAATAATTTCCGCTACCGGCCCAAGCAACCCCTTGTACAGTACCATCGCCGGCTGACGATACTGATTGCTCCGCTCCGCCAGCATTCGACGAAATCTTTCAACCTGCCACTCCAACTCCGCCGGAGTAATCGCCAGCCCAATGCTCTTCCTGTTTCCATTAACTTCAATCGTTACCCGTATCTCATCACCGTCAGTCCCCCAGAACAGCAGTACCTCCCCGCCGACTGCTACTCCCCAGTCCAGTACCAGTGCCAATAACCACGGCAGTCCGGCCATCCCAACCTCCGGTCGTTTACGCAGTCGCTCGTGCCTTTAACTATCTGACAGTGACTGACGATCATAATATGCTCCGCCAGGATGCGCTCGGCCATAATGCGCTCGGCCATAATGCGCTTCGCCGGAATGCCCTCCAGGCTTCACTATCAGCCCTCACAAACGGATAAGACGCGAGTTTGCTGGCCCGATTCCATCTTCCTCCAATTATTTATCTGTTTATTTTGTGTGGAATACAAAAACTAGCTGGTGGGATCGTCTATAGAAGTGGAAGCAGGCGCTTCCAGAACATGTGAAATATTTGCGTGCGGCTAGCCGACTAACCTTCAGGCAATGCCGCCTTTTTTTTGCCTAAATCCTGCCAGCCGACTCTCCCTGATAACTTACTATCATCGTCCGCGGGACCAGCCTGTGGAAAACTGTCTCTCTGTCTGTGGAAAACTTGAGAAAACTGTGGAAAAAATCGGCAAATCGTGACAAATTCGGCCTTTGAAAATCGTCGATAGATGTGGAAACAACAGTTTCTCATGTGTGTGTACAACAATGTACACTTTTGATGCGGCGAGCACCTTTCTCCCTGGAGCCGCCGCATTTTTTCATTTTTGGGCTGGGTCGTCGGTTCACTGCCGGGCAGGCTCGTGAAGCACGCCGCTGGCAAAGAGCCCGTCAAGTTCGGCATCATCGACGTGCAGCAGCTCGCGCAGTGTCTGACGGGTATGCTCACCGGCGAGAGGTGCCGGCAAGTGTCTGCTGCCGGGTGTCTCTGAGAACTTCACTGGTGATCCGGTGACGAGATAATCACCGGCCAGCGGATGGCTGAGCTGCGGGAAGAGTTCGCGTGCCGCCGATTGCGGGTCATTGAGCACTTCGGTAAAGCTGCGCACCAGTGAGCAGGGGATGCCCTTTGCCCGCAGCCTGACGATCCACTCGTCGGCTGTTCGCTGACGAAAGATCTCTTCCAGCAGCCGTTCGAGCCCGTCGCGGTTTGATACCCTCAGCGAATTGGTGGCAAAGTCAGGATGATCCTCCAGGTCAGGCCGCTCAATCACCTCGCAGAATGCTGCCCAGAGCTTCTCGCTGCCGACGGCAATCGCCAAACTCCGATCACTCCCGGCATAGCAACGGTAGGGAACGATCGTCGCAAATGAGGTTCCCATCGGTCGCGGATCGACTCCTGATCCAAGGAAGTAGGACCAGTTGGAGCACATCGCCGAGATCAGCGTGTCAAACATCGAGACATCGACAAATTGACCAAGCCCTGTCCGCTCGCGATATTGCAGCGCCATCAATATCCCGATAGCCGAGAACATCCCCGCAGTGATGTCCGCCACGGAAAAACCACTCCGTACCTGCTCTCCTGTCTCGGTCCCCGTAGTGCTGATCAGCCCCGACGATGCCTGCAGGATCAGATCCATTGCTGCCTCGTTTCGCGACGGGCCGTTCTGTCCGTAGCCCGAGATCGAGCAGTAGATCAATCGCGGATTGACTTCACGCGCTGCCGCATAGCCAAGGCCCAGCCGATCCATTGTTCCTGGCCGGAAGTTCTCAATCAATACGTCCACTTCTTTGATCAGTTGCAGACAGAGCTTCACTCCCTCCGGCCGCTTGAGGTCGATCGAGATCCCGCGCTTCCCGCGGTTGAGGCCGAGAAAGAAGGCCGCCTCACCGCCAATGAAGGGAGGCCCCCAGCCTCGCGCCATGTCACCGCCAGCCGTTGACTCCACTTTGTAAACTTCCGCTCCGTATTCCGCCAGAATCAGCGTACAATACGGACCGGCCAGCGCGTGTGAAAAGTCGAGCACTCGCAGGCCGCCGAGAGCAGTCTGCGTGTCGCCACTCTGAGTCTCCATTCTGCGTCACCTGTTCCTTCTCTTCGGTATGTTCTCTGGCAGTCATCCTGCCATTTGTCGTCATTCGAATCTTAACTGAATTGCGGCCGGTCAGTCGAACTCCCTTTCGGGAGAGCTCCGGCCAGAGGCGAAGAGCATGAGTCATAACCGCGATTTCGATGTCGTTCTCTATGGCGCCAGCGGCTTTACCGGAAGGCAGACCGCACATTACTTTGCCGGTCAGACCCACCCGGGCCGGTTACGCTGGGCGATCGCCGGTCGCAACCGTGCGAAGCTTGAAGCCGTCCGTGACTCGCTCGGCCAGCCAATCGAGATCCTCGTTGCCGATAGCGGCGATCAGGCCGCACTCGACACCATCGCCGCCCGCACCCGCGTCCTGCTGACCACTGCCGGACCCTATGCCCTTTACGGCTCCGGCATTGTTGATGCCTGCGTCCGCTTCAAAACCCATTACGTTGACATCACCGGAGAGACCACCTGGGTGCGCCAACTGATCGATCGCCATCATGCGCAGGCTGCCGCCGATGGCACGCGCATCGTTCCATTCTGCGGCTTCGATTCCGTTCCCTCTGACCTCGGAACCTTTCTCATTGTCCAACACCTTCGCCAGTCGTCGGTCGGCTGCCGTCAGGTCAAGGCCTTCTACCAGATGCGTGGAGGACTCAATGGCGGAACCATGGCCACGGCTTTCAACCTCTATGAGAGCGGTAATGCCTCCCGTGCCGCTGATCTCTTTCTGCTCACCCCCGGTGCACAGCCGTCGGCCCCCCTGCTCGTGCGCAGCCGCGATCCCCTCGGCCCCATCTTTGATGAGGATATTCGCAGCTGGACCGCACCCTTTGTGATGGGCCCGATCAATACCCGAGTCGTTCGTCGCAGCGCCGCGCTCTTCAATCAGTGGCAGGAAGGATACGGCGAGCAGTTCGGCTACCAGGAATATACGAAGATTGGTACCGGTCCCGGTGGCGCGCTCGCCGCCGGGCTGCTCAGCCTTGGCGGAGCTGCTTTCGGCGCCATTATCGCCACCCCCCTCCGCCGCCTGCTCAAACCACTCGTTCCCCAACCTGGTGAGGGCCCGTCCGAAAAGACGATGAATGAGGGCTGGTTCAAATGTGAACTGGTTGGCATCGGTGACGATGGCCGCAGAGTCCGCGTCCTTATCCGTGATCAGGGAGATCCCGGCAATCGCGCCACTGTCAAATTCCTCTGCGAATCGGCCCTCTGCCTTGCCCTCGAAGAGCAGCACCTCCCCGGTGGCCCCTCACGTGGTGGCATTCTCACCCCGGCGACCGCCTTCGGTGATATCCTCGCCGATCGACTTCGCCATGCCGGTATGACCATTCGCCTCGATCCATAACCAATCTGTCAATCTGTCTCTTATCCAACTATGCAAAAGGAGATGCAGCTTGCTCAAACGAGGACTTCAACTCTCATTCACCCTGGCATTCGTCCTGACAGCCTTTCTCACCGCCGTCACCCTCGCCATTGCTCAGTCACCACAACTGCGCAAGGCCTTCATCGATGGTAACGGCCCCGGCTGGCGCGCCCTTACTGAAGACGACTTCACCGATGTCAATGGCAACCCCGAAACCTGGGAATGGCAGGGCGGTATTATCAAAACCACCGGCAAACCAATCGGTGTCTATCGCACCAAACAGAAGGTGACCAACTTCGAACTCGTAGTCGAATGGCGCCACCTTGAATCGGGCGGCAATTCCGGTATCTTCGCCTGGGTGCCCGAAGAGGTGCTTGTCGGCCTCAAGCCCGATACCCTCCCGCGCGGTGGTATCGAGGTGCAGATGCTTGATCACGGCTATGCCGAACTTCACGAAAAGCGCACCGGCAAGAAGGGCGACTGGTTCACCACCAATGGTGATATCTTCGCTGTCGGGACCTCGACCATGAACCCCTTCCCGCCACTCTCGCCTAATGGCTCACGCAGCTTCCCGCGCAAGAACCTCAGTCTCGGCGTCGGTCAGTGGAACCATTATTACGTCCGCGCCATCAATGGTGAACTCCGCCTCTGGGTCAATGGCGAAGAGGTCTCCGGCGGTCAGAACTGCAACCCGCGCACCGGCTACCTTTGCCTCGAAGCTGAGGGCGCACCTGTTGAGTTCAGAAACCTCCGCATTCGTGAACTTCCCTGAGTTCACCTGCTCTCCACCCGGGCACGGGGTACCCACACCCCGTGCCCAAAAAATATTCAGCCGGACCGCTCCATTCCTCCCACAAATTTCGCATTCTATGGTGACAGCAAATTCAGGTAGTAACTGTCACTGACAAGTCTCACGTGAACGACAGACCGTTGCTCGCTCTCGTAAGGCATTCCTTTCCCCCGTTAAAGAGAGGCCCGCGATGATGAGAGTCAGACTGCTCGGCAAGTGTCTGCTGGAGGATGAAGCCACCGGCAATGTGGAGTTAACCTGTGCCAAAGCCCGCGAGCTGCTCGGTTACCTCGCCTGCCATCGACAGCGGGTCCTCTCCCGCGAAATGGTTATTGGTGCTCTCTGGGGAGACCTTCAGGAGGAGCAGGGCAAAAGGGCACTCCGCCAGACCCTCTGGCAACTCCAGGAATCAATCACCCCATTTCAGATCAGTGCCAGCCGGCCCTTCATCGAGTCCGTCAATGGCTGGATCAGACTCAATCCTGACTCCGGCATCTGGCTCGATGTTGCCCGCTTCGAGGACCTCTCGAAGCGCTCCCGCTTCACCCCCGGCCAGTCGATCAATCAACAGCAGGCCGATAACCTCACGGAGGCGGTCGGGATCTACCGCGGCCATCTGCTTGAGGACTGCTTCAAGGACTGGTGCCTCCGCGAGAGGGATCGACTACGCGATATCTACTACCGCACACTCCTTCAATTGATGGAACACCAGCGCGTCACCGGTGACCATCAGGCTGCCCTTGCTACCGCAGAACTCGTTCTGCGTGAAGAGCCGGCTTCAGAAAAGGCTCACTGGACGATAATGTGGCTCCATCTGCAAATGGGTGACCGCATCTCTGCCCTCCGCCAGTACCAGCGTTGCCGGGAGGCTCTTCGCCGTGAGCTCGACATCTTACCCTCATCAAAGCTGGTCAATCTTCGCCACGAGATCCGTAAGTATGTCGGCAGTGAGGCTGACAATGCGGATAAAATCATCGAGTCGGACGCTGCTGATGCCACCATGCTCGATCTCCTCCGGCAGATGCACCGCGAGATAATCGCCTTGAAGGATGAACTCAAAAGACTCGAATCAAAGATGGAGAGAGATGTTTGCTCTGATCGCCGAAATAAAGATGATGGTCAGATTCAGAATAGATTCTGATTAGTCGCCAGGATTTTGCAATAAACTGTTTTTGAAGACGCAGGTTAGCTTCCATTACACGGCTTGCTGGTACTGAAGAATAGAAAATTCATTACACTGGATGCTGGATGTTGTCTTCTGAGAGGATGATTCCTGGAACGAGTAGGGCGCGCACCTGAAAATCCGGCTCTCCTTCGTACAACTACCCATAATCTTCTCCGACAAGAGATAACTCTGAAAAGTGATATAAAAACCAAACGGCTTAAAGCAGGTTGTAATGAAAATTATCCATTAAACATTCTCAACATCAACCCTCATAGTTCCTGAAGTTATCGTGCATTTGCCCTGAAAACCAATATCATATAGTTGTTGTGTCCGGTATATCCATATGGAATCCAAACCATTAAATAATTGTCCTTCGAAACAAGATGACGGTTGCTCCCTGTCAACTCAGCAAATACTGCGAGAAGAGTACTGCTATATTGATCAAAATACATTATGTGCACGAACAGTAAGTACACATCACTGTAATAATGACGATGATTCTGCCAGGCAGTGCTCTCAATGTGAGGGTAGTACTCTTGATAGTCTGGAAACGCTTTACACCAAAATTCACAAGGATAATAAACGTACGGCACTCTGTATTTCAGGTGGAGGCATTCGAAGTGCCTCATTTGGTCTGGGTGTTTTACAAGGGCTTGCAAAGCACATAGATATCAAAGATTTTCATTATCTTTCAACCGTCTCCGGTGGTGGATACATTGGAAGCTGGTTGTCAGTCTGGATTCATCGTGTTGGAATGGAAAAGGTTCAACAGCAACTTGAAGGTGTTAATACATCTGTTTACTCTTCAAACTCTGAGCAGGATGCAATATCATATCTTCGTCGCTATAGCAGTTATCTGAGTCCCAGAACGGGATTGTTTTCCCTTGATATCTGGGCTTTAGCAGGCATATATCTGCGGAATTTACTGCTCAACTGGTTGGTATTACTCCCATTGGTGCTGGTTTTACTGCAAATTCTCTGGATCTGGGCTTCTTTTTTATATTATGTCAGTTGTTCATCCTCTTCAAATTCAGTATTTAATTATTTGGGCGTATCATGCTTTGTAGCATTGGCGGTGATAATGCGATTTACCTCCAGCAGCCTGACAGCAAATTCAGGTCATCCACTGGGTTCAAAGACAGATGAGAATGAAGCATATTTGTCAAGATTGACAAGGATAATAAAAGCTCTTTTAGTAAATCAATGTGTTGTGGTTATAAGTTTGTTAGTTCCTTTAGTGATCAGTATATTATGGTTTCTACAAGAAAAAGATCTTGGCCTGGCTTTTTCTACTGTTAAATATCCAATTGTCATCGTCCTTTTAAGTGCCATCTTTGCAAGAATCGATGTAATTGTAAAATATCTATTTGATTGGCGTAAAAACAGACATAAAATCAGTGACATTAGTCAGTTACTCTTAAAAACATTGAGAATAGGTTTGGCAATAGGTGCCGCTGTCAGTTTTGCGTGGTATGCTGTCTGTGTTATGTTTCAACAAGCAGCATATCATCAGCTGAATACAATGCGGATGTTCAATACTCTCAATATGTACAAGCCATTCGATTCGGGTTATCAATTAAGTGGCGCACTAGTCGCTACAATAGGTCCGGCGATATTTATTCTTATATTTCTACTGGCTTCAACACTATACATAGGATTGGCAAGTTATGATACAAGCGATGCCGATCGCGAATTAATGGCCAGATTTGGCGGGCTACTTCTTCAGATATCGTCTGTCTGGCTTATTTTGAGCAGTCTCGTCTATTTTGCGCCGTTGGGTATAATCTGGTTGTGGGAAAATTTCAACTTGTCATTCATCTCATTGTTTGCCGGAACAGCTGTAACTTCTTTGTTGGGCTGGCACCGGAGCAGTATCAAAGCCGGAGAGTCGCCGCATAGTAATCTGAATGTGATTAGTAAATCTGCATATTTATCAAGATTAGTTCTCAATATTGGTTCAGTCACTCTTCTATTGTTGATACTTGGCACATTGGCATTATCTCTCACTTATATTAACGACGCTGTTCACAGTATCATAAGCAAATATGCCAACCAGCAACAATTGCCAATCTTCAACATCTTTAGTTATCGCAATTCTCACGTACTATCAGTATTACTAATTGCCGGCATTTTAGTGCTCTTCAGTTTTATAATCAGCCAGTTCGTTAATGTTAACAAATACTCGCTTCACGGAGCTTATAGGAATCGACTGATACGAGCTTTTTTAGGAGGAGCGTCAGAGGTAGCCGGAGAAAGGAGACCTAATAACTTCACTGAAATGGATGATCATGACAATCTTCAAATGCATGAACTGATAAAGCCCGTCTACGAGGATATACGCGACCTTGCAAAGTTAGTTAATGCACTGAGAGATCATGATGGTCACAGCCTGAACAATCACGCAGACAAAATACACATAATTCGAAGGAAACTGAGTCCCGCCACTCGACGATTGATTGAAGAATACAAGACCGAGACTGCCGATCAACCTTACGAACTGAAAACAAAATTGATTGCAGATTTTAACCGGATATTGCATGGTGAGCCACTAAATCTGTATCAACCTTTTACAAATGATGCTGACGAGAATTTAAAAAAGCTTGTTGACAGTCAACCTGTGTTCAAACACTTTAATTTTAAATATAAAATAGTACAAAAGCTGACAGCAAGAAAAGTATATGTTGATAGCATTGATATCAACAGGCTTATCATCAACTCGTTATTTGGCAACGAAATATTCAAGCTGACTGATAATTCTAATAACAAAGCACCTTTTCATATTATCAATATGGCGTTGAATTTGGTTAGGGTCGATAATCTTGCCTGGCGTGATCGAAAAGCCCAGTCATTTACGGCTTCTCCGTTACATGTAGGTAGTTGGCAGAAGCTTGGGTACAGAAAATCGAGGCAATATGGAATTAACCCTCCTCAGAATCGAGCCATTACTATTGGAACGAGCATGGCAATATCAGGAGCCGTGGCCAGCCCCAATATGGGTTATCATTCCTCACCCTTTTTAACATCATTGATGACATTGTTGAATATCAGACTGGGCTGGTGGAGTGGCAATCCCGGGGAAGCTGGTAATGATACATTTATGAGATCCTGTCCGAGGTATGCGCCCCAGCCATTGATAGCTGAATTTCTGGGTCTCAGTAACAATAGAAGTAGTTACATCTATCTGACTGACGGTGGACATTTTGAGAATCTTGGTCTGTATGAAATGGTACTTCGTCGATGCAAATATATAGTAGTAGTAGATAGTAGTCAGGATGAAAAGTTCGATTTTGATAGTCTGGGAAATGCTGTGAATAAAATACGTATCGACATGGGCATACCAATTGTTTTTGATGCAGTTCCCATCACCAGGCGCAAGAAAGTACTGACTCGACAAGACACCAATCAACTTAAGGCTAATCAACAATATTGTGCGGTTGCAACTATAAAATATTCTGTTGTTGATAAGTGTGAGGGGTTGAATGATTCGCAAATTGATGGAAAATTGATCTATATCAAGCCATCAGTGTACGGCAATGAGCCTTTGGATGTATATAAGTATGCATTGGCAAATCCGACTTTCCCTCACGAATCAACTGCAGATCAGGTATATAGTGAGAATCAATTTGAAAGCTATCGCGAGCTGGGTGCCTATGCTGTGAATCAGATTCTAGGTGGTATCTCTGGTAATAAAATATCAATAAAACAGTTATGGGACTATGCATGTCTTCATACTGGAGCACTATCTGATACTCCAGTTGATAATAATCCCTCAGGGAGCGACTGACATTCCCCCACGCCATTCACCCCGCGACCGTCACGAGGAGAAACTCCCTCGCCCGTGTTGCCGCCACATAGCGTTCACACCTCTCCCTGATGGGAGCCTCTTCGAGTCGATTGATCGCGTCATCGGGAGAGGCGCAGGCCATGGCGACGGCGCGAAATTCCAGTCCCTTGATGCGTTTCATTGAGCCCATGCGGATACCGGGGATTTCAGAGCCGGGATCCTCTTCGCGAGGGCGCAATTCGTGGACGCTGAGACCGGCCTCATTGAGTGCCCTGCGGAGAGAGGGTTTGTAGGGGGTGATACAGATTTCGTGAGTTGCCAGGTGGTGTTTATCGCGGAGTTCAGCGATCCAGGAGGTAACAGCTCTGGCCTCGGCCGAATCGTTGGCGCAGTTGACGATGCGAGGATCGACGGGGCCGCGGAAGGCGGAGTGATCGCCGATGGCAGAGGTTTGGCCACCATCGAGGTCATCGATTTCGACGCCGGTGAGGATGCGTTCAGCGAAGTGGCGGATCTGCTGGCTGGTGCGGTAATTGATTTTGAGGCGGCGTGAGCGGCCACGGACATCGATACCGGCGCGGGTCAGGGGGACTTTGGCGCGGTAGATGCGTTGGTGGCCATCGCCGGTGAGGCAGAGTGGATCGGGTGCACCGGAAGAAGCGGGAGAGATGGCGCGGATGAGACGGAGGGCTTCGAGGCTGAAGTCCTGGGTTTCATCGACGAGGACGTGGGCATAGCTCTGAAATGTTCCGCGTTCGACGGCGAGGCGGGCCTCGTGAATGGCGCCTTCGAAGGAGAGGAGGTGTCGTTTGCGAAGGGTGCGTTCAAATGCACGGAAGATGCGCCAGGCAGCACGCCGTTGTTCGCGAGAGATACGCGGACGGCCTGGGCGCAGGGCAGTGAGGTAGGCCTCTTCTTCATCGATGCCGTTGGCTTCGACTATGAGTTCATATTCAAGCCGCAGTTGCTGGCGATCAGGAGTGATCTGACTGCCGGAGTCATCGCAGACGGCATCCCATGCAAGGTTGATGTCATCGTCATCGGCCATGCGCCCGTTCCAGCCGGCGCGATGGCAGATGGTACGGGCGAGGGCGTGGAGGTTGGTAACCTCGATTCGTTTGGCGGCTTCGGGATCGAGCCGGCGGATGAGCTGGCGAATGGTCGCGGAGAGGTTGGTGGTAAAGGTGGTGACGAGGATCTTCGCGGTGGGATCACCGGAGGCGAGCAGGCGGCGGGCAAGTTTGACGGCGCGATGGATAAGGGCGACGGTCTTGCCGGTGCCGGCGGCTCCGGTGACCCGAATGGGGCCACTGGTCTGCCAATCGACTATTTTGCGCTGGCAGGGGTGAAGGAAAAGGCGCCATTCGTCGAATGAGCCGGCGAGTACCTGGCGAAGTTCGTCGCGCCCCTCGACAAGGACGAGGTCGAAGTTGGGAGCCTCCTCGATGTGCGAGAAGTCACCAGTGCCAGCGGGTGTCGTGGGCGAGTGGCCGGGGGGGGACTCGCGGCCAAGCATCTCGGTCAGGGCCTCATCGAGCGACATGCCGGAGACGAGGCCATAAAGGACATCGCTGCAGCCGGAGGGGAGATAGGGGCTGATGTGGTCGAGTCCGGCATCGGAGCGGATCGAGCGAATGGCCGGAATGAGCGGTTGCGGCACACCGGCGATGTAAAGGTCATTATCGCTGAAGTGGTCGAGGGGATAGGGAGGGGTTGGGGTGGTGACGGGATTGTCGAGGGTGACGGCAGAGAGCTCTTCGGCATTGAAGATCTGGAAGACGCCGGTCATGGCGTGGACTTCAAAGCGTTTGTTGCGAGCCCAGTCATAGGCCTCGTCGTGTGGGGCAACGTAAACGAGCAGGTAGTTATCACCCTTCTCCGGGGCGATGATGATGGCGCGGTAGCCATCGGGCAGTTTGGTGACGCCGCGGACCTTGGGATCAAGCATCGATTCGGTTACGGGGTGCATGCCGATGGCAGGGGCGAAGGGGTTTTCCTGAAACTCGTCGATGAGGTCAGTGATGCGTTTCTGCACCTTTGCCGGCAGTTTGGAGAAGTTTTTGAGAATGTTGCGATGGATCATCAAACGGGCCATGTGGTCTCCAGATCAGGCCTTTGAGTCAGGCCTTTCCGACAAGGTCGATAAGTTCAGACGACGGGGTATCGATGGTGGCGATTGACCAGCCACGTCGCTGCCATTCGGCGGCAAGGGTTGCCTGTTCACCGGCGAGGATGGCGAGTGGTGGCGAGGCGGTTGGCCAGGCAAGCTCAGCAAAGGATTCCTCGGCAAAGTCATCAAGGAAATATTCGGTTTGAGGGAGAGCGGCACCGCTCGAGGCCAGTTGTCGAACGAGAGGTTCGAGTGATGGCGCGACAGCATCGAGGATTGGCTGCCAGGCTGCGGGGATGCCGGCTGGTGTGTGGAGCAGCAGGTCGGGTGCGGTACCGGCGTCGATTTCGGATGTCGCGTGAAAATGGAAATTATTGGCGAATTGCAGGAGGTTGAGACAGCCGAGAAAGCGGCGCCAGCGTGTTGAGTAATCGGGGCTGGAGCATTCGTCGTTACGGTCATCGAGACGGCCAAGAAAGATAATCGAGGTGGGGCGTCTGCTGAGCACCTCGCTGGTTGGGATGCAGGCGGCGATATCCTGTTCAAGGGTGAGGCGATCGCTGACGACCCAGGCAGCGCCGGTGGTTGCCGGGAGTGGCGCGAGCGGGCCACCCTGTTGCCACGTATTGAGTGCGGCGCGAAGGCTGCCGGTATCGAGAGTTCGCTGCTGTTGAGCGAGGAGGTAGAGTGGATTGATGCCGATGATGTGGGCAAATTCGGTCCAGACCTCGCGGCGCGGTGTTTTGATAAACTCGGCAAGCTGGGCAAAGCTGGCGCGGGTGACGGCCTCGGGGTCAGGCAGTTGCGGGTCACTTTTGCGCCGGGCATTGGCATAGACCTTCAGTGGAGCGGTCATCATCTCCGGGAAGAGGGACAGGCCGGGCATTGCGCCGTCGAGGTCATCCCAGGTGATGCTCCAGACAAGGTAGCGCCGGCTTTCGATGATCGCGCGGCGCTTTTGCAGGTCGTCAGCGATGCGGTTGTGCGGGTGGCAGTGAAACTGGAATCCATCGGTGAAGATGGCAATTGGCGGAAGGCTCTCGTCATCGGCGCGCAGCAGGAAGTCGGGGCGGCAGGGGATGGCGACACCATCCTTTGGGCCGAGTGTCGGCTGCGGTTCAAGTTCCCAGAAGCGGTCGGGATGGCTGGCGGGATTGAAGCGATAGCCGGCGCGGCCGCGGATGACGGTCTGTTCCCAGTTGCCGTGTTCCGCATCGACAAAGTAGTGAAGTGTGTCGATAAAGCGCTTTTCGAGAAGGCTCTGCCAGAGGGAATTGATGCGGATGTCATCGAGTGATTCGCGGGGGGCGCGATTGTCGCCGGCGGTAATCAGTTGGCCGAGCAGGACAATGGCCCGCTCGCGGCTGATGCGTCCGGCCTCGTGTTGCTGGCGCCAGTTGCGAATGCAGCGGTAGCAGCCATCGCTGTCGGCGCGATCGAGCGATGTCTGCACCTGGCGACAGGGGCAGTTTTCGAGAGCAGCTCGTGCGAGGCGCAGCGCGTGAAGCATCCCCTCACCCTCACGGCCGCGTGCGTCTTTCTCCTGATAAAGCGATTTGAGGTAGCCGGTTCCGCCGGGGACGGTGTCCATGACTATGAGGTAGTAGCGATTGAGGCCCTTTGCCGGGTCGGGCAGGGCGTGTGGCTGGACGAGGAGGTGTTCCGGATCTCCCTCGAAGCGGAGGCGAAGCCCGAGCATGATTGCCGCGCTGAGAGTCGCGATATCGGAATTATCAGCGATTGGCAGCAGGAGGCGAATGGCCTCCGAGCGGAGTTCGCGGTAAAGGTAGAGTGATTTCCAGTTGTACTCGGTGGCGGCGCGCCCTTCCTGGAGGCGCTTTTCGATGCGACGTCGGGCGATGCAACTGCGGCGATGGATTACTTTGTCGCGCCCGGCGGGTGATGTGGTTGGCGGTTCGATGATGCCGCAGTCGGCGCAGACGCGAAAGCCATCGTCGGTGGCTCGCTGATCGACGCCGAAGGGGACGACCGGGGCGAGGTTCTGGTAGCCGGTATTGATTTCGCGCAGGGTGACATCGGCGCGGTACTCGATACCAAAGGGGAGAGTATCCTCGCCGACCGCACCCCGCGCAGCCTCGCCGGTGAGGTCGAAGCTGACGACGTGATGGTAGCGCTGGCTTTCGCGCTCTTCGCTGCGATCGGCGGAGAGGCTCTCGTAATGCTCCATGTGTGAGAAGGCGGTCGAGCGCGAGAAGAGGAGGAACGGCCGGCGCTGGCCAATATCGATCTGACTGTTTGAGACGTCGTCGTGGCCGCATTGCGGACAGGCCGTCGCCTGTGGGTTGGCGAGCAAATCGGTTTCGCGTCGCATGTGACCGCAGGCGCCACAGATTGCCCACGTCTCAACCAGCGGGTTCTGAGCGTTACCGAGAGCGATCTGCTGGATGTCAAAGACGCGGCCGTGAGTATAGAAATGGTTGGCCGGGGCCAGTTCGCGCAGACCGGTGGCTGCCGGGCGTCGAATGTCGATCGTCTGCTGATCAGGGCCCCCGTGGCGATCGTCATCGCCACCCGATTCGTGTGACGCCTGCCGTTCAGGCCGGCGCCTGGAGTGTCGATGACGGTTGTAGACGGTGCCGTTAAACGGGATGCCCTCCTCGGGGAAGGCGTAGTTGGGCAGCAGGCCGCGATCGGTAAGAATTTCGAGTGACGGCATGCGGCTGAGGCTGAGCTGGCGGCTGCGGAGGACGCGCAGTTCGCGAGCGATCTCCTCGCGGGCCTCATTTTCGTCCTTCTCCAGACGGTCATGCTGTTCACGAAGCCGGCGGCGTGCATTGTCGAGGTCACGCAGTGTGCGGTCGATCTCTTCGATGGCCATGGCAATCTGATGGCGCAGCAGTTCGGTGGAAGTGTCGCGCAGGAACCGTTCGCCGGTGTCTGCCTGGATATCGTCACGGAAGCGGTGCAGAAAGGTGGTACGCAGTTCGGTTTCGTGAGCCTCGATCCAGTCGAGCGTGCGGCGAAGCTGGCCCGCGGGGTTGGCGAAATCATCGATCATCTGGCGTGCGGTCGATGGCAGGCTGGTGAGCACCTCGCCGGCAGTTGCTGAATCAAGGCAGAAGGCGAGGTACTGCCTGACAAGCACGGCCGAGGCATCGAGCCAGCATCCCGGGGGATCGATCTTGCCGCGCAGCATCTCTATGGGGCGGCCATAAAAGAAGAGATCGTGCGGCCGCTGGTTGATCAGCGAAACGATCAGCGCAGTGCCGGTTGCGCGGCCGGCGCGTCCGATGCGTTGCAGATAGCCTGCTGTGTTCGGCGGAATCGAGCAGAGCATCGTGCTGGAGAGATCGCCGATATCGATGCCCATTTCGAGCGTGCTGGTGCAGGCGATGACGTTGGGATTGTCGACCTGTTCGCCCTGTGCAAAGTCACGCTCCAGCCGCTCGCGCTCCTCCGTTTCGAGCAGTCCGGTATGCTCGCGGGCGATCACCCGTCGCAGCGCACCCTTGCGGTATCGCTCCTGATAATAGCGCTATCGTGGCGAGTAATCTTTGACCTCGTAGTGTCCATTGACGGCATCGTATTCGAGGCTCGGTGCACCTTTCCAGCAGGCGGCTTCGGCGGATGGCCTGATGAGTGACCGTTTGCTCTGGCTGCAGACGAGGTGGACGCACTCACCGGTCAGAGTGGCGGCGGTGGCGGTGATCGCATAGATCCTCTTTGCCCCATCGACGTGCAGCCGGCTGAAGAGTCCGGTCGTTTCGCCCAGTCGCAGCAGCGTGTCGATGAGGTCGAGGAGGCTTGTTTCATTGGCGTGGCGCAGTTCGAGGGCGCGCCGTGCCCAGATGATCTGCCACGGTGACTGGTGACCGCGCGTTGTTGCCAGAACGTGATCCTGCTCGCGCTGCGGCTGGGTAACCATCAATTTTGGTTTGTAGTATCCTGATGGCGGATAGGTCTCGCGATCGGGAACAGCCCTGCCGAATGGATATTTGCCCCAGTCACCGCGCCGTGCAAGGTCGTGGAGGAACGGGTGATCGAGGGCACCACGCAGGCGCGCACGATGAAGGAAACCATAAAGCCAGCGGCGCAGCAGCCGGTCGGAGAGCGAGCGCCACGTTGGATCGATGCGTGGCAGCCGCTCGATCAGCTCGCCGAGGGTGTGGTCGATCAGTGATTCATTCCAGCCGAGGCAGGCGCTGCCGACCGCTTCCATTGTTCGTCCGCGCATCTGCAGCAGCCCGAATTCACTGGTCGCCTCCCAGGTCAGTCGCTCCTCGATCTCGCGGCGCAGTCGTGCCGGCGGCTCAGTGACCGATGAGTCACGAAATTCGACAAAGTCGGGATAATCGTGCAGATCCGGTGGCAGCAGCGAGGCCATGGCATTGCGAATACTGCCGGGCCAGCCGGGGCGCTCCCGTGACCACCATTCGAGCAGCGTCGTGCCGGCTTGTATCAGCGGCAGCCCCGCAGAGCCGGCGCTGTCAATCGCCTGCTGCAAGGCGGTGCGCAGCGTGAAGCGATAGGTTCGCGAGCTGAAGAATCCGGCACGATGGGAGGCATCCTGCACGCTGTCGGTGAAGGCGAGCAGCTTTGGATCAGAGTTGAGCGTCGAGCCGAAGAGCTCGTCGATGGCCACGCTCGAAAGCGTTGCCGCGCGGCTGCCGAGAAAGAAGACGCTCTCCCTGCTGCCGCAGTTCGGGCAGCCCTGATCGCCGATGTTGCCG
>CAIKMY010000439.1 GCA_903828635.1 uncultured Acidobacteriota bacterium
CCGGCGCGCCGGTCGAGGTCTCGGTGGTTGCCTACCCCGGAGAGAGCATTCGCGGGTCGGTCGCACGAATTGGCGATGTGCTCAACCCGCAGACGCGGATGATCGAGGTTCGCTGCCTGGTCGATAACCGTGCCGGGCGGCTCAAGCCGGAGATGTACACACAGACAAAGATTGCTGCCGGCCAGCGGACGATGGCGCTGGTGGTCAGCCGGGCAGCGTTGCAGGATGTCGACGGGCAGGCGGTTGTCTTCGTCGATCAGGGAGGACTGCGGTTTGAGCGGCGCAAGGTGCAGGTTGGTCGGCAGGAGGCTGATCAGGTGGAGATTGTCAGCGGACTCCAACGCGGTGAGAAGGTGGTAGTCTCCGGCGGCTTTCTGCTGAAGTCTGAGATGCTCAAGAGCAGAATGGACGAGGAATAGAACGACAATGATCGACCGATTGATCTCATTTTCGCTCAGTCAGCGTTTCATCACGCTGGCCCTCGTGCTTGGCCTGATCAGTGCCGGCGTCTATTCGCTGGTGACCATTCCGATCGACGCCTTTCCCGATCTGACCAATAACCAGGTAACGGTGATCACCGAGTCTCCGGGGATGGCGGCCGGCGAGGTCGAGGCGCAGATTACCTTTCCGATCGAGGGGGCGATGCTCGGGCTGCCGCGGACTGAGGAGGTTCGCTCGATCTCCAAGTTCGGTCTCTCGCTGGTGACGATCGTCTTTGCGGATGGCGTCAACACCTACTTTGCCCGCCAGTTGATCAATGAGCGGCTCAACGAGGCGAAGAGCCGGATTCCGGGCGGGCTTGAGCCACGCCTCGGGCCGGTGGCGACTGCCTTTGGCGAGGTCTACCAGTACACAATCGAGGATTCGCGGCCGGCGGCCGATGCTGAGGAGAAGCAGCGGCGGCTGCTCGACCTCAAGACGCTGCACGACTGGTTCATCAAGTTGCAGTTGCGCACCGTTCCCGGCGTGGGCGAGGTTAACTCGTGGGGCGGGCTGACGATGCAGTATCACGTGCTGGTTGACCCGGCAAAGCTGCTCAAATACAACCTCTCATTGCGTGAGATTTTTGCCCGAGTTTCTGAGAACAACGCCAACTTCGGCGGAGGCTATATCGAGCATCGCGCCGAGCAGTACACGGTCAGGGGCGTTGGGCAGTTGCGGAGCGCCAGTGACATTGGCCGGATCGTCATCGCCTCAAGTCAGGGGACACCGGTCCATCTCGATGATGTTGCCGAGGTGCGGATCGATGCGATGCAACGTCAGGGGGCGACCTCACGGGATGGTGACGGAGAACGGGTCGCCGGGATGGTCATCCTCCTCAAGGGGGAGAATGGTAAATCGGTGACCGAGCGCGTCAAGGAGAAGATCGGACAGCTCCAGGCGGCGCTGCCGGCCGGGGTCAGCCTGCGGCCATTTTACGATCAGACCGAGGTAATCGATCGCACGATCTCCACCGTCGAGAAGAACCTGATCGAGGGAGCGTTGCTGGTGATCATCGTCCTCTTCCTCTTTTTGCGGAATGTGCGTGCCTCGCTGATCGTCGCCTCGGTGATTCCGATCTCGATGGTTGCCGCCTTCATCGTCATGCGAGTGCTCGGAGTGTCGGCCAATCTGATGAGCCTCGGGGCGGTCGATTTCGGGCTGATCGTCGATGGCGCGGTGGTGATGATGGAGAACTTTATTCGCCGACTCGGTGAGCGGGGAGACGGAGCAGAGACGAGTCCCGGATCGTCAAGCCATCTGATTCAGGATGCGGCTCACGAAGTCGGTCGGCCGATTCTCTTCGGGGTGCTGATCATCGTCGCCGTCTACCTGCCGGTCTTCACTCTCCAGGGGCTTGAGGGGCGGATGTTCACACCGATGGCGATCACGGTCTGTGCGGCGCTGCTCGGCTCGCTGCTGCTGGCGCTGATGTATGTCCCGGCGGTCTCCTCGCTCCTGCTGCGTGGCGGTATTGGTGAGCACGAAGGGCGCATCTACCAGCGGATCGAGAGGTTTTATGTGCGCCAGCTCGACCTCGCGATGAGGCACAGCGTTGTCACGCTTGGCGGTGCGCTGTTGCTGGTAGTCGTGGCCATCGGGTCACTCGCCTTCATCGGCACCGAGTTCATGCCGCGACTCGACGAGGGATCGATTCTCATCGAGACCCGCAAGCTGCCGAGCGTCTCACTGACGGAGTCGATCGAGATCAGCCAGCGCGTTGAGTTGATCGTCAAGTCATTCCCCGAGGTGGAGAGTGTGGTCACCAAACTCGGTCGTCCCGATCTGGCGACCGAGGCAATGGGCATTCATCAGGGCGATGTCTACATTCAGCTCAAGCCGCGCGAGCAGTGGACTCCCGGCCGCAACAAAGATGGGCTGATCGAGGCGCTTGACCGCGAACTGAGCCGCCTGCCCGGTGTGACTTACAATTTTACCCAGCCGATGGCCATGAGGCTTGACGAGACGATCTCCGGAGTCAAGGCTGATGTTGCCGTCAAGCTCTTTGGTGACGATCTTGCTGTGCTTGAGGAGCGGGCTCGCGAGATTGCCCGCGTGCTGGAGCAGGTACCCGGCTCAGCCGATGTCCAGGCGGAGACGCTTAGCGGTTCGGCACAGCTCCAGATCCTTCTCCGCCGCGAGGCGCTGGCTCGTTATGGTCTTAACGTCGCCGATCTCCGGAATCTGATCGAGACCGCCATTGGCGGCAAGGTGGCAACCACCGTCATCGATGGCCAGCGTCGCTTTGAGGTGCTGGTGCGTTTCCTGCCTGAATGGCGTGGTGATCCCGAGCACATTGCCGCCCTTCCGGTAATCGCGCCCGCCGGTGAGCGCCTCCGCCTGAGCGATGTCGCCGACGTCAGCGTCGAGCGAGCCGCCGACCTCATCAGCCGCGAAAATAATCAGCGTCGCATCGTCATTCAGAGCAACGTTCGCGGTCGTGATATCGGCAGCTTCGTCGCCGATGCAAGGAAGCGGATCGAGTCTGCTGTCAAACTGCCGACCGGCTACCTGATCACCTGGGGCGGTCAGTTCGAGAACCAGGAGCGTGCCACCCGACGGCTCTTCATCGTCGTGCCGCTTGCCCTGCTGCTGATCTTTGCGCTCCTGTTCATTATGTTTGGATCGATCAGGCACTCGCTGATCATTATCCTCAACGTTCCCTTTGCCGCCGTCGGCGGAATCGCTGCCCTCTGGATTCGCGGGCTCAACTTCAACCTCTCGGGATCAATCGGCTTCATCGCCCTCTTCGGTGTCGCCGTCCTCAATGGTGTCGTCATGATTGCCTATTTCAACAAGCTGCGTGACGATGGAGTCTCCGTTGGTGAAGCCGTCAGGGAAGGGGCCAAAACCCGCTTGCGGCCGGTGCTGATGACGGCTCTCGTTGCCGGACTCGGTTTTATCCCGATGGCACTCTCGACCAATCCCGGCGCCGAGGTGCAGCGACCACTCGCCACCGTCGTCATCGGCGGACTGATAACCTCCACCTTCCTGACACTCTTTGTGCTGCCATTGATTTACAGGATGCTTGAGGGAAGGGCCGAGCGCCGCGCCACAGCCGAGGCGTAAAGCGTGCCAGTTGTGCCCGTGCTCTATGCCCCCGGGCTCAGAATTCGGCGAGGAGGACGCAGATTCGATCGAGGACCGCGGTGACCTCACGACCCGGGCCGACATAGTTGTTGCCCATGAGGCTGATGATCAGTGACTCTCCTCCCCTCGTGCGGATGTAACCGGAGAGCGCATTGACAGAAGAAAGGGTGCCGGTCTTGCCGCGCATATTGCCGGCAGCGGCGGTATCACGCATGCGTCGTTCGAGTGTGCCGTCGGTGCCGGCAATGACCAGTGACTGCTCGAAGAGATCGCGGTGAGGGTGGGTCAGCATGAATTCGAGCAGTCGCACCGTGCTCTTCGGCGTGACGAGGTTCTGGCGGGCCAGTCCCGAGCCGTCGCGAAGGTTGAGCCGCTCGACCTCGATCCCTGCCCGGCGCAGGAAGTCCCGACGCACCGCGCTCCCGCGGACAATCGTCGGCAACGGGCGTCCGTAATCGTCAACCGCCGGAGCCCCGGCAGACTCCTCCGGCAGCGGCTGCGGTGCCTTCCCCAGTTGACGCAGCATCATCTCAGCATGCAGATTCTGACTCTGCTTGTTGACCACCCTGATCAATTCGGAGAGCGGCTCAGACTCGGTACTTGCAATCTCGACCAGCTTTGACTCGTCAAGCGGCTCGATCAGGCGGGCGATGGCATCGATTCGTGCCGTCTTCCCGCCAATCCGCACGCCGCGACGCACCAGTGCCTCTCGCAGCAGCGTTGCCGCGAAGAGGGCCGGATTGTGGATGGCAATGTCGATCTCGGTCGCTGCTGACCGCCGGGCGATGCTCCCGAAAATCTCTACGGTGTTGCCCTCGAGTGGGCGATGCACCCCGATCCGCGTCGGTCCTGTGGCCACCGTCCTTGCCCGGTTGACGATCGTCACATAGCCGGTTTGCGGCAGGATCTTCACCTTTGGCGCGTCGCCAACCCGCACGCCGGGTGAGACTTCGAGCGTCACGCTGTTGTCATTGACCGTCAGTGCGCTTGTCTCTGCGCCATAATAAAACATTGCATCATCCCACTCCCAGCCCGGCCCGAGCAGATCCCCGGCAAAATAGCTGTCGTCACCGATGATCCGACCGCTGATGCGCCGGATACCACGAGCGACAATCTCATCCGCCAGCCGCTCGATCGCCGGTATCTTCTCCGCCGGCTTCATCTCGCTGTATTTGCGCGCCGTCTGATCCGAGAATCGTGGCGAAAGATTGGGATCACCGCGACCATAAAGGATCAGATCACCCGCCAGCAGGCCGGCCCGTGGCCGGCGCGTCGCCCAGACGGTCGTCTTCAGCCGCATCTCCGGTCCGAAGATGTCGAGTGCTGCCGCTGTCGTGTAAAGCTTGGTGTTCGAGGCGGGAATGAATCCCTGATGCGCATCACGCTCGTAGAGCGTCCGGCCGTCGGCGGTTTTGATCAGAACCCCCCAGCGCGCCGAGGTAAACTTCGGCTGGTCGAGCAGCGCCTCGATCTCCGCTCGCAACTGATCGACACGCCCCGACGATGGCCCCGCCGCCTGGCCAAGGGCCGTTGCCGGCAGCAGCCAGAGCAGCAGCGCCAGTGAATACATCATCAACCGGAGAAGAGCAGGGGAAACGGGACGAGCGATGTGTACAAAACCCAACATCGTCACCTGCCTGATTCGTTGCATCGCTTCTCTCTCTCCCATTTCCCCCTCCTTCCGTTATTCAGCCGTTACCCGGGTTACTTCCTCTTCCCGCTTCTGATCTGCATCTCCTTAAAGAGATAATCAGCGCCGGCATACTTCTCCATCAGGAAGAGCACATAGCGAATGTCGACCGCCAGCGTCCGATTGGAGGCGAGATCAAACGAGAAATCACCACCAAGCCCCTCGAAGTTGCCGTCAAAGGCAAGACCAATTACCTCACCGCGGCCATTCATCACCGGGCTGCCCGAGTTGCCGCCGGTGATATCGGTCGTCGCCAGAAAGGCCACCGGCACATCCCTGAGCCGTGAATCGACATAGTTGCCGAAGTCACGCTTGCGGTAAAGCTCCCTGAGGGCCGCCGGCGCGTCGAATGGCTCAACTCCGGTATCCTTCTCAATGACGCCACGCAGTGATGTCTGGTAGTCATACGTCACCGCGTCGCGTGGCTGATAGCCTTTAACCTCGCCGTAAGTCCACCGCAGGGTGAAGTTGGCATCAGGATAGTAGTTGATCTTCTTCATTTCGAGCATGCCACGCACATATTCCGGCCGCAGTCGCACGATGCGCGCATTGAACTGCTGCGTCTTCTGATTGAGCGGGGCACTCTCTTCAACTGCCTGCCCGACCAGCTTCAGCAGCGGGTCGTCGATATTGCGCATCTCGGCGGCTGAAAGCTTGAAGAGTTCCTTAACCTCGTCGAGCGAGTTGAATCGCGACTCGCCGAGTGCTTTCCCGGTAAACTCCGCCTCGGCACGGCGCCGGGCATTGCCCGTCTGACTACCGAAGAGTGCCTCGATGAAGCCGAGCTTCTGATCGGCTGGCAGGTCGCCGGCCGTACGCAAGGCCCCGGTCAGCAGGTTGGCCTCCGCGGCTACCTCGCGGATCTGCCACATCTGCCCGATCTGCCCGGTCATTCGCTGGATAACACTGTCACTGAATTGCGGGCTGCGCTGGCCGGCTGGCTTCTCGCGATCGAGCGCCCGCCCCCACGCCATCTCAAGGACATTGATCAGGTCTCCCGCATTGAGCAATCCGTTGAGTGCGCTCTGCTTCGAGCCATAGCTGTTCAGCTCGCGGTAGAGTTCCTCGATCTGCGGCAGGACCTTCCCGTACTTCTCCTTCATCGCCGGATTGGCATCCAGCCACTTGCGAAATTCGGCCTCCTCACCACGCTTCTTCTCCGCAAGGTTCATCCGCCTCAGTCCAAGCACCGTCCCCTCGAAATTTTTGAGCGTATTGCTCAACCCGAAGATCTGGTCGGCCAAACGGATCTTCAGCCCCGGATCTTTGGCCCCAAGCTCCGTCAACACCTCGATCTGCTGGCGCAATGAGGCAATCTGCGCCGGCAATTGCACCCGTTCGTTGTACTCCACCGAGTAGGACTCGCGATAGCGCTGCGTCCTGCCCGGGTAGCCCATGATCATCGTGAAGTCGCCCTCGTTCACCCCGCCCGGGTTGATCGCCAGAAAACGCCTGGGCTTGAAGGGGATATTCTTCTCGTTGTAGGCCGCCGGCTTGCCCTCCGGGCTGACATAGGCGCGAAGAAATGCAAAATCACCGCAATGGCGCGGCCACTCGAAATTGTCAGGATCGCCGCCGTAATATCCGATCGATTTCGGTGGAGCATAGACCAGCCGCACGTCACGCAGTGTCAGGTAGGTGTAGAGAAAGTACTGATAGCCCCCCGTTGCCTCAACCACCTGGGTGCGAATTCCCTCAGCCTCGCGTCCGCCGGCCGCCGCCCTGGCGATCTCCTGCTGCCTGGCGGTAATTGCCCGCGTCCGCTCGTCCGGAGTCATCTCCGGTTTGACTGCTGCCAGCACCTCGCTCGTCACTTCGCGGTATTCCTGGGTGATGGAGACGGTATAGCCGCTCGCCTGAATCTCTTCCGCCCGTGACTTCGCCAGAAAGCCGTTGGAGATGTAATCCTTCTCGGTCGTGCTCGCTGCCGTCACCGCGCTGAAGGCGACGTGATGATTGGTCAGAATCAGCCCCTCCGGTGAGACGAATGAACCGGTGCCACCAATGCTGATCTGGACGATCGCGTCCTTGAGACTCGGCTGGCTGGTGCTATAAACATCCTCAGGCTTCAGCTCGAACCCCTTCTTCTTCAGGGTTGGCAGAGAGAGCTTTGCCAGCGAGTCGGGCAGCCACATCCCCTCGTCCGCCCAGGATCCGAGCGGCAACGCCAATAATGAAAAGAGTATCAGACTCGTGACCAACGCTTTGCGCAACATTCGTGACTCCTCGCTCCTTCTTGTTATCGGCCGATCGCTGACCGGCCATTGTTCAGCCCCGGGAGGCTCTTTATCAGGCAGTATGCTGATCGCTGTCAGCGC
>CAIKMY010000440.1 GCA_903828635.1 uncultured Acidobacteriota bacterium
GAACATCTCCCGGTATCGGGACCACCTGTGGAAGGTAGATGTCGACAGCGACCATTCATTTGATCTGTTACCGAGCGGTCGAAGTACTCACCTCAACTACGCAAGGCTGCTTGAAGAGTTTGACTGGCAGGAGTTTTTTGCGCGAGGTGGAGGTGATTTCATCGAGAGATTGCGTGAGCAATGGCGGAAAGATTACGATTTTGTACTGGTTGACAGCCGAACCGGAATGAGTGATTCGGGAGGGGTTTGTACAATTCAGGTTCCGGATGTGCTTGTGGCGATATTCACCGCCAATCATCAGAGCATGTCGGGTGTTTACGATGTTATTCAGGCATCCCAGCTTGGTCGTCAGCGACTCGCCTACGACCGTGGAGCACTTACGGTTCTTCCGGTGCTCAGCAGATTTTCAGCCAATACTGAGGTGCTGGCATCAAATGAATGGCTGAACCGTGTCTCTGACATCTTCTCCAATGTCTGTGATGACTGGCTGCCTCCCTGGGTCAAAGTTCGTGATGTCTTTGAGCGGTTGAATATCCCGCAGGTTGACTGGTTCGGTTTTGGTGAGCGACTGGCAGTGGTCGAACAAGGAACCTCCTCACCAGGAAGCATCGGTTATTCTCTTGCAAGAATAACCGATCTCCTGGTCAGTGATTTTGCTGACCTCTCCTCAGCGATCGGCGATGTTGCGGTAAAGCCAAAGGACTGGCACCCGGTCGTAAAACAAGTGGACAAACCGGGTCTGGCATCAGATGGGTATCGTTATGACCTCTTCGTCAGCTACAGTGCCGGAGGGGTAATCAATGAATGGGTCGGTGAATTTGTCAGCGACCTTGAAGAGTATCTCAAAGAGTACCTGCCGGATTCGCCAGGAATCTTTTTTCCGCAACGAGATCTGCATCCGGGGGAGAACTGGCATCTTCACGTTGACCAGGCAATAAGACAATCCCGGCTGCTGCTGGCCATCGTTAATCCGCCATACTTTGTATCTGAATTCTGCCTTAAGGAATGGGCGGAGTTTGAGAGGAGAGAAAGCAGAGCGGACAGCGCCCCTTTGATCGTGCCGGTTATCCTCGGGGATAAGACGGGAGGCGCGGCAATCGATGATGACAGACTGCGAGGCCGGCAGCAGGTTATTGTCAGCACATTAAGCCCGACGACGAAGAAAAGATCAAAACTTGTATACCATGAAGGTTTAACCGCTGCTGCGGAAACGATCATCCGTCTGCTGAGGAATGTTTCTCCCCGTGAGGAAGAGATCGCCTCTGGTCAGTAGTCTGTGCTGCTGTGTACTTCGGCGCAGACCCTTGCAATCTCCACGACAATCCTGTTCATTTTTCAGTGCCTGACATACCCTGCTTATAGCCGCGCATCTTCTTGTAGGTAGCGATACACCGTTCAGCCGTCTCGAAGGGGGTGAAGCGGCTGCCCTCCTGTTCGAGCAGGTAGAATTCGACACCACCAACCGATTCGGCGGCGTCAAAGATCTTCATCCACGGGGCCTCACCCTCGGCGAGCAGCGCCTGGTAGCCGACATTGGCAGCGCGGCTCCACTCCTTGCAGTGAAGGGAGGTGATGCGCCCCTTGTTGGCGCGGATCCAGGCGACGGGATCGCTGCCGGCTTCGACGCAGGTACCGACATCGAGCTGAAGGGTGACATTGGTCGGGGTGTTGGCGGCAATCGTCTCGATCGGGCGTCGTCCATCAACCGGGACAAACTCGGTCTTGTGGTTATGGTAGCCGGCGCGCATCCCGATGGGCACCAGCTTCTCGGAGGCCTGTGTCAGCTTGTCAGCGACAATTTTCCAGTCGTCGGGACTGCTGATTCTGCCCGGGCTGGCCATGACGATATACTTTGAGCCGATAATCCGGTTGAGCTCGATTGCCTTTGGCAGCATCTCCGGAGTGAAGACATTGGCGCCATTGTGGGTTGAGAGGCAGCGAATGCCGATAGATGTGACCGGCGCGACGGCAGATATATCGAAGCGAGCCGCCTTGTCTTTGCCTGAAGGTATTTCCGTGTTGAGCAATGAAGGGATTACGGTTCAGGTTTCTGTGACACCTATTTTGGGCGGACAGACTGTTCGGCGCAAGGTATCGTTGCAGGGCTTGGCGCGTAATTTGACGGCGACGATTTCGCCGGATTCGGTCGATGTGATTTTATCGGGACCGGTTCCTAGCTTGCAAAGTTTGTCGGCGGAGAATGTTCAAGCTGTGATCGATGGCGTGAGTCTTTTGCCTGGTACATATTCGCTTAGACCGCGCATTACGCAATTGCCCGAACAGCTCAAAGTTCAGAATGTGGTACCTGATACTGTTCAAATCATTGTAATCGGGACTGTGATTACTCCCACACTCACGCCGACACTGAC
>CAIKMY010000441.1 GCA_903828635.1 uncultured Acidobacteriota bacterium
CGGATGAGCGGCATGGCGCGGGGGCAATCATCGGGGTTACTGCTGAGGGGCGCAGTCTCGGCATTGTCAAAGGTATCAAGGACAATTATCTCTGTCAGATGGATTTTATTACTCCGCCGGTGAGAGTCGCCAATGGTGAGCAGGTCGTCACCTCCGGACAGGATGGAATATACCCGCCGGGTATTCTCATCGGATGGGTGGCGATGCCAGCCGACAGCTCCGGAGTCATTCCGCAGCGGCTGACACTGCAGCCGGCGGCAGCACTCGGCAGGCTGGAGACGGTTACCATTCTGCAGGTGACCAGTGAACAGATTCGTGCCGGCCTCGATGAGGTTGCGGCCGAGGAAGAGAGACTCGACAAGGAGTCGGCCGGCAAGACCGGCAAGGCCGGCAAGACCGGCAATGATAAACGGCAATAAAAGAAGCGGCTCACTGATTGAGCATCCGGCTCGTCCTGTCCTGTTGAACACCGACTGAAGCCCGATTGCAGACAGTTGCTGCACAAAGTTATTGACAACATTCTGACCATATTTTGACGGAAAAGAACCGTTGGAGAAAGAAGATCGCTGGCTGACACTGAAGGTTCTGGGCTCTTTGCTGGCGGCTGCTCTGATTCAAATCACGCTGGCACAGATGGTGCCATGGCGCGTTGCCGGGCTGCTCGGAAGGATCGACTGGTTGCTGCTGGTCACCGTCTACATCGGTTTGCAGCGCGATCCATTTCGCTCAATGCTCACCGGAGCATTGGCGGGATTGATTCATGATGCCTGTTCGCTGAGCGGAACTTTTGGTGTCAGCGGCCTTGCCTATGTCGTGGCTGCCTACGTTGTTTACCAGATCACCACGTTGATCGTTATCGACAACCTGCTGATAAGACTGGTTGCAGTCTCGGCCGCCTCGTTGGCCAATGCCGGTATCCGGCTGCTCTTCTATGCGTTGTTGCGAATTCAACTGCCTCTCCTTGGCAGCGGCAGGTTGATTGCCTCCAGCCTGATCGTCTCTCTCCTCGTTCATCTTACTGTCTCGGTTTCGTTGTTCATTCTGCTGGATCGTCTCTTTCTCAAGGGAGATACACTGAGGCGCCGGCGGAGCGAGGCGCGGAGGCGCCGGTTGTGATCCGATGAGCCACCTATGATTAGTAAAGACCAGGGGTTCGACAGCCAGGAAGATCTTCGGCAGGCGGGGGTGAGGCTCCGGATAATCTATTATGTGGCGCTGGTGGTCTTCTTCGTGCTGGCGGGGCGGCTCTGGTACCTGCAGGTGATGAACAGCGAATCCTATCTTGAGCGGGCAGAGCAGAACCGCACGCGGATCATTGCCATTCCGGCGCGACGGGGAACGATCTTCGATCGCAAGGGAAGGATTCTGGTGACCAGTCAGCCCTCCTACAACATTGTCGTCAACCGGAAGGATGTGCGTGATTTCGACGAAGTTGCCGGGCTGCTGGCGGATAACCTCGGGATTGACAGCCAGTGGCTTGCCCGACGATTCGAGAGTGCGAAGTTCGAGCCAAAGTACGAATCGATCGTCATCAAGGAGCTGGCGACACCGGCAGACGTTGCCTGGGTCGAGGCTCATCAGTACGAATTTCCGATGATACGTTCGGAGGAGGCTCCGCGCAGATCCTATCCGCACGGGCTGATGGCGGCTCATGCGCTGGGATATGTTGGCGAGGTGAGTCGAGCCGAGCTGGACGATCCGAAGTCGCCTTTTTCGAGAGACAAGGGGTTCAAGCTGGGCGATATCGTTGGCAAAGCCGGCATTGAGAGAACCTACAATGATGCGCTCACCGGCGAGGATGGCGAGCGGACGGTGGTTGTTGACAGTCGCGGGCGTATTCAGCGTGAGATCAGCGTCACGCCACCGGTTGCCGGGCGGGATTTTTACACGACGATCGACCTTGATATCCAGCGTCTGGCGGAGGAGCAGACCGACACCATGCCCTCGGGGCGCGGTGTGATCGTTGTCTCCAATCCGCGCAATGGCGAGATTCTCGCGCTGGTCTCCCATCCTGCCTTCGACCCCAATCTCTTTTCGATGCGGGCGAAGACCGAGCAGGGACGGGAAGAGATTCGTGACCTGACGGAAGACCCCGACAAGCCGCTCTACAACCGGGTCATTCAGGGGAGTTACCCGCCGGGATCGACGTGGAAGCTGCTGACATCCGTCGCCGCCCTCAACGAAGGGGTCATCACTCCGGAGAATTCCCGGGTCCAGGATGGGGGAATTCAGCTTGGCAATTACTTCATGAATTCGCTCTCAAACCTTGGGATGCCCGATGTGGTGACGGCGATTGCCCGTTCAGCCGATGGCTACTACTATCGCCTCGGGATCAAAATGGGGGCTGAGCGCTTCGAGAAGTGGGTTAAAATCTTCAGGTTTGGTGAGCGGACCGGGGTCGATCTGCCGCGCGAAGTGAGCGGTCTGATGCCGATCCCTGCAGTCAAGGAGAACATCACTCGCAACATAATGAAGCGGAAGAAGACCGATCAGGGCGAGGAATGGACCGAGAAGGATGAAGAGGCGGTGAGGCGGGCGGCAAAGTGGACTGAGTATGACATGGCGGCCTCCTCCTTTGGCCAGGGGACCAATGCCTCGACGCCAATTCAGTTGCTGCGCTATGTGGGCGGTCTGGCCGTTGGCGGCAGTAATTACACACCGCACCTCCTGCTGCGCATCTCAAGTGGTCTCAATCGGTTCGGTCAGTTTGAACCGGAGATCCACTATACAGACAACAACAGGTTTACCGTTCCGATGAGTCCCGAGATTGTGCAGATCGTCAGGAAGGGGATGTGGGAAGCGGTTAATGGCGGTGGGACAGCCAATGCTGCGGCGGTGGTCGGCTTCGATGTCTGCGGGAAGACCGGCACTGCCCAGGTTGCCTCGAACGACAAGGCCGGCAGGAAGACCCAGGATCATGCCTGGTTCATGAGCTTTGCTCCGCGTGATAACCCGGAGCTGGCGATGGTCATTCTGACCGAGAATGCCGGCTTTGGCGGGAAGCAGTCAGCCCCGCGGGCACAACCCATTTATGAGGATTACTATCGTCGTACCCGGAATCTGCCGATGCCGGTGGTGGCTGATGCCAATGGCACGACAGCCTCTCCCGGTTCGCCGGTGCGACAGTGACTGAGTTTGTATGATTGGCATCAATCGCAGGTATGCAACTGACTTCGACTGGGCGCTCCTCATCGCCGCGTTGATGATCGCTGCGTTTGGTGTTCTGGAGATTTCCAGCGCGGAGCCGGCACCCGGTCTCTGGCGGCGTCAGGTCGTCGGAGTCGCAATCGGCGTGGTCGTCCTCTTTGTGACGACGATGTTTGATTATCGGCGTATCGTCAATCTGGCCCCATATTTTTATGGAGTCTCACTGACGCTGCTCGCGCTGGTCTTTACCCCGCTTGGAAGAGAGGTCAATGGCAATCGAAACTGGCTTTATCTGGGAGCTTTCAGATTTCAGCCATCCGAGCTTGCCAAGATCTGTACGATCCTCTTCCTTGCCTGGTACCTGTCAGGAGCCCGTAAGCGACCGCTGGATCTGCGTTCGACGTTGATTCTCGCGGTGGCGTGGGCGGTTCCGACAGGGCTGGTATTTCTTGAAAATGATACCGGGAGCGCGCTGAGTTTCGGCTCATTCTTTGCCGCGATGCTTCTGTTGTCAGGGATCCGCTGGCGCTGGGTTCTGCTGGCGCTGGCCGGTCTCGCGACAGCCATCATTCTGGCAATACCGGCTCTGAAGGAATGCAAAAGCTATAAATGCGAGCGGATCAAGGCCGTTTACTGGCCCGATCTTGCCGAGAAGCGATTTCGCTATCAGAATGAGCAGGCGGAGATTGCCGTCGGCTCTGGTGGCATCTTTGGAAAGGGATTGCGCGGAAGCACACAAGGGACTCTCGGGTTTGTGCCCGAGGTTCACAACGATTTCATTTTCGCCGTGGCCAGCGAGGAATGGGGATTCTTTGGCGGGATTCTCTCCCTGGCGGCATATCTGTTCATCATCTTTCGGTTGCTGATGATTGCGCGTCGCTCGCGAGAGCGGGCAGGACTCTTTCTGGTGACCGGGATCGCTGCTCTGATGCTTTACCACGTGGCGGTCAATGTCGGGATGGTGGTCAGACTGATGCCAATTATGGGGATCCCCCTGCCCTTGATGAGCTTTGGGTCGACATCTGTCGTCGCCACCTGCTTCGGGCTGGGCCTGGCAATAAGCGTGCGATTGCGTCGGTTTGTCAATTGACGAAGAGACTGAGCTCTCTTCGTCGGGAACGACAAGTCGCTGAAAACAGGGTATTGCAGGTATTGGTGAGCCGAGGTTGGCACGGCAGGTCAGCTGCCTGCTGCTCCCTCTGCTTGCACAGGAGAGTTTAATGTCGAAGGAATTGATTGTCAGCGTCAATGGACGCGAAAAGAAGATTGCGATCGTCGAGGACGATCTGGTCACCGAGTTTTATGTTGAGCGTGGTGACGAGAACCAGGGCATTGTCGGCAACATCTACAAGGGGCGAGTCATGAAGGTGCTCCCCGGCATGCAATCGGCATTTGTCGATATCGGGCTGGAGCGCGACTCGTTTCTCTATGTCTCCGACTTTTTCGATGAGGAAGAGATGGAGGAGGGTGGTGAAGAGAGGCGAGAGGCACCACGCCCATCGGGGCGTTACGAGCGCGGCCGGCCGCCGCATCGGCCGGAGGCGCCACGAACCGAGTCGGTGATTGCCGTCAGCGCAACCGGGACTGATGCAGAGGAGATTGACGACGAGAAGGAGCATGACCTGCATGCCGTGGCGATCAGCCACATCGAGGAGCTGGCCGAGGAGCCGGTGATCGAAATCATGCCGGATGAGGATCTGCCAGAGGTGGCTGAGGCCGAGGTTGAGCCGGTGCGCCAGCCTCGTGAAGGGGGACGCTCCTCCTCGCGTCAGCGCCGACAGCGAAGGCTTAGCTACTCCGATGAAAGTCCGGAAGAGAGACCGGAGAGACCGGAGAGGCCTGAGGAGGTGGCGGTCTCGGTCAGGGATCTTGGGGAAGAGTCAGAAGAGTCGGGTACCGGGGTTCGTGCTGAGGCAGAGGAGGAGTACGGTGGTCGCCGTCGCCGTCGGCCGCGCCGTCGGCGTGGTGGTGGCTCTGGTGAAGAGGAGCAGTTGCCGACACCGGTCGAGGAGCCCTTGCCGGCTGAGGATTTCGCCGAGGAGATTGTCGCGGAGCCCGCTGAAGAGCCTGTCGGGGAGGCCATCGAGGAGGAAGATCTGCCGGAGAGGCACGAAGTCGAGGGAGTGCCGGTTGGCTCTCTCAGTCAGGTGATCCTTGCCCATCACGAGCCGCTTGAGCGGGTTGTCGACGAGGATGGCGCGGCGGTTGAAGGTGATCTGCTCAAGGACGCGATGATTCAGGAGCGGATCAGCGGACGAATTCATGGAGAGGAGCGAGTGGTCTCGATGGTCGAGGTCGAGCCGACACCGGAGGTCACGGTCGGGTCACTCCATGCGGGGCCGTCTTCTTCTTCCGGACTTGAGCGCATCAGCGATGATGCTGATCCGCTTGCTGTGGAGGATCCTGCCGATCCGCCGGTCGAGGAATCGCTTGAGGACGGGGCTGCCGAGTTGCGTCACCAGCCGGACAAAGCCGAATTTGCGACGCGCCGTGGCGGCCGTGGCCGCCGACGCCCATTCCGTCCCCGTGGTGGCGATGAGGGCAGGGCCGAAGATGATGGTGAGGGCGATGAGGCTCCACAGGAGGTCGCACCGCCGGTCTCCACACCTCCACCACTCCCGCCGCGCGGCGCTGACAGGTACCAGCGCCCGGTCATCTCTGATCTTCTGCGTGAGGGGCAGGAGATCATCGTCCAGATTGCCAAGGAACCCATTGGCCAGAAGGGCGCGCGCATCACTTCGCACATTGCCCTGCCGGGTCGCTACATCGTCTATATGCCGACTGTCGAGCACATCGGTGTCTCGCGCAAGATCGGTACTGACGAAGAGCGGCAGCGCCTGAAGCGCACGCTGCATACGCTGCGTGCCGAGTCGGGGGCTGCCGGTGGATTCATCGTCAGAACTGCCGCCCACGGCTGTACGACTGAGGAACTGCGCGAGGATATGCAGTACCTTGTTCGTACCTGGACTGACATTCGTCGCCGCTCCGAGCGGGTCAAGGCTCCGGCGATCGCTCATCGTGACCTCGATCTCGTTCAGCGAATCCTGCGTGATCAGCTTTCGACCGATTTCAGTGCAATCCGTGTCGATAACGAGCTCGAATATGAGCGCATCGTCGATTTCGTCAATCGCTTTGCCCCGAAGCTGGTCAATCGCGTCAAGCTTTACACCAAGGAGACACCGATTCTTGAGAATTATGGTGTCCAGGCGGAGATTGACAAGGCGGTCAAGCCGCGTGTCTGGCTCAAGTCGGGCGGCTATATCGTCATCAATCAGACTGAAGCGCTGGTGGCTATCGATGTCAATACCGGCAAGTTCGTCGGCAAGTCCAACAGGCTGGAGGACACGATTGTCAGAACCAACCTTGAGGCGGCCAAGGAGATCGTTCGGCAGATCAGGTTGCGCGATCTTGGCGGGATCATCGTCCTCGATTTCATCGATATGGAAGAGCGACGCAATCGTCAGAAGGTGATGCAGGCGCTGGAGATGGAGCTGCGCAACGATCGGTCTCCGTCGAAGATCCTGCAGTTCAACGATTTCGGCCTTGTCGCCATCACCCGCAAGCGTGTCAAGCAGTCGCTCGAACGTACTCTCTGTACCCCCTGCCATTACTGTGGTGGCGGCGGTATGATCAAGAGCGCTCAGACCATCTGCTATGAGATCCTTGCCGAGTCGCGCCGCGTTTCGCGGAATGTCGACAGTCACAACGAGGTCATTCTTCGCGTCAATCCCGAGGTTGCCAAGTCACTGCGCGGCCCCGAGCGCGATATTCTCAATGAGGTCGAAGCCTATCTTGGTGGTGTCGTCACCATCAAGAGCGACCCGACCGTTCATCAGGAGCAGTTTGATATCGCCCTCGTGTGATAACCGGATGGGACGGATGGGATAAATCGAAGAGGCGGGAGGGGAATTACTGGTGA
>CAIKMY010000442.1 GCA_903828635.1 uncultured Acidobacteriota bacterium
CCGGTCGGTACAACCGGTTAGCGCATTCGTTATCTGCATGTATGTGTGCTCATATATGTTCATACATGCAGAAGGGAGCAGCCCGCCGGGTATGCTGATCCCCGTCTGTCAACAAAATAAGTCTGAACTATACTTTGAGCTGCGACGAGTGTCAAATTACGCTCACGGGTTACGCTCACGGGTTACGCTTGCCGGGCAGAGATGATTTGAGGATATTATGATTGGCCGTTGAGAGAATTGGTTGCGGGGGGGGGATTTGAACCCCCGACCTTTGGGTTATGAGCCCAACGAGCTACCAGACTGCTCCACCCCGCGTCATTTGTCGAAATTGCGACTATACGCCACCCGCCATGGCTTGTCAACGGTCGCTGGCGGAAAAAGCCGGATAACAGCGGAGCGAGTGCGGAGATGGCAAGGTTGCCGCATTCCGCTTTCCCGGAAGCAGCAGGGCATGGTAAAGAAGAGACATGCCTGAATTGCCTGAAGTGGAGATGGTTGTCAGACATCTTGGATCGCTGATTACGGGGCGACGTTTGGAGCGGGTGCGGCTGTTAAGGCCGCGACTGGTGCCGGATCTGTCGCCCGGCAGTTTTGCGGCGAGGATGAAGGGCGCGACGGTCGAGGAGGTTCGGCGGCGTGGCAAGCATATCCTTGCGCAACTCTCGAATGGTCGGACGTGGATCACACATCTGCGGATGAGTGGTCGCTTTCTTTATCTCGATCCGGGCGAGGTTGAGGTTGCCCATACACATGCACACTTTCGGCTGGACAATGGCAAGGATCTGATCTTTGTCGACCCGCGCCATTTCGGGTTGATGGCAGTGGTCAGAACGGCGGATCTGGGTGAGGTTGACTCGCTGCGACGGCTGGGGCCGGAGCCATTTGCCGCAGAGTTTGATGCGGGTTATCTGCTGGAGCAGTGTCGACGCAGCGGACGAGCGATCAAGTTATTGCTGCTTGATCAGACGCGGGTTGTTGGTCTGGGAAATATCTATGCCGCGGAGGCACTGCATCGCGCGAAGATCGATCCCGGGATATTGTCCAACCAGCTCACAGCGGAGCAGGTCGCACGACTCCACGGAGAGATCCTCGCGGTCTTGCGTGAGGCGATCGAGGTGGGGAGCACACTGCACACCGATCCGCGTGAAGTCTGGGGACGCTATGGTGGCGGGGCTTTTGAGGAGAACTGGAGAGTCTATGATCGCGAGGGATTGGGCTGTTACACCTGCGGCTCGAAGATCAGACGTCTGACGCAGGGTGGTCGATCGACCTATTATTGCCCTGGCTGTCAGGCATAGTGCCCGGGCAGGCAGCTGGCAAATCCGAAAGATGATGATGCTGGTCAGGATTGCATGAAAAACCGTCCCTCCTCACATCTTCTGTTGCTGGTGATAATGGCCGGGCTGAGCGGCCTTGCCTACCTCGCGATCCACCGTGCCGGCCTGGCGCGCGGATATTCGACATCACTCCTGCTGGCGCTGCGGGATATCCTCCTTTTTGTGCCAATCATGGCGATCTTCCTGTGGCTGGTGAAGCGGCGTCGCTATGCGGGAGATTTGAAACTGCTGACGTTGGCGATCCTCCTCTTCAGCATCGGGCAGTTCATGCAATACCGCCTTTTCACCGATCCGGAGTACAGTGCGAGCATGCAGAAACAGGCACGAGCGGCGCGACTGGCGAAGGCGAATACGGTGAGGGAGCAATCGATCAATCAATATTATGACGCCGACAAGAAGCGGGCACTCTTTGGAGATCCGGACTACCGGATCACGCCGCGGAAAGAATCAGTGGAGGTGGCAGACGATGCGTACTGGAGCTTCTCGCGGGTATTGGGCTCACTTTCGACGCTGATTCCACTGGTGGCATTGGCGGGTTTTGTTCTGGCATTTGCCGCGACCACTCGCGACGAGGTGCTGATCTGGTTGCAGCGTCACAGTCTGTTGATTGCGATGGTGACAACGGTTCCGTTTCTGGTAGTGGCGATCATCTACACGAGTGGCGGCAAGTTCATTGGCAACACCACGCCTTGGGAACTGGTGAAGATCAGCTTTCCAATCAGTTACGCAGGGATTCTCGCCGACCAGTATCGTCACCTCTCGCGGACAAGGTGGGGGATCCCTCCGTGGCGGTTTATGCTGCCATTTCTCGTGGTGGCGCTGATGCCGATCGTCTCCTTCTTCGCGCTCTCCGATTTTGGTCAGATGCTGGTCTTCCTTGGAGCTTATCTGACGCTCTATCTGGTGGCGGTACGTCGGGTGCCACAGGTGGCGATCGCGCTCATTCTGGTGGGGATGCTGCTCATCGGCGCGATCCTTGTGGCAGGGATCTACAAAATGGCAACAGACAAGTCGACTGCCCCGGCAATCGAGATGGAGGGCGGTCGGGGGGAGCTCAGGCTGACTGAACTGATCGATGAGATTGTCAGCCGGGGGATACCGCGTCGCATTCACCAGCGGTTCCATCTCTGGAGGAATGGCGGGTTGCCACCGGATCCTGATCGGCAGTTATGGTGGGCAGAGCAGACGAAGAGTGACAAGCGCGGGCTGTCGAACGAGGATCTCTGGTATGGTGATTATGCCTATCAGCCATCGCAGGCCCTCTTTGGAATCGGAGACGGGAGGCTTTTCGGCAAGGGGCTGGGCCGTGGCTATCCCGAAAGCGTCCCGATCGCTGATTCCGACTTTATCTACGCCGCATTAGCGGAGGAGACGGGGCTGATTGGTGGAGGGATCGTTCTGTTCGCCTGTCTGTTGCTGGCAGCGGCCGGGCTGCAAACAGCGATTGAGGCGCAGGACATGTTCACCAAGCTGCTGGCCGCCGGCATCGCCTCGTTCCTTGGATTGCAGGCGATCGTCAACATTGGCGGGGTGGTTCGTCTGCTGCCAATGACCGGGATCACGCTGCCTTTTGTCAGTCATGGTGGATGGTCGCTGATTACCAGTTTCTGGATGCTCGGGATGCTGCTGGCAATCTCCCATCGAAATCGGGCACGCAAGTCGTACAATCTATGAAAGCAACCTGCGGTTACATTACGGATATCGGTCGCAACCCGCGGCGCAAGCGGAACGAGGATGCGTTGTTGGTCATGCCGGAAAAGGGGATCTACCTGGTGGCGGATGGAGTTGGGGGGCGTCGCGGTGGAGAGGTTGCGAGCCGGACAGTGGTCGAGACCTTCGAGGAGATCTTCAGTCAGGAGGTTCACGATGATCGGGCACTGGTACTGCTCGGCGCGATCGACCTCTGCAACCAGAAGATCCACGAGGAGTCGATCAATAATCGCGAAATTGAGGGGATGGCATCGACGGTTGCGCTCGTCTCGGTCGCCGGGGATCTGGCGTTGGTGGCTCATGTTGGCGACAGTCGGGTCTACCGTTTTGATACTCAGGGGCTGATCTGTCTGACTGAAGACCACAGCGAGGTCAACGATGCACTCCGTTCGGGATTGATCACCGAGGATCAGGCGCAGCGGCATCCGCGACGAAACGTGATCAACCGTGCCGTCGGGGCTGAGCCCGAGGTTGAGCCGGAGCTGGTGCGCATCGTGCTCGATGACTGGACGAGTCTGCTGATCTGCACTGACGGGGTCACCCGTCACCTTGCGGATGAGGAGATCGAGGCGCTGCTGCGGACGGGGCTTCATCCGCAGACGATCTGCAGTATGATCCGGCAACAGTGTCACGAGCGTGGAGCCGACGACAACCTGACGGCGATCCTCATCGATTTTGGCGAGCGCTACTATGAAGAGGATCCTGAAGCCGGGCAGACATCCATCGCCATCCCGGAAGACCGGCCGGCCGCTGCTGATCGGATCGAGATCAGCCTCGCGGATCGATTGGCCGCTCCATTATCTTCTGAAGGGCAGTCTGATTCTGCGGATGACGACAACGGGTACGAGGACGGCGACGATACAACCGATGACGGAGCCGTTGAATGGACTGACAGCGATGCTCGTCTCGATGATCCTGATGTGGAGAGCGAGTCTGAATCGCGCCATCCACTGACGGCGTTGACCGTCGGGAGACTGGCGGAGTATGAGGATATCGAATCTGATGCCGATGGTTCCGCAGAGGCAAAAGCGGGGTTATCAGGAATGAGTGGGAAGAGATCTGGCAGACTGGGGCTGTTGCTGATTCCATTGATGATCGGGCTGATGATCGGAGTGCTGACTGGTGCACCCATTCGTGCAATGATCGAGCAGGCTCTCGGCTGGAGCGGCGACGCCGACCGGGCACAGCCAGTTGAGCAGCCGAGCGATCCGGAGGTCAGGGCGGCCTTCGCACGGCACCGCGAGGGGGCATCAGATGAGGCGCGACAGCAGCTCAACGCGCTGCTTGTCAGGCGCCCGGATTATCCTGAGGCCTGCTACTATCTTGGAGTCATCGAGTACGAGCAGGGACGCTATGAGGAGGCGCTCTCGCGATTGCAGCAGGCAGTGCAGCTCGATCCGCGGCTGCCAAACGTTCGGGTGCGACTGGCAATGGTCTACATTTCACTGGGGCAGGTGCGAACGGCGCGTGATGTTTTGCAGCAGGTGATTACGCCGGCTAACGCTGCAAAGCCCGGAGAATCATCCTCGCCGGGCAGACCGGTGGGAAAGGCGGCTGACGGGAGAGGCCTCGACAGAATATGGGTGAATTGAAACTGGAGAACAGCCTTGTCGACTCCCGCTATGAGATCACCGAGCGGCTGAGTCGTGGCAGCTACGCGGAGATATTTCTTGCCCACGACCGGCAGTCACGTGGCTTCGAGGTCGTGATCAAAGCGCTCAACCCGAGTCTTCAGGGGACGCCCGACACTGAGCTTGAGCGGACACTGGTCGAGAATTTCCAGAATGAGGCGATCGCTCTCGACACGGTCCGTCATCCGCACGTCATACTCAGACTGGGCCACGGAACGGCCGCTGATCTGCGCGGCACTGCCTTCCACTATCTGGTGCTTGAATACATGCCGGGCGGGGATCTGCTCAGGCTCTGTCGGCATCATCCTTCCAATTCGCTATCGCTTCACGATGCGCTCTTCTTTTTTCGCCAGGTCTGTGAAGGTCTGGCTTACGCGCACAGCAAAGGGATCATTCATCGGGATCTCAAGCCGAACAATTTTCTGCTGAGTGGCGACTGGAAGGTGGTAAAGATCGCCGATTTCGGGGTGGCAAAGATCACCACAGGAGAGGACGAGGAGGTGACGCGCGTCGGTGCCGATATTTATGCGCCACCGGAACACCATCCGGAGGAGCAGGAGCGCTCACATCCGCTGACGGTGGCGGCCGATATTTATTCACTGGCAAAAAGTTTCTATACTGTTCTGGCAGGTCGGCCACCGAGCCAGTTCAAGTGTGGTCCGATTACGGCTCTGCCCGATTCACTAATGGCTGAGCCATGGGGGCCGGCGTTGGCGAAGGTGCTGCGACGGGCAACTGATGATCGGCCCACTGAGAGACAGGCATCAGTGATCGAGTTCTGGAGTGATCTCGCCAGTATGGGATCGGCGGTGGGGCGTGATGACAGCGAGATGACCATTGTCCGGCCGCGGCTCAGTCTCAACCCGGGAGCCTTACCTGAGATGCCGGCGCAACCCGATTTCGAGTCGAAGGTTGGTGGTGCGCAGTCGCGTTCCCAGGTATTGGCGGCGCGAATTATGCCGACGGCAGGTGAGGAGGCTCCATCGCGAGTCTCTCTTCTGCTGTCGGAAGAGGCTGAGAGCCCGGAACGGGTGCGCGAGGCGAGGCGTGAAAAGGTAGTGATTGAATTGCCGCCAAAAGAGAGGCCCCTCCCGGTGCGCCAGACAGAGGGCGAGGCGAAGCCGAAAGCTCTCAATGGATCGAAAGATTCATTAAAAGACTCGAAGACACTGCAGCGTCCGGAGAGGCTGAAGGGATCCAAAGGTTTGAAGGATCAGAAAGTTGCGAGGGGGGCGGAACCGGCCGATCGTTTCAGCGCTCTGGTGCAGAGCCGCACTTTGATGGTGCCGCTGATCATCTTCATTCTGGCAGCGCTGGTTGCGTCATACTATGTTCTGCATCTCGGCGGGGTGCCGTTTGGCATTGGCGTACCAACGGAGATCGAGGTGGTGACACCGGGATTGAATGTGCGGATGGGGCCAAGCATGCGCGATCCGGTGCTGGGGGTGGCGCCGAAGGGTTCGCGGCATCGCGTCGTCACCCGGTCGGAGCAGTGGATGCAGATCGATGTTGGCGCCTGGGAAGAGTCTGAGCCGCATGTTGCTGACCGTGCACGCGGCTGGGTCTATGCGCGCTCCGACTATGTGCGGGTGGTTGCCCGCCGATTATGGTGAAGGGAGAGGAGATGAAACTGTCCGATCTCTTTCGTAAGTTTCAGATATGGCTTGACGGTGATGACCTTGCGGCTGAACCATCGGTTGCGGAGGTACCGCTCAACGAATGGGACGAATTCTTTCTCAGGCTGGCACGTGAGGTCGAAGCGGTGATGAAGCGCGAGATGTTCACGCCACCGGGAGGGCTGACCTATCTGCCGGTGGAATATATCATCTACCTGAGTCGTGATGATAACGAGGAGTGGCATGGTCGCAAGCGGGAAGGGCTGCTGGAGGGATTACGGCACGCGCTGGCGCAGCGGGCGCGGGAGCTGGTTGGTGACAAGGTACTGAAGAGTGATCGGATCTCGCTGACGCTCGGGGTTGACGGGGCTCTCGACAAGGGGCAGATCAGGGTACAACCTGTCTGGGATGACGATTCCCCGCGCACTGAGGTCTCGGTCCGCAAGCGAAAGGATGACCCGGCCGCGCAGAAAATGGTTGAAGAGCCGGATCTGACTGTAGTTCGTCCGCCTTCTCCTCTCTTCGGCCTTCGCTGGCAGCGGGGTGGTGGTGAGCCATCGCTCTTCGTTGCTCACAAGGCGCGGATCGGGATTGGCCGTGGATCGAGGGACTTTGCCATCGACCTGCAGTTGAGTGGTGATCAGGAGATCAGCCGTCATCATGCCCAGCTGGAGAGGCTCGGGGCCGGAGAATATCGGTTGGAATGTGTCGGGCGAAATTCGATCGAGGTTTCGGGGCGCGAGCTGGCACCGGGCGAGAGGATCGACCTCAGGCCCGGGGCGTCATTCAAAATCGGACAGTTTGTCCTGACCATCGAAGAGCCGACAGCCTGAGAGTGTCGGAGGTGGAGACTTAAATTCAATGAAGAATAAGCGATCGTTCATTTTTTCAGTCGCAATGCTGGCGATATTGCTGCCTGTCAGTGGTCTGGCGCAGAAGGTGTCAGAGTCGGGGCGACGGAACGATTTCAGCCAGCTCAACGCCCGCCTTTCGGAGCGAGCCGGCTACTTTGGCTCTGACAACCTTGTGTCGAATGAGCTCTCCTACCAGCACGTGCTCGGGAAGATGGAGGAGATGCAACTGCGTGGAGGAGTTTACCTCGGGGTCGGTCCGGATCAGAACTATACATACATTGCGCAGATCCGGCCGCGGCTGGCGATCATGGTTGATATCCGTCGTGACGCGATGTTGCA
>CAIKMY010000443.1 GCA_903828635.1 uncultured Acidobacteriota bacterium
ATTACATGGTACCGGCAACCTATGTCACGATCGACCGGCTGCCGCTCAGTCCGAGCGGTAAGGTCGATCGTCGTGCGTTACCGGCTCCGGCCCCTGACCGTTCCGAGTCAGCCGGTGAATACCTCGCACCACGCAGTGAGACCGAGGCGCAGTTGGCGGCTGTCTGGGCCGAGCTGCTTGGAATCGAGCGCATCGGAGTCGAGGAGAACTTCTTTGATCTCGGCGGCCACTCGCTGCTGGCAACGCAGGTCGCCTCGCGTGTACGCACCCTGTTCGCGACCGATTTTCCGGTGCGCCTCATTTTTGAATATCCAACGATTGCCGGTCAGGCAGCCCGCATCGACAGCCTTGATAAAACGGGCTGCGAGCCGGAGATCAGGCGTATCCCGCGCGATAGCGGTGATCTGCCGCTCTCATTCGCGCAGCAGCGACTCTGGTTTATCCACCAGCTCGATCCCGCAAATCCGGCCTACAATATTCCGCAAGCCTTTCACGCAAGGGGAGTGCTGAGTGTCGATCGACTGACATCGGCTCTTCAATCATTGATCGATCGTCACGAATCCCTGCGCACCACTTTTGCGATGAGTGATGGTCAGACGGTGCAGCGAATCGGCAGCTCGTGGCCGTTGCACCTTCCGGTGACAGATCTCACCGGCTTGTCAGCCGCAGAGCGACAGGCTGAAGCAGAGAGGCTTGTGGCCGAGGAGGCACGACTTCCATTCGATCTGATCAATGGCCCATTGCTGCGCGGACGCCTTCTCCGGCTTGGTGAAGACGACCACCTGATTCTGCTGACGATGCATCACATCATCGCCGACGAATGGTCAATCAGGATTCTCTTTCGTGAACTGGCAACATTGTATGATGCTCCGGCGGAGAGTGGTGAAACGCTTCCTGAACTCACCCTGCAGTATGCCGATTATGCGCAGTGGCAGCGGGATCGTCTTAGTGGTGATGTTCTCGATCAGCAGCTCGATTACTGGAAGGGGCAGCTTGTCGATGTGCCCGAGACAATTGAGCTGCCAACCGACCGGCCACGTCCGTCGGTTCAAACCTTTGCCGGAGCGGCACAGCCATTTGAGTTGTCCGCTACTCTGGCGGCGCGTCTGCGGGAATTCTGCCGAACCGAGGGAGTGACGCCATTCGTCTCGCTGCTCTCCACCTTTGAGGCGCTGCTGGCGCGATACAGCCGACAGGATCTCTTTGCAGTCGGGACGCCGATCGCCAATCGGCACCGGTTGGAGACCGAGGGTATTGTCGGGCTCTTCATCAATACTGCCGCCATTCGCTGCGATCTGCGGAACGAACCGACATTTCGTCAGCTGGCAGCGCGCACCAGGGAGGCAGTTCTCGGAGCGCAAGCCCACCAGGATCTGCCCTTTGAGATGGTTGTCGATGCGCTCCATCGACAGCGTGACCTCAGCCGGACTCCGGTCTTCCAGGTGCTTTTCGTCCTGCAGAACGCGCCAACACCAGCGCGTGAACTGCCGGATTCGGGTGTTATCCTCAGTCCGTTCGAGGCCCCGGGCGTCGCTGCCAAGTTTGATCTGACACTCTTTGTCACTGAGGATGGTGAGGGCTTCAGTGGGGCGTTTGAATACAATACTGATCTCTTTGATGCCGCAACGATCAAACTGATGGTCGTGCATTACCGTGCTTTGATCGACGCGCTTACTGCCAATCCTGATGCACCTGTCAGCACGGCGTCGATTCTCTCCGAACCCGAACGCCGGCGCCTGGTCTTCGACTGGAACCGGACGCTGACGGACTACCCGACAAATCGCTGCCTTCACGATCTCTTTGCTGAGCAGGCAGCACGTACACCAGAGGCACCTGCTCTCAGTTACGGCGGCCAGTCACTGACTTTTCGCCAGCTCGACAGACTCTCTAACCAGTTGGCGTGGAGGTTGCGGCGATCAGGTGCGGCACCTGACTGCCCGATTGCCCTTTACACCGAGCGGTCACTGGCGACAATCGTCGGGTTGATGGGGATCCTCAAATCGGGCGCGCCTTACCTGCCACTCGATCCATCCTATCCTGCCGAGCGGCTCTCTTTCATCCTCGGCGAGGCCGCACCGCGAGCCATTGTCACTCAGGGCTTGCCGGGCCACCCCCTCGATCAAGCGGCCATCGGGATCCCGCTGATCAGCCTCGATGACGACCGTGACGGAGGACTGCCCGGAGACGAGATCACGCCATTGCCGCCGACGGCGACACCTTCCAATCTCGCCTATATCCTCTATACCTCCGGATCAACAGGACGGCCGAAGGGGGTGATGATTGAACATCACTCGGCCGTCAATCTTGCTCTCGGACTCAGGCACGAGGTCTATGATGCGGTCTTTGGCGCAGATAACCCCAAGCCTCTCCGGATCAGCCTCAATGCGCCGCTGATGTTCGATGCCTCAGTCAAACAATGGCTGATGCTCCTCTTCGGCCACGCAATCTTTGTGTTGCCCGGTGAAGACCGTCTCGATGGCACATTGTTACTGCGCTACCTGCGTGAACATCGAATCGAGGTGCTCGACTGTGTTCCAACGCAACTGCGGCTGCTTCTCGATGCCGGACTGCTCGATCAATCCGAGTGGCAGCCGTCACTGGTTCTCTCAGGCGGTGAGGCAATAGATCGGGAACTTTGGCGACAACTGGCCGCTGTGGAGCGCCCCCGGTTCTATAACCTCTATGGTCCGACGGAGTGCACTGTCGACTCAACTGCTTGTGCGGTGACTCTGGATGATGACTCTCCGACAATCGGCCGACCATTGCCGAATACCGCCATTTATATTCTTGACCACCACGGTGAGCTTGCGCCAACTGGTGTGCCGGGAGAGCTGCACATCGGTGGTGCCGGTCTCGCACGTGGATACTTCAATCGTCCCGATCTGACTGCCGAGCGATTCATCAAAACGCCATTTCAGATTGGCGCCAGTTTGTCGGGGGATGAGCTGCTCGCCTCACCCGTTCCGCAGAGGCTTTATCGCAGCGGTGATCTGGCGCGCCGACTCGCTGATGGGCGCATCGAATATCTCGGCCGTCTCGATCGACAGCTCAAACTGCGCGGGCAGCGCCTCGAGCCTGAAGAGATCGAGGCGATTCTGCGTCAAAATCCGTTGGTCTCCGATGCGGCTGTTGATCTTCGCCACGACGCGCAGGGTGAGCAGCTGCTCGTTGCCTTCGTTGTGACGCCAAAGGATTCACCAGTCAGCAGTTCCGACCTGAGAATGCATTTGCGCAGTCACCTGCCGGAGTACATGATTCCGGCGGCCTTCGTGACGATGGAGGCTCTGCCATTGTTGCCCAACGGCAAGCTTGATCGCGCAGGGCTGCCGGGTGATGTCGTCTTCAAAGCTGATACCTCTCGCGCCACAGTGCCACCGCGAGACCTTGTCGAGTCGCGGCTGCTGGCCATCTGGGAAGAGGTGCTCCGTCAATCTCCTATCGGGATGACCGATAACTTCTTTGAACTCGGCGGGCATTCGCTGCTGGCCGTGCGTGTTGTCGGTCTGATTCGCCAGCGACTTGGTATCGAGATTCCGCTGATCGGCATGATCGAGGAGCCGACCATCGAGCATCTCGCCATACTCATCCGCGAAGGTGGTCGCTCCACACGATCATCGCCACTCGTCCAGTTGCAGCCGGGAAGCCCCGATCGAATCCCGCTCTTTCTGATTCATCCATCTGGTGGCAGCGTCCACTGGTACACCGGCCTTGCAAGGCTGCTGGGTGCGGATCAGCCTGTTTATGGCCTGCAGGCCATTGGTCCTGATGGCTGGAACAGAAACAACCAACATCGGAAAGCGTCTCTGATTCGTGATGATTCCGGTGAGCCGCATTCCAATGTTGCGCCTTCCGATTCAGAGCTGCCCCTGTCGTCGGTCGAGTCCATGGCCGCAAGCTACATTGCAGCCATGCGCGAAGTTCATCCACAAGGACCGTGGCAGCTTGGCGGCTGGTCGATGGGTGTTGTCTTCGCTTACGAGGTTGCCCGACAGCTGGTCGCTGCCGGCGATGAGGTTTCGCTGCTGGCAATGCTTGACCAGGGGCCGGAGCACCAGCGCGTCGATCCATCCGCGGATGCTGATTTCCTTCACCACGCCTTCGAGCGACATTTGCCGATCAGTCGCGAGCGGCTCGATGAGCTCGCTGACGAGGAGGCGCGCATCCGCTATGTCTTCAACCTGGGGCGTGAGAGCCACTGGATTCATCCTGATGTCTCGGAGAGCCAGTTCCAGCAGTTCATCTCCCTGCTTCGTGCCCAGGCACTGGCCTGCTGGAATTATCATTTCGATCATCACACGCCATATCCGGGCCGCATCGATCTCTTCCGCGCACATGAGCAGCCGGAGACCAACGGAGTCAATGGTGATGGCGGCTGGGAGGCGATTGCTCCCGGGCGTGTCACGATCCACGAGGTACCGGGAGATCACCTCACGATGCTAATGGATGAGGCCAATGTCACTCTGCTCGCCAGGCTGCTGTACACGCTGCTCGATCGACCGGTGCATCAACCGGTCAACGGGAGACGCTCATGAGTAACAACCGGCGCCTGCTCAATCGCGATTTCCTGCTGCTTTGGCAGGGGCAGACCGTCAGCCTTGTCGGAACGCAGATCTCAATGATTGCCATGCTCTTCTGGCTGAAGCACACAACAGAATCTCCGGCACTGATGGGAGCGCTCCAGACCATCTCCGGGTTGGTCTCAGTGCTGGTCGGGCCGATTGGCGGAGCTTTTGCCGATCGCTATCCCCGACGCAAAATCATCATCTTCAGTGATCTGATCAACGGCGGAGCCATGCTCCTCCTCGGCCTCTTCCTCTGGTTCGGGCCTCCGCCGGGGACGCGCTCACTGGTAGTTGTTTTTGCTGTTTCAATTGTCTCAGCAGTGGTTGGCAGCTTCTTCGGACCAGCCATTTCGGCGGCACTGCCTGATCTTGCGCCACCCAACCGGGTCGCCAGCGCTAATTCGCTGATTCAATCGACCATGCAGCTTGCCGGGCTTGGCGGGCAGGCTATTGGCGGACTTCTCTTCAGGATGCTTGGTGCCCCCATAGTTTTTCTGATAGATGGCAGCACCTACCTTTTCTCAGCTTTCAGTGAATGTTTCATTCGACTGCCGCAGAATCTTCCGCCAAACAATGGCGGCTGGCGTCTTCAGCTTGGCCGCTTCCGTGATGAGATTGTTGAGGGGCTTGTCTACATTCGCCGCAATGAAGGCCTCTTTCAACTGGTCATCCTCTCAAGCCTTGTCAGCTTTTTTATTGCACCAATCGTCGGGCTGCTGACCTTTTACGTCGAGGATCATTTGCGGCTGAGTCCGGACTGGTTCGGCTACCTGCTGACAATCCACGGTGCAGGGACACTCGCCGGACTTGGCTTTGCCGGAACATTCCGTTTCAGTCCGCGTCTGCGCGGTGGTATGATTCTTGGCTGTTTTCTCGCCGAGTCGCTCGTTTACGGGCTTCTCGGTTTTACCAACAAGACGCTGACAGTCGGCATCCTTGCCTTCATTGCCGGTATGACTACTGGTTTCGTTGGCATTCATCTGATGACGCTGTTGCAACTGACCACTCCAACCGGGATTCGTGGCCGCGTTTTTGGCATGCTGGCGACCCTTTCCGCCTGCATCACTCCGCTGGGGATGGGCCTCGGCGGTGTCGCTGCCTCCCTCAGCGGCAGAAACATTCCGCTGATCTATGCCACCTGCGGAATCTGTATCCTCATTCTTGTGACTGTGGCCACGACCCGGCGAAAACTGCGTGCCTTCCTCGCCACACCCGAAATGCCGCCAGAGCCATACACACTGCAGCCGTCACCGGCAGCAATCCTGACCGTGGCCGGCGAGCAGAGCCCCTTAAAATAGGGGATCACGGCATCCTCAGCCGTACTGCACATTCGCACGACAGATCACTTAAGTGACCGACAAGCTTGTATCCGGAGGTAACGTCGAGTGATTGTCTCATCAATGTCAGATATTTCCGAAGATGGCAGATGGGTGAGGGGGCGCGACGATTCGCGGGCCCGCATCAGACTCTTCTGCTTTCCCTATTCCGGTGCCGGAGCCTCGATCTATCATCACTGGGCTGACCAGCTGCCATCGATCGTCAGCGTCTGGCCGGTACAATATCCCGGGCGTGAATCGCGCATTGGCGAGCCGCCCTTTACCGGGATTGATCCCCTGGCAAAGGCGGCGGCTTCAGCTCTGCTGCCGCACCTTGCCGTTCCATTTGCCTTCTTTGGCCACAGCATGGGGGCGCTGGTCGCCTTTGAGCTGGCACGATATCTTCGACGTCAATATGGTGTGCTGCCGGTTCATCTCTTCATTTCGGGCTTTGGTGCTCCGGATCAGCCATCACTGCGCGCGCCGATTCATCAATTGCCGGACGAGCAATTCATCGAGGAGATTCGCCGGCTCAATGGCACTCCTGATGAGGTCTTCGAGCGTGCCGACCTGCTGGAATTGCTCCTGCCAGTGCTGCGTGCCGACTTCACGCTCTGCGAGACCTATCAGTTCAGCGAGGAGGAGCCGCTGGCTTGTCCGCTCTCGGTCTTTGGGGGGCTTGGCGATCGCGACGTGCCCCGCGAGCGACTGAGCGGATGGCAGCGACAGGCGGCCGCCGGGGTTCGGCTGCGCCTGCTTCCGGGTGACCATTTCTTCCTGCACGCCTCGCGAGCGATGCTTCTACAGGCGATTGCCACTGATCTGGCGGCAATGGTCAGCAGGTCGTGATGAGGGGCACCTCTGCTTTGCAGGCGGAGATCGACCAGTCTGTCAGTCCGTGGCCGGAGATGCCGGAGATCGTCGATCTCTGGATCATCTCACTGCCGGCGCTCGCTGCCCGGTCTGCCCGGTTTGCACGGTTTGGATCGATGTTCGATCTTCTCTCCGAGGAGGAGAGGTCACGAGCGCGGCGCTTCCGGTATCTTGCCGATACGCGCCGCTATGTGCTCTCTCACGTAGTGCTGCGGCTGCTTCTCTCCCGCTACTGTCAGCGCCATCCGGCCAGTCTTCGTTTTGTTCGTGGCCCGTGGGGCAAGCCGCTGATCGACAGCCCCGATGTTCCCCGGCTTCTCCATTTCAACCTCTCTCACTCGGCCGATTTTGCGGCGATCGCTGTCTCTCATTGCAGCCCTGTCGGCATCGATATCGAACAGATCAGTGATGCCTGCGATCCCGAAGATGTCGTACGCGTCTTTACTCCCGGTGAGGCGGCCTCCCTGCGTGCCACTCCGGTCGCATTGCGACAAGCCGCCTTTTTTCGCTGCTGGACGCGCAAGGAGGCCTACCTCAAGGCTCGCGGCGATGGGCTCTGCTTCGATCCTGCCCGCTTCGAGGTTACACTCGAAGAGCCGCCGCCGGCACGCTGGCTCAGTGTCGAGGGAGATGCCGCCGAGTCTGCACGCTGGCGGCTGTTCACTCCCCGGCCACCCGATGGCTATGCCCTGGCTCTGGTCACCGACAGCGGGATTGGCGGAGTCAGACTCCTCGATGAAAGGGCCATTGATGTCTGCCAGTTACCATCAGGGCCATCGCCTTCCTGAGATTCAGATGGCACTGATGATCTCTTCAATTTCCCGGAGAGCCCGCTCAATTTCAGCGATCAGCGTTTCATTCGGGATCTTCCATTTCGTTCCCGGCATGACGGTGATGTTGATCATGTCGGGATGTATCTGGTAATGGAGTCCGAAGCATCTGACATAGGGCAATCTGATGCCCGGACGACCGATGATCGGGGCTTCCGGATAGATCTCCGGGTGGGAGACGACGATATCACGAGGTGTGTGATTGGTCTTACCCAGTACTTCAAGGATCGCAAACATCGCGCCAATTGCGGTCATGGCGCGAAATCTTGCCATCCCCCGACGTGAGAGGACGAAGAGTGAGATCAGATCGTCGATTGGGAGTGTGGCTCGCGCTGTGCGGCATCTGATGCGCTGAGACTCGATTGCCGGATGAAGATCGGCCGGAGCAAGTGTTTCAATGAATCTCTCGACCTCCGGGGTTGTCACCGTCGTACTGACGAGATCCATACATCTGAACTTCGACATTGCCAGAAACTGTGATATCGATGTCGTTCTGCCCGTCAGCCTCTTTGCGGCCAGTCCCAGCGCGACGATGAAGGCTGGCACCGGATCAATCCGATGCGCCAGAAAGAATGAACGGCCAATGCCCCCGATGGTGAAGGTTGCCGGCTGCGAGTCGGCGACCTGACGCCAGTCATCCATTGCTTTCTCGATCCATCGGGGATCAACTCTCCAGCCGATCAGTGGCGGTACCATTGATTTTGCTTCACTCGTCACGGATGGTGAAATGATGATCCTGGCAGCTCGCTGCTGAATCTCCGCCGCCGAGCGTATCATTGTGTTGCCATCGAGGTAGGCGCTGAAGTTACAAATCGCACATGCCCTGCCATTGCCGAAGACAACCAGTTGCAGGCTTGAATGGAACCAGCGGTTTCCGGGATTGCCACGATGGGCGGCCATCGCCGCCATCCTCAGATTGACAGGTCGATACTCGGTATCGAGGCAGAGTGTAAAGAGGCTGTGGCGCATCGTTGCCAGTGATTGCCGACAGAGATCGTTTCGCTCCATGCGCTCAAAAATCTTCAACTGGGTTTTCTGACTGGCGTTGGTCAGCCAGCCAACTGGCGGCGATTCCTCAACTTTTGCCCGGTCGACGATTCGCCGCAGATCATCCATCAGCTCTGCTGCACCTTTGGCTCCGATCTCCAACGGGTAGAACCTGCCCGCCACCGCAACCATGATCCGGTCAGTCACCCGGCTCTTGAAGATCCGTGCCTCTCCCTGTTCGATCATCAGGCTTGTCGCGAAGAGATTGGGGTATTGACCCATTTCAAGCACCTCATCACCAAGGCGATCCGGTTCCAGCTGGCCACGAAAAACCATCTCGCGCAACTGCCTTGCGGCAACTATCAGCGTCGCCGCCCTCGCCATCGGGTCCTCGTGACGCTCGTCGTCGGCCAGCGCGAGTGTTGCCGCAATCACCGGCGCGAAGAGAGCCGGACCACGGGTGTTGGTCGTCCGCAATACCTCCTCCAGATGTTGCGGCAGCCCGTTGACAAACCGATGGTAACCGCTCATTCGCAAGCCGCTGCTTACCAGCCATCGCGTCAGTTTGGTCGATCTGATGCCGCTCGCCTTCAAGAAATGTTCGATATCCATCGGAGGCAGCGGGATCAGTGGAGGTTGCGGGTATCCGGGAATGTGTTCGTAAATCTCTCTTGTTCGTTCACCCGGATCGGCACACGCCGCATTGGAATACGGCCCGCTGGAGCCGTCACGAATCAGGGACCACTTCCAATGTTGCGTGTGCCGATGTCGAGTGTTTCTATTTGGATCCTGCATCTCTGTTATCCACCTCGTGGTTAATCACTCTGAGTGTGACCCTCTGAATGTGATCAGGGGTTCAAACCTTGAGAGAGTACTGAGAGAGTACTGAGAGAGTACTGGTGGATACGGCTGAAGCGGGCTTGTCTTTCGGACATCTTTTGTGTCCTGACCAATTTGTGTCCTGACCAATTTGTGTCCTGACCAATTTGTGTCCTGGCCAATTTGTGTCCTGGCCGGGTTGTGTCCTGACCGAGTTGATTACAAACTCTGACCCGCATCTTAACACAAGTCACTTGAGGCTCGTGGCATGAACTGATAAAAAACAGAGTAGTTTTGCATCTTTTCAATCAAAAGACAGGAGATCCGAAGATGAAAGTGGATGGAAAGGCGGCCATTGTTACCGGTGGAGGCACGGGAGTCGGACGAGCCACCGCGCTTAAACTGGCCGGGCTGGGATGTAATGTTCTGATCAACTACAGCCGCTCACGCGATGAGGCGGAGCAGACCGTTGCCGAGATTGCAGCGCTCGGAGTTCGTGGCGTCGCTGTCATGGCCGATGTGCGCAATGATGCCGACTGTCGCGGGATGGTTGCTACTGCGCTTGCCGGGTTCGGGCGACTCGATGTCCTCGTCAACAATGCCGCCACCACGGCCTTTATTCCGCACGACAATCTCGAAGGTGTCGGGCTTGAAGACTGGCAGCGCATCTTCGAGACTAATGTCATTGGAGTCTTTCAGTGCATTCGCGCCGCACGCGAGGCGCTCGTCGCGTCGGGTAACGGTGAGATCATTAACGTTTCGAGCGTCGCCGGCCTCATCGCTACCGGTAGTTCGATCCCCTACTGTGCCTCAAAGGCCGCGCTCAATAACATGACGGTCTCATTGGCGCGTGTGCTGGCGCCAGTTGTTCGCGTCAATGCCGTTGCCCCGGGGATGATCACTACCCGCTGGTTGCAGAATGGTCTTGGCGAGGGGTATCAGGCAGCTCTCGCGCGGACAACCGAAAAGGCAATCCTCAAGCGTGTCTGCTCAGCCGAGGATGTGGCCGACCTGATAGTCAATGTAATCACCGGCCCGGATCTGATTACTGGTCAGATCCTGCCGATCGAGGGTGGGGTGCTGCTGGCCTGAAAGTTGGCAGGATGAAGAGGAGAAACAGAATGGGCGCGCCTCAGTCCCGGTTCTCCTCTTCGTCATCCATTATTTTCAGACTTTTATTTCCAGATTCTTTGTTCTCTGCCGCGAGCGGTGACTTTGGCCAGCTCCTTCAGATGTCCGTTGGCAACGAGCACTGCGTCATTGAAATTGTTGACAGTAGGGCAGACGTGGCGCGGCAGCAGGTAGACGAGGTCACCGATACCCGGCGGGGCCGCACCGGCGGGGATTTCGATTGGCAGGTGTTCTTCGCTTGGTTTGAGCGGATTCCAGTCGGTATGTCCGACGACGGCGCAGGTTGGGACGCCGGCATCAGCGGAGACAGCCTTGTGGCCCGCATCGCAGGTGAAGATCGAATCTTTGGGATGGCTGACGATGGTCGAAAGGACGAGGGCTGCCGGGCGCAGGCCATATTCCCGCGGCAGTTGTGCGAGGCTGGTGTAGTCGGAATAGACGATTGTTCCCGGCGAAACACGATGGACGAAAGCCTTTCCACGAAACGGTGCGTATGAGAGCGCGCAGGGCAGCGATGGTGTTCCGGCAGTGATCAGTTCGGGGAAGTGATGACCGGCGGCTTCGAGAAGGCTGACGATCTCCATCAACCGGTCGTAGCCGGCGTGGGCGACGGTGTCGCGCTCGGCGAGTTCGATCCCACCGGTATGGCCATCGTAGTAGTGAAGACCGACCAGTGACAGCCCAAGACCGGTGACGTAATTGGCAAGGGCAAGGATTTCCCGGTCATTTGACTGCTCAATCCCGGTACGGTTCATCCCCGGGTTGATGTCGATGAAGATGCCGATGTGGCACCCCTTCCAGACATCGGCCTGTTCGGTATTCTCGACAAGGACGGAGAAGCGGATGTCGGGATGTTCGGTGACGATTTCCCCGACGCGGCGGGCATTGGCTCCGACCACGGGGTAGGCGATCAGTATGTCACGTGCTCCGGCACTGCAGGCGGTAATCAGCTCAAGGGTAGTTGCGCACTTGAAGTTGACCACCCCATGCTCGACCAGTCGGCGCATCACCAGTTCAAGCTTGCTGGTCTTGATATGGGGGCGCCAGCGCCCGGAGTCTCCACCAAGAATCCTGATCATTGCCGAGATGTTGGCATCGACGATCTCGGGGTAGACGAGCAGCGCCGGTGTGGTGATGCTTTCGGCCTCGGCGAAACGATAGCCCTCTTCGGACTCGATTGTATAATTGGACTGTTTAAGATCGATCATGGTCTCTTCTCTTCACTGGTTATGTTCACCTGATTTCGCTGGCATGGGGGACTGTTCCATCCCAGATGCGCCGCAGCAGGCCATCGTGGATGAGCAGCAGCCGCGGCGGTTTTCCGCGCTCAAAAAGGCGTGTAAACTGTTCAGGGGTGATGCGTCCGAGCGGGAAGCTCGCGTTGAATTTGTCGATGAACAGGGCGACTTCGTCGGCTTTGTTTGAGCAAAGGGCCACCAGCGGAATCTCTCGCGGCCTGAGTTCGCCGGCCAGCCGGTTGAGTTCAGGAACGCTCTCCTGGCAATGATTGCAGCCGGTATCGATGAGTGCCAGCACCCGGGTGCCGGTGCGCAGGTCGGAATCGATGCCTTCGACGGTCACGCCTTCGAGGATGTTTGGTGGTGAGGCCTGAGCCTTCATTCGCTCGATCGGGTCTGACGATTGGCGGGCACTGTTGCTGGCGAAAGTCGTCACCGAGATCCCGATCAGGAGTGAGAGCGCCACGGCTGCGGCCCGCCATCGGCCGGTCTCCACCTCGATGTGATGCCGCCGCAGCCACCACGCGAGAGAGGTCGCACCGAGCATCAGCAGATCCTCGGTGAAGGCCTCTGCCGGAGTCCGTTTCACCCATGATCCGAAACAGCCGCAGTCCTCGGTTGCCCCGCTCTGCCATGCCCAGCCGAGCATGACAATGAAGCCGATGAGCATGAGCATCGCCAGCGGTACCGAGATGCGGCGTCGAAAACCCACCACCATTGCCGTTCCGAGGCCAACCTCGACAAGGATCATCACCCAGGCAATCAGCCTGACCAGTTGTGGCTGCGTCACTATCCCGTAATCGCCGATCTGTCGAATGAAATCGAGTGGCTCGTAGGCCTTGAGACCGCCGGCTGTCAGAAAGACCAGCCCGATCAGTATCTCGATTCCGCGGGTAATGAGGTCCTGCCAACCTGTTCTCATCCGAAGTCCCCTCTCAGTCTCAGGCTATGGAAAATCAAAGCCAAGGATAACCTGACATCGGGGATTTGGGAAACCCGGTGGCGAAGCTCTCAGGCTGAGCGGCGGAGGCTGTCAAAATCGGCGCAAATATGAGATCTTGAGGCGCGAGCATCCCGCTTGCAGACTCTGGGATTCGGGAGATTGAACTCATGTTTGGCTACCTGGCTACCCGCCGTTTCCGGCACACATTCTTCGTCGCACTTTTACCTGTCATCATCTTTGTATCGACGATTGACCTCAGCACCGTGACCGGTCAGATTGCCGGGGTGGATCCGTCGCGCTTTCAGGGATTGCGTTACCGATCGATCGGTCCGGCGCGTGGAGGGCGGGTGACGGCAGTGGCCGGTCATCGTCGCCAGCCGCATACATTTTTCATGGGGGCAACTGGTGGCGGTGTCTGGAAGACTACGGATGCCGGACATAACTGGACGCCAGTCTCCGACGGCTATTTTGAAACCGCCTCGATTGGCGCGATCGCCGTGGCCGATTCCGATCCGGAGACGGTTTATGTCGGAACCGGCAGCGCGGCGATTCGCAGCAATGTCATCCTTGGGCGGGGCGTCTACAAATCAACCGATGGTGGCAGGACGTGGAAGCATCTCGGGCTGAGGAATGCCGGGCAGATTGGCTCGATCCGTGTGCACCCGCGCAATCCGGCGGTTGCCTGGGTGGCGGTTCTCGGCCAGCCCTTCGGGTCGAACCCGGAACGTGGAGTCTTCCGGACGAGGGACGGGGGACAGACGTGGGAGAAGGTTCTCTTCATCAACGATCAAACCGGAGTGGTCTCGCTGGCACTCAATCCGGTGAATCCCGACGAGCTTTATGCCGGTGCCTGGCAGGCGGTACGGCGGCCGTGGACGATCGTCAGCGGCGGTCCGGCGAGCGAGACAGGCATCTATAAATCGCTCGATGGCGGTACCACCTGGACGCACCTGACGAAGGGGCTGCCGACCGGGCTGATTGGCAAGGTCGATATCGATCTCTGTTACACTTCGCCGCGTCACGTTTACGCGATACTTGAAGCCGATCGCGGTGATAGCGGAGTCTACCGTTCCGACGACTCCGGGCAGACGTGGCGCTCGGTCAGCCG
>CAIKMY010000444.1 GCA_903828635.1 uncultured Acidobacteriota bacterium
GCCGCCGCACGGACCGCTGCCTCAATCACTGCTTCCGGCTCTCCGGCCATCGTAATCACCGAGCGATGATGGTCCGCATCCATCTCGCGATCGAGCACCGCCACTCCGGGGGTCGACTCGATCGCAGCAACGATCATCCCGATTTTTGCAACATCCCGCCCCTCGCTGAAGTTCGGGATGCTCTCGACTATTCTCCGCATGAAACTCGTGGCCCGGCGGTTCTCTCTCACGTTACGGCCAAAAGGCGGTCTCGCCTTGTTGTTGCTGGCCGCAATTAAGTAAACTATCTGAGTTTCAAGTTCTAACTTGCCCGATGGAAAAAGACAAGCGATGCTGACAAGAGCAATCCGGAGAAAGCAAACCGCAATCATGCAACTAAATAAAAACAGCCAACATCGGTACAGGCAACATTGGAACACGTCGCTGATTCGCGGCGATTCCAGTGTGCTGTATCCCAATGTTGCCTGTTCCGAGTTAGCGCCAGGATGGCATCGGGGTGCAGTCAGCCGCAATCTTGCTCTCTGCCTGTTAATGACGCTGCCGGCCCTGCCAGCATTCACACAGTCCCCGCCGACGACCAGCCTCTCCCGTCGAATAGGCTACGATGAGGCCCGCCGCCTGGTCACCGGTGAGAATGAGGGCAATCTCCTCAACCAGACAAACCGCTTTACGCGCACGAAACTGAGCAGCGGCCAGGTTATCGAGATCTACTATCCGCTGCTGGCACAATCCGGCAGCGCCAGGTCGAAGCGTGTCAGCGCCCCCGGTTATGGAGTACTTTACGCCAGTGAATCGGCCTTTCGCGAAGCCACCCGCCCGCGCCACATGCTTGAAGAACTGATACCCGATGGCCGCGGCTTCATCGACCAGATCCCGCAATTGCTGGCGCGCTTTGAAAAGAGGCTCGGGCTGCGCCCCGGGAGGCTGGAACTGACCCGCACCGGATTGCGCCGTGTCGATGCCTTCCTGCGCAATCACCACGTCGGTCATTCGACCGCTCAGACCGACCCGCGCCTCTTCCAGGAAGTGACAGCGGTCTATGGAGAGACACTGCGACGTGTCGGTGACGGCCAATGGCGCATTCGCGAGGAGAAGGTCGGCGAGACTTACCGCCAGGCGGAGCCCAATCTGATCATCTCGGGTCGCGAAATCAAACCCTGGAGTGGGGTTATCAGAGCCCTCTACGATGAGGATAATCGTGGCGCCGGCCTGACGAAATCGTTCGATGCCGATCTTGGCGGTAAAAGGGAGTAGGTCGTGAAGAGGTAAGAAGCATGACGTAAGATTGCCAATTTGTCCCATCCGCTCATTCCCCGTTTCCACCTGGAGGTCAAATGTACGAACACCTGCTGATCAACACGACAGATGAAGGGGTTAGAACGATCACCCTCAATCGGCCGGAGAAGCTGAACGCGGTCAATATGAAACTGTCAGAGGAGTTACCATCGGCGATCAACGAGGCCTCGTGCGATGACAGCGTGCGCGTCGTGGTGATCACTGGTGCAGGGCGCGGGTTCTGCGCCGGGCTGGAGCTCAATCCGGCCAATATTCAGAAGATGACCGACCGCCGCCGGGATTCGCGCCACGAGCGGTCAGATGATCTGCGCTGGGTTGGGAGGTGGGCGCTGGCGGTGGTCAATTGTGACAAGCCGGTGATTGCGGCGATCAACGGCCCGGCAGTCGGTGCGGGCTGCGGGCTGACGCTGGCGGCCGACATTCGACTGATGAGCGATGCGGCGGTTATGAGCACCGGTTATCTGCGCATCGGGCTCTGTCCGGATGCGGGAGTGAGCTATTTCCTGCCACGGCTGGTCGGGCTTTCGCGCGCGAGCGAGATGATCCTCACGGCGCGCGACATTCGTGCCGATGAGGCCGAGCGGATCGGGCTGGTCAGCCGCATCCTGCCAGCAGACGACTTTGAGGCCGGAGTGGCTGATTATGCAGCGAAACTTGCCAGCGGGCCTCCGTTTGCGATGACCATCTCGAAGCGGCTGCTGCAGAGCTCACTCGACGCACCACTGCTGACTCAGCTCCGTGACGAAATCTCCGGTATCACCCAGTGTTTCACTACCCGTGATGTCACCGAGGCAATCACCGCCTTTAACGAGAAACGCAAGCCGGTCTTCACTGGTGAATAACAGACTGCTCAATTCCGACCTGGCCATGCAGGTACGGCAGGCGCTGCTGCGTGTCGGTGAGGCCGTGCGCGATTGCGCACTGGCCGAGATCCGCAGTCAGTCGGCCGAGGCGCTCTCAGCGGTCGCCTTTGAGACGGCGGCCGACAAGATCTATGTCATTGATCGCTCAGTCGAGCGGGTGCTGCTGCCGGCATTGGAGAATCATCTGGCGCCACTGCTCTCATTCGCGCTGATCTGTGAGGGAGTCAATGACGAAAGGCCGCTCGCCTTTCCCGCAGGGAGGCGGATCGACGACTGTGAGGCTCGATTGCTGATCGACCCGATCGATGGCACGCGGCCGATCATGTACAACAAGCGGAGCGCGTGGTGGCTGGCCGGACTTGCTCCCAATCGCGGTGAGGCGACCTCACTGCGCGACATCGAGCTGGCGGTTCAGGTCGAAATCCCGACGACTCGCGCCTTCCTCGGCGACAACCTCTGGGCAACCCGCGGCGGTGGAGCCGGAGCGGAGACGGTCAACCTGCTGACCGGGGAGCGCCAGCCCGCCAGTCTGCAACCATCGCGTGCAGCGAGCATTCGCGGCGGCTTCGCCTCTTTCTTTCACCCCTTCCCCGGAGGCAAGCAGGTCTTCGCCTCGATCGAGGAGGAACTGGTTGGAAAATTGATCGGTGGGCTGGAAACGACGACGACGCCGATCTTCGATGAGCAATATCTTTCGACCGGAGGGCAACTCTACGAGCTGATTGCCGGACGCGACCGCCTGCTGGCTGATCTTCGCGGGCTGCTCTTTGAGCGCTATCGTCGCGAGGGACTACCTGCGGGCCACGCCTGTCATCCCTATGACATCTGCACCGCCCTCATCGCCGAGGAGTCCGGCATCGAGATCACCGACGGTCGCGGCAACCCTCTCGATGCTCCATTCGACACCATCTCCGATGTCTCGTGGATCGGCTATGCCAACCGGGCAATCCGCGATGAGGTCGAACCCGTGCTGCTCCGACTGCTGGAAAAGTTCAGTCTATGCTGAATGCCGGCTGAAGCTGGCTGTAATTCGTCGATCAGTCACCGAAGGAGATGCCAATCTCGCGTGCGCTGAGAATGACATCCGAGTCGAGTGGAACCTGCTTGCGATTGGCGACCGCCTCGCTAAGCGGCACAGTGATGATCCGATTGGCCTGAATCGCGACCATGACGTTGGTTTCGCCATTCTCGATGGCACGAACCGCGGCAGAGCCGAAACGGGTCGCCAGAATCCGGTCAGTCGGCGTCGGCTGCCCTCCCCGCTGCAGATGGCCAAGTACCAGCGAGCGAATCTCGTATGATGTCACCGCTTCAAGGTCCTGGACCAGCTGCTCGGCTATGCCGCCGAGCCGTGGTTCTCGCCCCCTCCTCACGGGCCTTGTAAATATGCTCTCCGCCAACTGCAAGTGCCCCCTCAGCAGCCACAATGATCGCGAAGTTGCGCTGGTGCCGCCAGCGGTCTTCGAGCTTCGCCACCAGCGACTCCAATCGGTACGGAATCTCCGGCAACAAAATGATGTCGGCACCGCCGGCCAGCCCCGAATAGAGGCCAATCCAGCCGGAATAGCGCCCCATGACCTCGACGATCATGACCCGCTCGTGCGACTCGGCCGTCGCGTGGATCTTGTCAATCGCATCCGTCGCCGTTACCAGCGCCGTATGAAACCCGAAGGTGACCTCGGTGGCCATGAGGTCGTTATCGATGGTCTTTGGCACCCCAATGATGGGGATCCCGAGCCCGGCAAGGTTGTTGGCAATCGTCAGCGTCCCGTCTCCGCCGATGACGATCAGGGCTTCGAGCCCCAACCGCCGAAACTGCTCGACCACCTCTCCCGAGAGATCGGCATAGACCACCCCGCCACTCACCTCGCGCTTCAGCCGAAACGGATTGCCGCGATTGCTCGTGCCAAGGATTGTCCCTCCGGTGTGGATGATCCCGCGCACCGACTCGCGGTCAAGCCGCTTGACACCATCACGTGCCAGAAGACCTTCAAAACCTCGCTCGATCCCGAAGACCTCCCAGCCGCGATTGATCGCACCCAACACCACCGCTCTGATGACCGCGTTCAACCCCGGACAGTCCCCGCCCCCGGTCACCACCCCGATTCGTCGCACTCGATCACGTTCGTTACTCATGGGGTCAGTTTACCAGATTTATTCGCAGATAGGGCCCCCAGCCAATTATCTGCCCTGGGTGAGCTTGTCAAAAAACTGATAGCGCCGGCTGACGTCCTCCTTTTCAGCTCTCGTTTTGACATCGATGATCAGCCTCATCCCGGTGTCAAAGGTCGGCCATTTCGGTAACCCTGCGCCATTGGGATTGCCCGTCCGGATGAAGTTGACGAAATAGGCCTGCATCGTCCGCGAAACCTCGTAATCCTCCGGAGTCCACGCAAAGACCTTGTTCGAGTCGAGATTGCCCATGGCATACTCGATCTCCGCCGAATGAACCGCTCCACGAGGAGCCGGCCGGGCATTGGCACCCTGTGGCTGGGCATCCCTCATCGCCGGACGCGGCCGATCGTAGCGGTAATACCAGGTTGGCTTGCCGCCAGTCTTTGACGCCAGCTCAACCCACTTCCATGTGCTGTAGCTGATGAAGCGATCACCCGCCAGATCGCGTGCCGCGTTCATGACCTCGGCCTCAGTACTTGCCGGATAGAGCGCGAAGACCTCGTCACCCTTGCCGGGATAGAGTCTCTCCAGCGCCTTGCGGTAGTTCTCGACTGTCGGCTGCTCGCGGCCGAGGACTCCCTGAGCACCCGACTCCTCTGAATTCGAGCCGGCCAGCAGCGGAACCCGTGCATGTTCACCCGCCGCATAGATCTCCCGTGGTGACTTCGGGAAGAAGTAACCGTCAACCGTGGGCGAAAACCTCCCTCCCGGTCGCGCCGTCGCTTCAAGGATCTCCTCCGCCTTCATCGCCCGCACTGTCGCCAGATCCGGCGAGTCCCCCTTGCCAAGCCCTGCCGCAAACTTTACCCCTGCCTGCTCACCGTCCGCCAGCGGCACGGCCGAGAGCGCCCCGATCATCGACCCACTCTCGCCAATCGCTCCCGCAATCAACCCCTTCGAGAGCGGTGAGGCCATCTGCGCACTCACCGAAATCGATCCCGCTGACTCCCCGGCAATCGTTACCCGCTGCGGATCACCGCCAAATGCCGCAATGTTCCGCTTTACCCACGCCAATGCCTCGTGCTGATCCAGCAATCCGTAATTCCCCGATGCCCTCCGCGGCGACTCCTTCGTCAATTCCGGATGGGCAAAGAACCCGAAGACCGTGAGCCGGTAATTGACCGTCACCGCCACCATCCCCTTCCGCGCCATACTCTCACCATCGTAACGCGGCTCCGATCCGTCTCCCGCAATGTAACCACCACCATAAAAGTAGACCAGCACCGGCAGTCGCCCCTTCTGCGCCCCCTTCGGCGTCCAGACGTTGAGGTAAAGGCAGTCCTCACTCATCCCGTTCGACCGGAAGTTCATGTCACTGAAGACCGAACGCTGCATGCAACGCGGCCCGAAACTTGCCGCCGGCCGCACTCCCACCCAACTCTTCGCCGGCTGCGGCGCCTTCCATCTCAGATCCCCTGTCGGCGGCTCCGCATACGGAATCCCTTTGAAATGCCGCACATTTGTTTCCTTGTTGAATGTCCCTTCCACCTCGCCACTCGCTGTCCTGATGCGCTCCTGCCCGTATCCAGCCGCATTCAGGACAATCGTCCCGGTCAGTGCCATTAATGCCAGCTTCGCCATCCATGCCAGCTTCACTCGTAATACCCACCCGCTTCCGTTTGTCATAAGTTTCCCTCGGTTGTCTTCAGTCTTCTTCGGAGAAATCGAATGCCTCTCGCTGCATTACTCCGCCCTCAAATACGCCAGGACGCCACTATGCCACGACGGTTTCAGTATCAATACTTTTCCCGCAACTTCAATGACACGAGAATGGCTTTTGCTCAAATCAAAAAATCATCAGGGCCGGTGGACGCCCCCTCCCCCGATCGGCTAAGATCCTGTTTCAGTGGTGAATGAGCGCTCATTCACTGCTATTACCAGGGACAGAGGGAAGAGATGGAGCGTAGAGAGAGCATCGAGGAAGGAGCGAGGAGTGAGCGGCGCGAGATAATTTTGCGGGCAGCGGCCAAGGTTTTCGCGCGATCGGGCTATTTCAACGCGAAGGTATCGGACGTCGCCCGGACAGCGGGGATAGCTGACGGTACTGTATATCTCTATTTCCGGAATAAGGAAGATCTGTTGACATCGATCTTCAGTTGGGCGATGGGCGAGTTTATGTCACGGGCGAAGTCGGAGATACCGGTGATCATCGACCCGCGAGAGAAGTTGCGGCGGTTTGCGCAGCTTCACTTCTCATTGATCGAGCGGGAGCGTGATGTGGCGATAGTCTTTCAGATTGAGTTACGCCATTCGACAAAGTTTATGGAGAAATTTTCGACGACGTACCTGGCAGATTATCTGCAGGTATTGCGAGAGATCGTCGAGGCGGGGCAGCGGGAAGGTAAGTTCAGATCGCAGTTGAATCCGAAGCTGGTAGCGAAAGTGATGTTCGGGATACTGGACGGGATGGCGACGAACTGGGTACTCAGTCGGAAGAGCAACAGCCTTGTAATGATGGTCGATCCGATGATCGACATATTTCTGAACGGGGTGACAACAAGCAATGCCTGAAGGAGCAATGATTGGCAGGATAGAGACCGGGATAGCAACCCGGACAGAGACATTGATCGACATCTTCCGTGAGGCGGTCAGGCGGGGGAAGAGAGATCAGTACAACTATTATCAGGGGGCTGGCTGGCAGGCGGTCTCGACGGAGCAGTTGGAGGAGAAGGCGAGAGGTTTGGCGTTGGGGTTATGGGGACTCGGTGTGCGCGGGGGCGGGCATGTTGGTCTCCTGTCAGAGAATCGGATTGAGTGGATATATGCGGATCTCGGGGTTCTGAATTGCGGGGCGGCGGATGTCCCGATCTACCCGACGCATGCGCCGAAGCAGGTGGCGTGGATTCTGAACGATGCCGGTGTGGAGGTGCTCTTTCTGTCGACGCAGGAGCAATATGACCGAATAGCGGAGGCATTGAAGGGCTGTTCGGGACTGCGAACGATCGTCTCCTTCGAGCCCTTGTCTGGAGTCCACATCGAGGCAATGACGCTTGACGAGCTGGTGGAGCGTGGGCGGAAGGTGGAGGCGGCAAACCCCGGGCTGTACGAGGAGTTGCGTGGGGGAGTGGGGCCGGAGACGGTAGCGACATTGATCTACACTTCGGGAACGACGGGGGATCCGAAGGGGGTGGTGCTGACGCATCGGAATCTGACGACCAATGTCCTGATCAACTGCCGGAAGGCGGATCTGCGGGAGAACGAGATCGGGCTCAGCTTCCTGCCCTTTTCCCATATTTTCGAGCGCAACTGGCTCTACATGTATCTGCACAGCGGAGTAACGACCTGGCTTGCGCGTTCGGTCGAATCGGTGGGGCAGGATCTGCTGGAGGTACGTCCGAACATCATGACAAGTGTGCCGCGGCTGTACGAGAAGATCTATGCGCGGGCGATGGAGAAGGCGGAGGCCGGAGGGGCGCTGAAGGCACGGCTGGCACGCTGGTCAATTGATGTGGCACGTGAGATGGCAATGGTCGAGGATCGCGGTGAGGCACCGGGGATTGGCTTGCGGCTGCGCCATCGGATAGCCGACGCGCTGGTGCTCTCGAAATGGCGGGCGGCGATGGGTGGGCGACTGCGAGCGATGGTCTCGGGAGGAGCGGCGCTGGCACCGGATCTGGCGCGAATATTTTTCGGTGCCGGTTTGCGGATCTACCAGGGATACGGGTTGACGGAGACGTCACCGGCGATCAGCACCAACCATCCGGGGGCGAATCGGATCGGCTCGGTGGGCAGGCCGATCGATGGTGTTGAGGTGCGCATTGCGGAGGATGGAGAGATTCTCTGCCACGGACCGAACGTCATGCGCGGTTATTACAAGAAACCGGAGGAGACACGGGTGGCACTGGAGGCGGACGCCGACGGCCGCATCTGGTTTCATACCGGAGACATCGGCCATCTTGATAAGGATGGATTCCTTTACATTACCGACCGCAAGAAGGATCTGCTGAAGACGAGCGGCGGGAAGTATATTGCTCCGCAGCCGATCGAGAATTCGATCAAGCAGAGCCGACTGGTCAGCCAGGTAGTGGTGATCGGTGACGACCGGAAGTTTCCGGCAGCGATTGTCGTACCAAACTTCGAGGCTCTGCAGGCGTATACGGTACAAAACGGTCTGCGAAAGCTGGCGCCAGCAGAGGCGA